>NZ_LZOX01000003.1:0-29118 GCF_001679495.1 Haemophilus sp. CCUG 66565 | reverse complement strand
ATTTTAACTAACAACTATTATAAAAAATAGAATTAAAGATAATAGCTCGTGCCGAAAGAGATATGGGACTTATATTTCGATCATTTACAAAAATCAGTATTATTGGATTTTTGATATACAAAACTTATGTATTCTTAATAATCTTTTAGATATCTCTTGAGAGATAAATATTACTACTTTTCAGTTTAGATAATACTTCTAATCAGAGATTATTTTTAGCTCTAATTCTGATCTCTTGGAGACATAGACTAGGTATCTGTTATTATTTTGATTTCTTTCACCAATATATCACCTATTTGTTTACGCCAACCTATGAGTAATTCCGGTAATTTATTAGATGAACATTCTTTTTTCCACACCCATTTTATTAATTCTTCTAATGTTCGTTTACTCGCTATGATTTCTGGTGATAGCCCTCCTGGAGTGAGTGCAGTCACTTGCTCTTGTAGTGAACGAATTGTTTGTTTATAACGAGGATCTTCAGAAATTCTAACTATTTTCTGTGGATAATTATTAGGAGATATCTGGCTAGCTTGGACAAGGAGCTGAAGAATTTTTTTTCCATAGATTCGGATCTCATTATGAGTTAGACCCAGTTCAAGCATCTCAGCTATATTACGAGGATTGTACTTTGCTACTTTCCAAAGATGTTCTGATTTTACAATATAAGACAAGGCTAAATTTCGCTTTACAGCAATATTTTGTCGCCATGTTGCTAAAACTTTTAAGCGAGCTAATTCTAAAGGCTTCAGTTTCCATGCATTTGGAATATCCAAATAGGCTTTATTCGAATCTCGTTCTTTTAATTTATATGTTTTGATAAGTGCGAGTTCACAGTCTTCCTTTACAGCTTTTAACCAAGGCGTTTGGGAGAGTTCTTGTTGCAGAATGTGATACAGAGGAAGTAAATACCATACATCACCCGCCGCATATTGTAATTGTATTTTTGAAAGAGGACGTTTAATCCAATCAGTACGAGTTGCACCTTTATCTATTTTTATATTCAGATATTGTTGGACTAATTTTGCCAAACCTGCAGACATACCGAGTCCAAGGAAACGAGCCATAATTTGTGTATCTATCATGGGGGTAGGCAACTGATTAAATTCCTGCGAGAACACTACTAAGTCTTCACTACAAGAATGTAATACTTTGAGAACATGAGAATCAGCAAGTAGTTTAACAAAAGGCGAAAAATCAGTGATCATAAGTGGATCAATTAAAGACACTCGTTTGCCGTCATAAAGTTGGATTAATCCCAGTTTTGGGAAATAAGTTGATATGCGTATAAATTCGGTGTCTAACGCAACTATATCCTGTTGTTGGGCCAAAAGGCAAATTTCTGAAAGCTTAGTATTAGTTGTAATAAGAGAAAAGTGCGGTAAATTTTGGCATTCTTTTATCATTGTCGTATTTCAACAGGAAGATTTAACAAGGAAATGGGATATTGCTATCCCATTTATTTAATGAACGGAACGTTTTGCGATTTCTTCATCTCGAAGTACGCGACGTAGAATTTTTCCTACATTCGTTTTTGGTAATTCATCACGGAATTCAATTTCTTTTGGAACTTTATAGCCTGTAAGATATTGTCGACAATGCTGGCGAATTTCATCACGTGTTAGACTATCATCTTTTTTTACTACAAAAATTTTGATAGTTTCACCTGATACTTCATGTGGTACCCCGATAGCAACAGCTTCTGAGATTTTATCATTAAGCATTACTACGTCTTCAATTTCATTTGGATATACGTTAAAGCCTGAGACTAGTATCATATCTTTTTTACGATCAACAATACGAAGGCTATAAGTTTCATCCATAATTACAATATCGCCAGTTGCCATCCAACCATCTTTTAAAACTTCACTTGTTGCCTCTGGGCATTGCCAATAACCTTTCATGACTTGTTCGCCTTTTACCCATAATTCGCCAGGTTCACCAATTTTGGCTTCGGTTCCATCATCTTGGATAATTTTAATGTCAGTATTTGGAACTGGTACGCCTATGGTGCCATTGTGTTTTACTACATTAATTGGGCAAGCAGCAATAAGCGGTGAACACTCTGTCATGCCGTAGCCTTCAATAATATTACAACCCGTTAGAGCATGCCAACGTGTTGCAACAGATTGCTGAATTGCCATCCCTCCACCTACAGAGAGTTTTAATGCTGAAAAATCCACCTCTTTGAAGTTTTCGTTATTCAATAAAGCATTAAATAACGTATTTACTCCTGTAATAGCTTCAAATTGATATTTTTTTAGCTCTTTTACAAAACTATCAATATCACGTGGATTAGTGATTAAAATTGCGGTAACGCCTAATTCTAAAAATAATAAGCAATTTACGGTTAATGCAAAAACGTGATAGAGCGGTAAGGCTAAAATTGCAGAATGAGTACGCGTATGATCACCAATAAAGGGTTCTGCGATCCATTTAGCTTGGAAAACATTAGTAATAATATTTCCATGCGTTAACATTGCCCCTTTAGCGACGCCAGTTGTACCTCCAGTATATTGTAGGAATGCCAGATCACCTCGAACAACATCGGGGCGTACATATTGACGATATTTTCCGATGCTTAATACTTCTCGAAATGTTACTGCATGTGGTAACTTGTATTTAGGGACGAGCTTTTTGATATATTTTACAACGAAATTAACGATTGTACGTTTACCGAAAGAGAGCTGATCCCCCATCCTTGTTAAAATGACATGTTTTACATTCGTGTTGAAGACAACTTTTTCTAAAGTTGAGGCAAAATTAGATACAACAATGATTGCCACCGCACCACTGTCTTGTAGTTGATGTTCTAATTCTCTTGGTGTGTAAAGTGGGTTAACATTTACTGCGATCAGACCAGCCCGTAAAATACCAAAAAGTGCAATAGGGTACTGCAATAAGTTTGGCATCATCAATGCTACACGATCGCCACGTTGAAGTTTAAATTCGTTTTGTAAATAGGCAGCAAAAGCACGACTACGCTCTTCTAATTTTCGGAATGTAAGTATTTGTCCCATATTGATATAAGCTGGACGGTCGGGGTGCTCACGTACAGCTTTATCAAACATATCCAGAATTGACTCATATTTTGATGTATCCAGAAATTTTTCAGAACCTTCTGGATAGTTTTGAAACCAAATTTTTTCCATTTTTTATCCTAGTTTATTGGAAAATTTCCAAGATTTTATCATTTAATTCAAATAATAGCGAATTTCGGGTTGGATATACCGAGGTTGGTATCGCCATCTCCAGAATCCCCAATCATCGTCCCAATCATCTTCAGGATAATAATAGTTTGTACTTAGCGTCCAAAGACGGTATTTATTTGGTTTAATAACAGGATAAGTATAATTAGCCTGTTCTATTTTACCTGGTTCTGAACCAATTAATTGTCCGCCAATTGTGATATAACGGTCTTTTAAATTTTCGGGATCTATAAAACCATCGAAATAAACGATAAAACGGCCATCAGATTGTGATTCTACGAAAGGTTTTCCAGATAAAGATGATACAGGTAAACTAAGTACTTCGATTTTAGTATGATGAGATAAAATGGTAGTTTGTACAATTTTGCCGCCTAATCGGATATTTTTACAGTGGCAACTCAGATCTTGAGATGTAATTTCTTTATAGCTAGTAATAGAAAACTGTTCATTTTCTAATCCTCTTGGTGGAGTAATACAGCCTGTTAGACCTAAACAAAGTGCGGTCAAAAATATGCTTATTTTTCCTTTCATTTTCACTTATCCTCCACGATGATATTATTCGCGTCCAGGTAACTTTTTCCACGTGACTTCATTTCGTAAATAAATAGGCTCAATTTCTAACGCTGAAATAGTTTGTTGCTGTTTCCATGCTGTTTGAGCAAGGGATAACATATATAAGGCATTTGGCAATTCAATTTCTGAACCGTTCAGATTTTTTTCTGTAAATTGTGGGTAAGCAGCCCAACCTGTACCTACATAAAAAATATCGTTATTTTGAAGTTGAGAAATTGCTTGTTCAGGTGGGCAAACTTGCTCCGGTGTTATTTCTCTCCATTGAGAAACCTCTCCAAAATTAGTGTGAATATCTTCACATATAAGTTGTGAAAAGTATACTTCCCCCATGCGCGCATCGATTGCGGCTGCAACTTTTTTTGCTTGATATAATTCAAATGCAGCCTGTGCCATTGCTGTTAAATTTGATATAGGAATAACTGGTAAATCAGCACCTAATGCTAAACCTTGTGCGATACCAGCCCCCACTCTTACACCTGTAAAACTACCAGGACCACGCCCAAAAGCCAGAGCATTAACTTGATTTAAATGCAAGCCTGAGTTTGCCAAGATTTTATCAACCATAGGAAGAATTCGTTTGGTGTGTGTGCGTTGCGCTAATTCATTTAAATGTGTTTTTTCACCGTTATATAGTAGTGCAACTGAGCAGGCTTCAGTAGAGGTATCTAATGCTAATAAAGTTAGCTTTGTCATTATTTTTTCTCATTTATTGATTTTGTAAGAATTGTATCACTTTATTGAGATCTCGGGTACGACTTGAGTTTGGCAAACTCTTTAAAAACGTTTCGCCATAATTTCTCATAACCAAACGATTATCACAAATAATCACTACGCCACGATCGCTTACACCTCGAATTAGACGCCCAACGCCTTGCTTTAGCGTAATCACGGCTTCTGGAATTTGAATATCATTGAATGGATCGCCTCCCTGTAGCTTGCAATCTTCAATACGTGCTTTTAATAAAGGGTCATCAGGTGCAGTAAACGGAAGTTTATCGATAATCACCAGGGAAAGTGCATCACCGCGAACATCGATTCCTTCCCAAAAACTAGATGTTGCAACAAGTACACTATGAGAGGTATAAGTGAATTGTTCCAATAATTTGCCTTTAGAGGTTTCTCCCTGTACTAAAATTGAAAGCATACTTTTTTCACGAAAATATTCTGCTAATCCTCGCATCATTGTATAAGAAGTGCAAAGTACAAAGCAGCGTCCTTTATTAGCTTCAATTACTGGCAGTAACATTTCACCTAATGATGTTAAAGTATGCGTTTTATTGGTAGTTGGCAAATAACGAGGAACACAAAGTAACGATTGTTCAGGATAATTAAATGGACTATGTAAAATCTTTTGTGTTGCATGTTCAATCCCTAATCGTTGACAAAAATGATTAAAGGTTCCACCTACTTCTAATGTTGCAGAAGTAAAAATCCATGCGGCCTCTTTGATCTTCAGTTGTTCTCCAAATTTGTCGGCCACGGTTAGCGGTGTAATATGTAAGCCGAATTGACGACCATTTCCCTCATACCAATAACAAAACCCCACAATATTAGTTTCGGTTAGGCGCTTTAATTGACTTTTTATTGATTCGACACGTTCAAAAATACTATCAAGTGTTTGTGAACGCCCTAATGTAAGCTTAATCACCTCGGAGAGAAAATTAATTTTTTCTTGTAATAAATCAAAGGCTTTTTTTACCGCACTTTGTTTATAAAATTCACGCCAATTTCCACGAGTATTATTTTCTTCACCTAATAAAAGACGAAAATCCTGTACAACTTTAAGTAATGTATCTGATGTGCTGCCAAGTTGCAGCATATCTTTTAGTTCGGTACGATAAACAATATTAATATCTTTGCATAAATCAAATAGCTGTCGAGAGGTGAGCGATTGCCCAAAATATTGACTGGCAATATCGGGCAATTGATGTGCTTCATCAAAAATAATCACTTCTGCATGAGGAATTAATTCCCCAAATCCAGTTTCTTTCACAGCCATATCAGCAAAAAACAAATGATGATTAATGACCACTAGATCCGCATTTAGTGCTTTTCTCCGAGCTGCTGCAACATAGCATTCGCTATAATTAGGACAATCCGTTCCTAAACAACTTTCCGCGGTACTAGTTAGCTGTGAAATGATAGGGCTGTCTTCGGCAAGTTCTACACATTCAGTAAAATCACCTGTTTTTGTGCTGTTATTCCACTTTCTAACTTTACTTAAATCCGTTAAAACGGATTTATCACCAAGCACTCCTTGTGCAATAACTTGATCTAATCGTTCTAAACATAGATAGTTTGCTCTTCCTTTGAGTAAGGCTATTTTTCCTGTGAAATTAAGCGCTTTTTTGATAGCAGGAAGATCTCGATTGAAAAGCTGATCTTGTAAATTTTTGGATCCAGTCGAAATAATGGTTTTTTTGTTAAATAGTAATACTGGTGCTAGATATGCCAAAGTTTTGCCCGTGCCTGTACCTGCTTCAATAACAAGAGAAGACTTATTATAAATGGTATCACCAACGGCTTGAGCCATGCTGAGTTGTTCTGCCCTTGGACTGAAGTCCTTTATATTTTGACTTAATTGTCCATTGAGAGAGAATATGTGAGAGAGTTGATCTTGATAATTCATTTATAGGAAAATTTTTTGGGGTAAGTCTAGCAAAATTTGATGTGATCGTATAGGAAAGACAGTCGAAATCATCAAAGATGAAATAATTAATTTATATTTATAAAACCGATATTTATTAAACCATATATACCTTGCTAATTTCCTATTTTCCATGGATAATAGAGCGTCTTTTTACGCCTAAGAATTTGCGTAAAAAAGGATAAGTTTTGTTGGTGAAAACTCAATGCGGCAATCGGCATAAGACATTGATAATCAACATTTTTCTTAAAATGAATTAGCCGCTTGCAACGCGTGCGGAATATCGCGTTGTTTTATAAAGCAAACGTTTATGCTTAATAACGTTATCAATGCACCCAGCAACATACAGTCGTGAGATTGACTGGCGCGAGAAACACGAGGTCGATAACGAAGCAAAGTGCAGTTTATTTTGAGGTCTTTTAAAATATTTAATAAGAGAATTGACAATGAAAAGAATGTTAATCAATGCGACTCAAAAAGAAGAGTTGCGTGTAGCGCTAGTTGACGGACAGCTCTTATTTGACCTGGATATTGAAAGCCCAGGTCACGAGCAAAAAAAAGCGAATATCTACAAAGGGAAAATTACTCGCGTTGAGCCAAGCTTAGAAGCTGCTTTTGTGGATTATGGTGCAGAACGTCACGGTTTTTTACCATTAAAAGAAATTGCTCGTGAATATTTCCCCGATGATTATGTTTTCCAAGGTCGTCCGAATATTCGCGATATCTTGAGCGAAGGCCAAGAAGTTATTGTTCAAGTTAATAAAGAAGAACGCGGAAACAAAGGCGCTGCCTTAACTACTTTTGTTTCTCTTGCGGGTAGTTATTTGGTCATTATGCCAAATAATCCGCGTGCGGGTGGGATCTCTCGTCGTATCGAAGGGGATGAGCGCACTGAATTAAAAGAGGCATTAAGTTCATTAGATGTGCCTGAAGGCGTGGGGTTGATTGTTCGTACTGCAGGTGTGGGTAAATCTCCAGAAGAGTTGCAGTGGGATTTAAAAGTTTTACTTCACCATTGGGAAGCGATTAAACAAGCCTCTCAAAATCGTCCAGCGCCTTTCTTGATTCACCAAGAAAGTGATGTGATTGTACGTGCTATCCGTGATTATTTGCGCCGTGATATTGGTGAGATCCTTATCGATAGCCCGAAAGTGTTTGAAAAAGCAAAAGAGCATATCAAACTTGTTCGCCCAGATTTCATCAATCGCGTGAAACTTTATCAAGGCGAAGTGCCTCTTTTCAGCCACTATCAGATCGAATCTCAAATCGAGTCAGCATTCCAACGTGAAGTGCGTTTACCTTCTGGCGGTTCAATCGTTATTGATGTAACCGAAGCATTAACTGCTATTGATATTAACTCCGCGCGTTCTACTCGTGGTGGTGATATTGAAGAAACGGCATTGAATACTAACCTTGAAGCGGCAGATGAAATTGCGCGTCAATTACGTTTGCGTGACTTAGGTGGTTTAGTTGTTATCGATTTTATTGATATGACGCCAGTTCGTCACCAACGTGAAGTGGAAAATCGTATTCGTGATGCCGTTCGTCAAGACCGTGCTCGAATTCAAATCAGCCGTATTTCTCGCTTCGGCTTATTGGAAATGTCGCGTCAGCGTTTAAGTCCTTCATTAGGTGAGTCTTCACATCACATTTGTCCTCGTTGTCAAGGAACAGGTAAAGTGCGTGATAACGAATCTCTTTCTTTGTCTATCTTGCGTTTAATCGAGGAAGAAGCATTAAAAGAAAACACCAAGCAAGTGCATACGATTGTGCCTGTACAAATTGCTTCTTATCTTCTTAACGAAAAACGTAAAGCAATTAGCAATATTGAAAAACGTCACAATGTAGATGTCATTGTTGCACCAAATGAAGCAATGGAAACACCACACTTTAGCGTTTTCCGCTTACGCGATGGCGAAGAAGTGAATGAATTGAGCTATAACTTAGCGAAAATTCACTGTGAGAAAGATGAAAGCACTGAGGAATCTCTTGTTTCTCGTAATGTGGAAACAACCGTTGTTGCTGAACAACCCGCAGTTGAAAGTGCGGCAGTGGCGCTTTCTATTTCTGAAGCTGCTCCGACTCCAGTTGAGCGTAAATCGAATGAACCGTCTTTGTTAGCAAAAATTATTGCGAAGATTAAAGGCTTGTTTGCTTCTGAATCTGAAGAAAATAAATCGAAAAATAACCGCACTTCGCGCAATTCTAATCGTAATCAACGTCGTCCACAGGATCGCCGTACTTCTCGCCGTCCACGTTCTGAAAATAACGAAACGGAAAGAACCGAAGAACAAGTTCGTAATATTCGTGAGCGTAATCAACGCCGTCCGCGCCGTAACTTAGTGGAAGAAAGTATCGCTGAAAGTGCGGTAAATTCTACACCGGTTTTTGAGGCTCAAGATGAAAAAACTGAGCAAGTGACTCAACGTCGTCAACGTCGTGATTTACGTAAACGCGTGCGTGTTGAAGATAATGAGATGGCTGTTGAAAATAACGAAAGCATTGTTGAACAAATGCCAGAAGTGAGTGTTGTCGAAGTTCAGGCTGTTCAAGATGATGAAAAACCAGCTCGTCAAAACCAAGAACGTTCTGAACGTCAAGATCGTCAACGTCGTACTCCACGTCATTTACGTGCAGCGAATAATCAACGTCGTCGCCGTAATCAAGAGCCAAAATCGCCAATGCCATTATTTGCTGCAGTGGCTTCACCTGAATTGGCAAGTGGAAAAGCTTGGGTGGACTATTCAACAGTGAACACTCCGAAAGAAAATAATTTCTTATCGGTGGATGAATTGCTCGAGCAAGAAAAAACTAAAAAAGGTTTTATCACGCCAGCAATGGGGATTGTGGTTGAAGAAAAATCTCTTGAAGTAAAACCAGCATTAGATTTTATTACTCAGCCAGCCAACGAATCTGTACAGAAAAAAGTACAAGAATCTTTAGAGCGTTTAAATTCTCATAAACCTCAAGAAATAGTTGGGGCTATTGAGTCAACGATTACCGTAAATGAGCCTGAAACTGTAAATGAACCAGCCTTTATTCGTACCTATGAGTTTAATGGGCGTTTAGGTACTATTTCTGCAGTTGCTCATACAAAAGCAGAGATGACTTTGGCGAAAGCGAGTGATGAAATGCCTCAGCCATTCCCAATTATTGAATGGCAAGATTCTCGCTATTATTTTTACGGTAAAGGGGCGGCAGGACATCATTGTGCGATTAGCCATGTATATTCTGAGCCTACCCGAGCAAAATCAGAGTAATCTAAAATAAAAAACTAGAATTGGCGTGATTTTTATTACGTCAATTCTTTTTATTTTGGGGTTGCAGTAAAAATAATCACTTGATAAAAACGAGATGATTTCTGCTTGACGGTCTTTCTCAAAAAACGTATTATGCGTGCGCATTAAATCACGGAGGAATGGTCGAGTGGTTGAAGGCACCGGTCTTGAAAACCGGCGAGGGTTTACGCCCTCCTAGGGTTCGAATCCCTATTCCTCCGCCATCAAATTTTGATAAAAAACCTAAGTCAGTGACTTAGGTTTTTTTATATTTATTCAAATTCATCCAACCATTTCAATAAAATAGCCTCAAGAATCGCTTCATTTGACTTATTAGGATCGTCACCAAAATCTTCAAGTTCACAAATCCATTTATGTAAATCAGTAAAACGAACGGTTTTTGGATCTAAATCAGGATTACGATCGTAAAGTTCTTCTGCAATTAATTGAGCATCAGTCCATTTCATTAGTGAGCGGCCTCATTGGCATGGTTAATGTTATATTTCGGAATTTCTACCACAAGATCTTCGTCTCCCACTACACATTGGCAAGATAAACGACTATCCATTTCTAATCCCCAAGCTTTATCCAGCATATCTTCTTCTTGATCACTCGTTTCATTTAGAGAGTCAAACCCTTCACGAATAATCACATGGCAGGTTGTACAAGCACAAGAACCATCACAAGCATGATGGATTTCCACCCCAGCATTGTGTGCAACTTCTAATAAGTTATCACCTGCAGCCGCATCAACCACCATACCTTCGGGACAAAATTCTTCATTAGGTAAAAAAATCACTTTTGGCATAACACTTTCCTCAAAATTATTTAATAATCTGACCGCACTTTTACGGTTTTTCAATATCTGACAAATTTTTGCCAGTCAAAGCTTTATTAATCGATGCATTCATTCGACGTGCTGCAAATTCTTGGGTAGCAATATCCAAGGCTTTAATTCCTTGTGCAATTGCATCACGATCTGAACCTTGTTTTACATCCATTAATTGTTTTAACACACGTTCAATATGATGAAATTCTTCTGTGCTAAGCAATTCAGCCCCATCAGCTTGTAACGCAACAATCACACTTTCAATCACACGATCCGCTTCTATTCGTTGCTCGGCTAATTCACGAGCTTGCAAATCCTCTTGTGCATTATCAAAAGAAGATTTAATCATTGCTGTCACTTCTTCATCTGTTAAACCATAGGAAGGTTTAATTTGAATTGATGCCTGCACTTTTGTCGATTTTTCCATTGCAGTCACACTTAATAAACCATCTGCATCGACTTGATAAGTAACTAGAATATGAGCGGCCCCCGCAGCCATTGCTGGAATACCTCGTAGAGTAAAACGCCCTAAAGAACGACAATCATCTACCAGCTCACGTTCACCTTGTACGACATGAACAGTCATTGCTGTTTGGCCATCTTTGAAAGTAGTAAACTCTTGTGCACGAGCCACCGGAATTGTTGTGTTACGTGGAATAATTTTTTCCACTAATCCCCCCATCGTCTCAATGCCTAAAGAAAGCGGCACGACATCGAGCAACAACATATCAGAATCAGTTTTATTACCGACTAAAATATCCGCTTGAATTGCGGCACCAAGTGCTACAACTTTATCTGGATCAATGGAAGTAAGTGGTGTTTTACCAAAAAACTCACCAACTTGTTCTCGTACATATGGCACTCGAGTTGAACCACCAACCATCACCACAGCTTTCACTTCTTCAGATTCAACGTTGGCATCTTTCAAAGCTCGGCGACAAGTTAGCAATGAACGTTTTACCAGTGAATGAATCAACGCATTAAATTGTTCTCGTGAAATTTCTACTGAAAAATTCTGCCAAGAAATCACCGCACTTTTCTCAGTACTTAAAGTCATTTTGGCTTGGCTAGCAAGGGTTATCAGTTCGCGCTGTTGATTTGGGGTTTGTGGTTTTACTTGGGTTTGTTCAACGACCCAATCTGCAATTAAATGATCAAAATCATCACCACCTAGCGCAGTATCGCCACCTGTTGCTAGAACTTCAAAGACGCCTTTTGATAAACGTAAAATTGAAATATCAAATGTACCGCCACCTAAATCATAAACTGCAATAATCCCTTCCTGCCCGCTATCCAATCCATAAGCGACTGCGGCTGCAGTGGGTTCATTCAATAAACGTAATACATTTAGCCCTGCTAAACGCGCAGCATCCTTAGTACTTTGACGTTGGGCATCATCAAAATACGCTGGAACCGTAATCACAACCCCAGAAAGCTCACCTCCAAGGCGTTGTTCTGCAATATGATTTAAACGAGATAAAATATCTGAAGATACTTCAATTGGACTTTTAGGGCCCTGTGCCGTAACAATTAAAGGTAATCCATTTTCACTCGCCACAAATTCATAAGGCAAACTAGGATAACGAGACTGAACATCTGCAAGACTACGACCAATTAGACGTTTTACTGAAATCACCGTATTTTTTGGATCAAGTGAGGCTTGTTCAAAAGCTTCCAAACCAACTTTCTTTTCTGCAACGCCATAATGAACGACCGATGGCACAAGACTACGTTCTTGTTCATCATTAAGAATCACGGATTGCCCACTACGCACGGATGCAACCAAAGAATTGGTTGTTCCCAAATCAATCCCAACTGCTAAACGATGTTGATGCGGTACAGCAGATTGTCCGGGTTCTGTAATTTGTAATAATGCCATATGATATTTTCTACTGGTTATGCGACGGAATACGCCAAATCAAATTTATTTTTTTCTGCAAAGCTTGCTTGGTAATGGGTTTCAATATTGACTTCGTGTTTTTGACGTTCATCAATCGCTATTTTTCTCTCTTCACTTAAGTCAGGCGAAAATACAAAAATTTGATTACCATCCAATTGTTTCACATCATCTTGCCAATTTTGCCAAAATAGACCTTGATAAAAAGCCTCTAAATCACCATTCAATGTCCAAGCTAAAAATTCTGTATAAGTAAAATTTAAATTATGCCAAGTGAGATCTTTTGGTGAAAAGTAATAAATTTTGCCAAGGTTATCGCCTAAGGAACCACCATTTAATGCAAAGTAACCGCCTATCACATCATCTGCAACCAATAAATACTTTGGTTTTTCACCAGACTCACTAAAAGACTTACTAAAATTCCAATCCATTAATCCACGCGGTAATTTAAAACTTCCTGAACCTAAAATACGCAACCAACCATGATGAATTAAAATTCCACCTGTTTCATAAATCACAGCACCCATTGGTGATGATGTTGGCATTTGCATGGTAAAAAGTTCACGTTCTGCACTTGATTGATCTTTTTTAATGACATAACAATGATTACGTGCACTTTCAATCCATTGGGAAAGTATAGGCCAAGCAGAATTTTCTGGAGATATTAGTTGTTCGAGAGTTTGCATAATATCAAGGGATATTGAGATATAGATCTATTACAGTTCAAAAAGACGTTCTTCTACTCGTTCAATTTCTTCAGAAAGTTTACGGGTAAAACGTAATTTATCACACTGTTGAGATGCTTTCGTCCATTGTTGGGATGTCAGACTCTCAGAAAGTGCGGTCAATAATGACTGAGTTTCTTGTTTAATTTCTCTCGCAAAAGCGTTTAATACTTCTTCATCTTTCTGATGTTCAAGTTCTTCTAGTTGTTCTCGCCACTGTAACTGTTGCATTAAAAACGCCACATCTTGCGTACTTTTTTGTTCAAGATCTATCTGTTCACCAGTATTAAGCGCAATAATAGCTTCCGCTCGTAAAATTGGGTCTTTTAACGTTTTTAAGGCATCATTCACTTCGGTGGATTTTTGCATCGCAACGCGTTGTTCTAACGCACTACTTGATACAAAATTATCTGGATGCAGCGCCTTTTGTAATTCTAAATAACGTGTATTTAGCGCTTTCTCATCTAACTGAAAATCAACGGGTAAATCAAAAATTTGAAAAGGATTTAACATCAGATTATTACCTTAAACATGGAAACTTTCACCACAACCACAAGATTCTTTTACGTTTGGATTATTGTATTTGAAGCCTTCATTTAAGCCTTCTTTCACATAATCCAACTCAATACCATTGAGATAAACTAAGCTTTTTGGATCGACAATAATATTCACACCGTGTTGTTCAAAAACTTGATCTTCTTCATTTAAGGCATCGACAAACTCAAGCACATAAGCTAATCCAGAACAGCCTGATGTTTTAACGCCTAAACGTAAACCAATACCTTTACCACGATTATCCAAAAAAGCTTTCACTCGTTGAGCGGCTTTTTCTGTTAATGTAATACTCATATATCCCCCAAAACCACTAAAAGTGCGGTCAAAACCGACCGCACTTTTTCATATTATTCGCCTTTTTTGGATTTGTAATCAGCAATTGCCGCTTTAATTGCATCTTCCGCTAAAATGGAACAATGTACTTTCACTGGTGGCAATTCTAACTCTTCTGCAATTTGACTATTTTTGATTGCGCCTGCTTCTTCTAAAGATTTACCTTTAACCCACTCTGTAATTAATGAGCTAGATGCAATAGCAGAACCACAACCATAAGTCTTGAATTTTGCATCTTCAATAATGCCGTTATCATTTACTTTAATTTGTAGCTGCATTACATCACCACAAGCCGGTGCACCTACCATGCCAGTACCAACATTGCTATCTTTTTTATCCATAGAACCCACATTGCGCGGATTTTCATAATGATCGATTACTTTTTCGCTATAAGCCATTTTAACTTTCCTTTTTTAAATCCTTGAGAAACGCCATTTCATAATAGCAGTTAAATCCTAGTGAGCAGACCACTCAATTGTACTAAGGTCGATACCTTCTTTAAACATATCCCATAATGGCGATAATGCACGAAGTTTTTCCACCGCACCTTTTACTAAATTAATAGTGTAATCAATTTCTTCTTCAGTGGTGTAACGGCCAAGTGTAAAACGAATTGAACTGTGTGCCAATTCATCATTTAAACCAAGTGCGCGCAATACATAAGATGGCTCTAGGCTAGCTGATGTACAAGCAGAACCAGAAGATACAGCGATATCACGCAACGCCATCATTAAAGATTCACCTTCAACATAGTTAAAGCTAATATTTAAATTACTATCTAAACGGTGCTCCATTGAGCCATTTACGTAGGTTTCTTCAATATCTTTTAAGCCATTATATAAACGATCACGAAGAGCTTTTAAACGAGGCATTTCTGATGCCATTTCTTCTTTTGCAATTCGATAAGCCTCGCCCATTCCCACGATTTGGTGGACAGGTAATGTACCTGAACGCATACCACGCTCATGGCCACCGCCATGAATAATCGCTTCTAAACGGATACGTGGTTTACGACGAACGTATAACGCACCAATACCTTTAGGCCCATAAAGTTTATGGCTAGACATAGATAATAAATCAGCAGGCAACTCTTCCAAATTAATCGCAACTTTGCCCACACTTTGAGTTGCGTCCACATGGAAAATCGTTTTATTTGCACGACAAAGCTCACCAATAGCTTTAATATCTTGCAACACACCAATTTCATTATTGGCATGCATAATTGAAACTAAAATAGTATCTGGACGAAGTGCGGCTTTAAATTTTTCTAAATCAATTAAACCATCAGACTCGGGTGATAAATAGGTCACTTCAAAACCTTCGCGCTCTAATTGACGACAAGTATCTAAGACGGCTTTATGCTCAGTTTTGCAAGTGATGATATGTTTACCTTTAGTTTGGTAAAAATGCGCAGCGCCTTTAATTGCAAGGTTATCTGATTCTGTCGCACCAGAAGTAAACACAATTTCACGAGAATCGGCACCAATAAGATCCGCAATTTGATTACGAGCCACATCAACCGCTTCTTCTGCTTGCCAACCAAATTTATGCGAGCGAGAAGCTGGGTTACCGAATGTACCGTCAATGGTTAAAAATTCCATCATTTTCTTCGCAACACGCTCGTCCACAGGACAAGTTGCTGCATAGTCTAAATAAATAGGTAATTTCATTTTTCACTCCTAAATCATTCTAAATTTGACCGCACTTTAATGCATTTTGCACTGTACGGACTACTTTCCTTTATTGATTAACAATTAATAAATTCTCAAAATCGCTATGAGTTTGGCGTTTTGATTCGCGTTTACTCACCAATTCAGCCAAAGTAATTTCATTGAGAAAACTTTCAATGCGATTACTCAGATCTTCCCACAATGTATGAGTTAAACATTCTACGCCATTTTGACAATTTCCACGACCAAGACATTTTGTCACATGAATATTTTCATTTACCGCTGAAATAATCATTCCCACTGAAATTTGGTCACTTGGTAAACCTAGCTGATAACCTCCACCAGGTCCACGAACACTTTTTACTAATCCATCACGACGTAATTTAGCAAAAAGTTGTTCTAAATAAGATAGCGAAATATGTTGACGTTCAGAAATATCTGCAAGGCTCACAGGACCTTTTTCTGCATTTAAAGCGATATCTAAAACCGCTGTGACTGCATAACGACCTTTCGATGTAAGTTTCATAAAGTGTTCCTAAAAAGTGATGTTGCAATATTTACATATCCTACTAAATCAGTCAATTAATCTAAATCAAGATCAATCCGTTTTTCGACCGCACTTAGCATGCCATTTAAAATATTTAATTCATTTTTTTCAAGTTGAGCGCGATAATATAAACGCTTTAATTTTTGCATAACACCTTGATTTTGAATGAATCCAAGTGATTGATATACACGTTCCGTGTGGTCAAAAAAATAAGCGAGTTGTTCTGCTGTTGGATAGTTTTGTTCTATTAAAGAAAGTGAATTTTCCTTCTTATCTTTAGCTAAAAATGCCATACGCAATTCATAGCTTACCAACTGTACCGCCATTGCCAAATTTAAAGAAGGATAATCAGGATTAGCTGGGATATTCAAATGGTAATGACATTTCAACAATTCTTCATTCGTTAATCCAATACGTTCACGACCAAACACAATAGCTATCTTGCCTTCATGCGCTACAACTTTTTCCGCGCATTCTCGAGGCTCGATCAATGTACTTTGCAAATGACGTAAACGAGCACTTGTTCCAATCACTAAAGAGCAATCATAGACAGCTTCATCAAAACTATCGACAACTCTGGCATTTTTTACTATATCTTCTGCGCCAGCTGAAAGAACATAAGATTGTTCATCAACAGATTTTGGTGAAACAAGACAAATCTGGGTCAATCCCATTGTTTTCATTGCTCTAGCAGCAGAACCAATATTACCGCTATGCGAAGTCTCAATTAAAACAATACGAATATTTTCCAACATAATGATGCCCGACTAAAATTTAAGGGTATTCTACCACAATAACCGCTAAAAATAGTCAAGAATTTAAGCAAATTAAAGAAATTTAAAATATTAGAGATGAATAATAATAAAAATAAGGATGGTGGGTTGTGAGAGGCTCGAACTCTCGACCGACGGATTAAGAGTCCGCTGCTCTACCAACTGAGCTAACAACCCAACTGGACAACTAAATCAGAGAGTGGTGGGTCGTGAAGGATTCGAACCTTCGACCAACGGATTAAAAGTCCGCTGCTCTACCGACTGAGCTAACGACCCATAAATTGATTTTAAATATTTTTAAAATCTTCAGATTTGGTTTTAAATGGTGCCCGAAGCCAGACTTGAACTGGCACGCCTCGAAAGGCGAGGGATTTTAAATCCCTTGTGTCTACCGATTCCACCACTCGGGCAAATTGGAGCGGGAAACGAGGCTCGAACTCGCGACCCCGACCTTGGCAAGGTCGTGCTCTACCAACTGAGCTATTCCCGCATTTATCGCTAATCAGCTTGCTGATTGACAACGGGGCGTATTTTACGGTTTTATAGTCTTGTGTCAAATAAAAAAATAAAAAAAAGCTTTATTTGATTAAAAATAAGACAAAATAATAAAAGTACGCTAGAAAATATCGCACTTTATCCAAAATTAGAGTTTTAGGTCATCTAGTAGGCTACCTTTTGCTGCCTGTAAATATTGGATCATTGACCATACTGTTAAAATGGCTGCGATGTAAAGCAAGATTATAGCGGCAATTTCCATATAGTTATTGTAACGCCATAATAATCCGCCTAGGGCTAACATTTGTGCGGTTGTTTTCCATTTTCCCCACCAAGAGACAGCAACTTTACTACGCTCTCCGAGTTCAGCCATCCATTCACGTAATGCGGAAATAATAATTTCGCGAGAAATCATAATAATCGCAGGAATCGTAATCCACAGAGAGTGTTGATATTCAACGATGAGAACCAAGGCGGCGACAACCATTACTTTATCCGCAACAGGATCCAAAAAAGCGCCAAATCTTGTAGTTTGTTTCCATTTACGAGCCAAATAACCATCAAGCCAATCAGTAACACCGGCAATAAAGAATATGAATGTAGTAATAAAAGGGGAGGATTCGATAGGTAAATAAAATGCAATCACGAAAAACGGAATCAGGATTACTCGAAACATCGTTAGGAAAATAGGAATATTAAATTTCATAGAAATGAACCGCTCTTGGTGTTAGAGATACACCTATTCTAAAGTATCTAAGAATATAAAAAAAGCCACATTATGTGGCTTTCTTATAAATAATTACGGATTAAAGTTTATCAGCGTTTTGTTTTAAGTATTTTGCAACGCCTTCAGGGTTATCTTTCATCCCTTCTTTACCTTTTTCCCATTGAGCAGGGCAAACTTCACCGTGATCTTCATGGAATTGTAATGCGTCAACCATACGTAACATTTCATCGATGTTACGACCTAATGGAAGATCATTTACTACTTGGTGACGAACGACGCCATTTTTGTCGATTAAGAATGAAGCGCGTAATGCAACGCCTGCTTCTGGATGTTCAATACCGTATGCTTGAGCGATTTCGTGTTTTACGTCTGCCGCTAATGCATATTTAACTTGGCCGATACCACCATTTTCAGTTGGGGTGTTACGCCATGCATTGTGAGTGAATTGAGAGTCGATAGAAACACCAACGACTTCTACGCCACGTTTTTTGAATTCTTCATAACGGTGGTCAAATGCGATTAACTCAGAAGGGCAAACAAAGGTAAAGTCTAATGGGTAGAAAAAGATTACTGCAGCTTTTCCAGCAATGTGTTTTTTAAAGTTGAAGTTATCAACGATTTCGCCATTGCCTAATACAGCAGATGAAGTAAAATCTGGTGCTTGACGGGTTACTAATACCATAGTCATAATTCCTATATAAAGTTAAGTTGAAGTTTTGCCACACAAAATAGCGGCGTGATTTTATTTGAAACGCCGACATTTTTATACTCGATTTTATCTATTAAAGCAATTAATCTTATCTAAAATAAGGTGGAAATATGCAACAACACAATCTATCAACAACATTTGTCCATGCAGGGCGTAAAAAACGTTTTTCACAAGGATCTGTAAACCCCGTTTTACAGCGAGCTTCTTCATTAGTATTTGACAGTATTGAAGATAAAAAACACGCGACTCAACATAGAGCAAAAGGCGAATTATTTTATGGCCGAAGAGGGACGCTAACACATTTTGCGTTACAAGATTTAATGTGCGAAATGGAGGGGGGCGCAGGCTGTTATCTTTATCCTTGTGGTGCAGCAGCAGTAACTAATTCGATTCTTTCTTTTGTAAAAACTGGCGATCATGTATTAATGAGCGGTGCAGCCTACGAGCCAACCCAAGATTTCTGTAATATTGTGCTGAAAAAAATGCAGATCGATACAACTTATTACGATCCTCTTATTGGTGTTGATATTGCAACGCTTATTCAACCGAATACAAAAGTACTTTTTTTGGAGGCACCGAGTTCTATCACAATGGAAATTCCAGATATTCCTACTATTGTGAAGGCTGCAAGAACGGTAAACCCTAATATTGTGATTATGATTGATAATACTTGGGCAGCGGGAGTTTTATTTAAAGCGTTAGAGTATGACATTGATATTTCTATTCAAGCGGGTACGAAATATTTAGTGGGGCATTCAGATATTATGATTGGTACCGCCGTTGCAAATGCGCGAACTTGGGATCAACTGAGAGAACATTCCTATTTAATGGGGCAGATGGTGGATGCGGATTCTGCTTATACGACCGCTCGTGGTATTCGTACATTGGGTGTACGATTAAAACAACATCAGGAAAGTAGTATTAAAGTAGCAAAATGGTTGAGTGAGCAACCAGAAGTAAAAACTGTGTACCATCCAGCCTTACCAAGTTGCCCTGGTCATGAATTCTTTTTACGAGACTTTAGTGGTAGCAGCGGTTTATTTTCTTTTGAATTAACTAAGAGATTGACATCGGAACAAGTCTCAAATTTCATGGATCATTTTCAACTTTTCACTATGGCTTATTCATGGGGAGGATTTGAGTCTCTAATTCTTTGTAATCAACCAGAAGAAATTGCACATATTCGTCCGAATATTAAACGTAACCTTACAGGTTCGTTAATTCGTGTGCATATTGGCTTTGAAGATGTAGATGAATTGATTGCAGATTTAAAAGCTGGATTTGAGCGAATTGCCTAAAAGTGCGGATAAAAAAATGCCTGTTTTATACAGGCATTTTTTATAGGATTATTTTTGTTCTGACACTAAGCCAACTTTCGAACCGTCAGCAAAATGTACCGAAGTCCCAATAATGTCTACTTGGATATTTTTCCCTTGTTGCAAGTGTGGACGAATTTGAGAAAGCACGGCTTCTTCAGTTGTTGATAATGTTACTGTTTCGCTAGCTTTTGGTGCAATTGTTTTTCCAAATTGTAATGCTGGAAGATTTGCCACATAGAATGGTTGGTTATTTTCTTTATAAACAGTTAACCATTGCGCTTCTAAAATAGCTTTATTGCTTAAGTTTGTAATTTCATAAGTGATAGAAAACGATTTTAAATCATCTGTTACAGAAACATTTGTTACTTTTACATTCGCAACTTTTAGAAATTCTGCATTTGCTTGAGTGATTAAATCATCGGTTTTTACTTGAGGTTGTTGTACTGATTGTTGAGCTGGTTGAGTAGTTTCTGTTGCTGCAGGTTTTTCTGCTACTTTTTCTTCTTTATCGTTACAAGCTGTTAATGCAATTGAACCTGCGATGATACTTGCAAAGAGAAAAGATTTATTAAATTTCATTGTAAATTCCTTCATTATATTTTGTTAGTTAAGTTGTACTCGTTTTTTAAGGGCCCAATTATAGCCTATGTGAGCCTTTATGACAGTCTTTTATTTTGAAAGTTCATAGAAGTTGTTTTATTATACTTTTCATTTTCCTTGATAAGTTAAGTAGAGAAGTACAATGAAACATATTCATATCTTAGGTATTTGTGGGACATTTATGGGCGGCGTGGCGATGATTGCTAAACAAATGGGCTATCACGTGACGGGTTCCGATACTAATGTTTACCCTCCAATGAGCACTTTTTTAGAAGAGCAAGGTATTCAGATTATTTCAAATTATGATGTTGCACAATTACAACCTGCGCCTGACATGGTAATCATTGGTAATGCGATGAAGCGCGGTAATCCTTGCGTAGAATATGTGTTGGAAAATAATTTGAAATACACATCTGGTCCTCAATGGTTACATGATCATTTGTTACGCGATCGTTGGGTATTGGCGGTTTCTGGTACGCATGGAAAGACAACCACAACAGGCATGTTAACGTGGATTTTAGAACAAAATGGCTTAAAACCAGGCTTTTTAATCGGTGGAATTGCAGGTAATTTTGGCATTTCAGCTCGTTTAGGAGATAGTCCTTATTTTGTTATTGAAGCTGATGAATATGATACAGCTTTCTTTGATAAACGTTCGAAATTTGTACATTACAATCCGCGTACACTTATCGTAAATAACATTAGTTTTGATCATGCAGATATTTTTGATGATCTTAAAGCGATCCAACGCCAATTTCATCATATGATTCGAACTATTCCGGCAAGTGGCTTGGTATTAAGTTCGGCGAGTGAACAAAGTGCAAAAGAAACGCTGGCATTGGGATGTTGGTCGCAACAACAATTTTTAGGCAAAGATAATGAGTGGTTTGCTGAGCGTATTACAAATGATGCCTCACATTTTGCGGTTTTCCATCATGGTGAAAAAGTGGCAGAAGTAAAATGGAATGTAGTGGGACAACATAATATGCATAATGCTTTAATGGCAATCGCAGCTGCTCATCATGCGGGTGTATCGATTGAAGATGCATGTAAAGCATTAGGATCTTTTGTAAATGCTAAACGTCGTTTAGAAGTAAAAGGTGAAGTTAATGGCATCATCGTTTATGATGATTTTGCTCATCATCCAGAAGCTATTCTCGCTACGCTAACCGCTTTACGAGATAAAGTGGGGGGCGGCGTGCGAATTCTTGCAGTGCTTGAACCTCGTTCTAACACAATGAAAATGGGCGTTCATAAAGATGAAATTGCGCCTGCACTTGGCCGAGCTGATGAAGTGTTTATGCTTCAACCAGAACAGCTTCCTTGGGAAGTGGCAGATATTGCAAACCAATGTGTACAACCTGCCTATTGGAATGCAAATTTAGATCGATTAGTCGATATGATTGTCGCTGAGGCCCAACCTACAGATCACATTTTGGTGATGTCTAACGGCAGTTTTGGTGGCATTCATCAAAAAATTCTTGATAAGCTTAAACAGAAATAATAAAAGTGCGGTTAATTTAGAAAATATTTTTAAGTTGACCGCACTTTTTATTGAGTTGACGTAACATCTATTTTTAATTTGTAATTTATAAAAGGAATCTTTGTAGAATGGCTGATCCACATATTAAATCACCGATGGATTTTTTAGATAATCTGACTGTCATTATTTATCGCTTTGGCTTTGTGATAGCAGCGTTGGCTCTTCTTGCCATGAGTTGGTATCCAGATTTATCACTCACCTTTATATTAATTGCGGCAACTTGCTGTGCCTCTTCATTACATATTTATCTCAAATCCTTCAGATTGCTTTTTCAATTTGCGACTTGGATGGGATTACTTTTTTATATTAATCATTATCCCGCTTTAGCCCTTGGCGGTGCGTTACTTACTTTAGGTGGTTTGTGTTTTAAAGAATATTTTTGTTTCCGCGTACCTTTGCTAAATTTACAGCCGATATTTGTGGCTTGCTTGTGGTTTTCATGGGTGTTAAATAATCTTATCGCATTACGCATTTTTTCTATTATTTCTGGCGTATTACTTTTAGTTTTAGCGATACAAAAATGGCGAATGCCTTTGCATTTTGATATTGGAGACAAAACAAAATATCAAATTTAGAAAAAGAAAATGACCGCACTTTTATGTGCGGTCATTGTTTTTTAGAAAGGTTTATTTAGCTAAACATTCCATGTAACTATCTGCGGTAGATTGCAAGAATGTTACATAAGAATTTTTGCCTAAATTGACTTTATCGCCAATTGGATCGAGTTGTCCTACATTGACTTTAGTATTTTGAGCTAAAGATTCAATCACTTTCGGCGTAAATTGTGGTTCTGCAAATAAGCAATTTACTTTATGTTCTGCGATTTCTTCTTTAATGTGCGCTAAAGTTTTTGCACCTGGCGCAACTAATGGATTGATGGTGAAGTAACCCGTTTGTTTTAATCCATAAGCATCGTTGAAATAACCATAAGCATCGTGGAAAACGTAGAAACCTTTATCTTTAACGTTCGCAAGTTGTGCTGTGATTTTTTCACCTTGTTCTGCCAAAGTGCGGTTAAAATCTGAAAGATTTTGTGCAATCAAATCTTTTTTATCTGGGAATTGTGCAGTTAATTTATCCGCTACTTTTTGTGCAACAATTTTGCTGATAGCTGGAGAATACCAAACGTGCCAGTTTGTTGTTAAACCTTCGTCATGATCATGGTGATCGTGGTCATGGTCGTGATGTTCATGAGCATGGTCATGATGTTCATGCTCGTGCTTATGATCATGGCCGTGTTCATGTTCGTGTTTGTGTTCATGCTCATGTTTATGATCGTGATCGCCATCTTCATGGAAATGCTCGTGGTGAGCTTTACTTAATAAAGGTTCAACATCCGCAAGATCGGCAATGGTAATCACTTTTTTACGTTCAATTTGGCTAATTGGTTTGTCTAAGAATGAATCAACGTCTTCACCAATCCATACAACTAAATCTGCAGATTTTACTTTTTGAATATCAGATAATTTCAAATTGTAGTCATGCGGAGATGCTCCAGCAGGAACAAGGACTTGTGTGCCAGTTACGCCATCTGCAATAGATGAAACAATAAAACCTAAAGGTTTTACTGATGCCAATACATCGGCATTCGCCATCATTGGCGCACTTAAAAGTGCGGCAGAAACGGCGCTAATTTTTAAAAGTTTTTTCATATTTCTGTTTCCTTACTTGTTGGTAATAATTCTCAAAGGGAAAAAGAGTACGCCTTTTTATATAAATTGCAACGACTTTATAGAGAACCTGAGGGAAAATTTTTCATTTTCAAAGTAAATAGGTTTCATTCGATAAAAAATGCACATTTATGGTCAATGTGCATTTTCAAGAGGTGATTAAGATTTTTTCTTTAGTAATTTATCTATTACACGAGAAACGGCAAAAAAACCAAAGGTTGCTGTAATCATCGTGGCTGCACCAAACCCATTTGCGCAATTCATTGTGGCAGAAATAGAACACCCTTCTGTCATTTGTGGGAATATTAGAGGTTGTGTTGAAAATACCGCGTCGATACTAAATTTACGCTTTGGGTTTTGGCTAAAATTGTAATCCTTGCGTAAAACTGACCGCACTTTAGCGAGCAGCGGATCTTGAATAGTTTTACTGAGATCGGTAATTTGAATTTGGGTTGGATCAGTTTGACCGCCTGCACCGCCAATAGTAATCACATTAATTTTGTTACGTTTACAATAAGCAATCAGCGACGCTTTAGTTTTTACATTGTCAATAGCATCGATGACATAGTCATAGCCTCGATTGAGGTAATCCGATTGATTCTCTAGTGAGATAAAATCATCAATAATATTGACGGTACATTCTGGGTTAATTAATTTTACTCGCTCTGACATGACTTCAGTTTTTAATTTACCGATTGTGCCGCTCATCGCTGGAAGTTGGCGATTGATATTTGTGACGCAAATATCATCCATATCAATTAATGTGAGTTCACCAACGCCTGAACGTGCTAAAGCCTCTACGACCCAAGAACCCACGCCACCAATGCCTATTACGCAAATATGGGCTTTGCGTAGGCGCGCGAGTCCATCAGGTGTATAAAGTCGACAAATACCGCCAAATCGCTGTTCATAATTGTCCACTGGAGCCATTATTGTAACACCCATACTCGGCCATAGTGTTTTGATAATCCCGCAATATGGCCTGCTTGATCACCAATGCCACGATATAAGTCAAAGTGGTGGCCTTTCACCGCACCGCCCACATCAAGTGCAACCATTAAATGCAATTTGTGTGTACCAAGCCAGTTTCCGTTATTATCAATGTCAGGCACTTCGACTAAAAGAACAGTACCAGATGGTACAACGCTACGATCTGATGCCACAGAAGCCATTGGTACAAGTGGTACGCCTGCAGAACCTTTTACTTTGCCACTCGGATCATTTTTAAAGAATACATAAGAAGAATTACGTTCTAACAAACTTTGTACGCGAGAAGGATTACGATTGCCCCATTCACGAATTGCTTGAATAGACATTTTCTCTTTTGGTACTTCACCATCTTCAACTAATAAACGACCAACGGCAGTGTAAGGAAAGCCATTTTGTCCTGCATAAGCGAAGTAATTAAGGTTGCCATCACCAAAATCTACATAACCGCTGCCTTGTACCCCAAGTAAAAAGTTCTCTAACATGGAATCACTATATGCTAATTCTAATCCTTGACCCGCTAATGCACCGGCATAGATTTGCGCACGGCTAAAACGTTTATTTGCTGGCATGCGATAAATTGGATTTTGGAATTGACCTTGCGGTGAATGGCGTGCATGAAGGACAGGAGAGTAGTAGCCTGTCATCAAAACATTTTGATATCCATCGAACCCACGCATAATTTGCGGGTGAATTCCAAATTTAGAAAGATCACTTACATTGGCGCCAGAAAGTACCCAATTCGTAATTTTTTCATAGTTGCCATAGAAACGATCAGATAGTTTGCTTGAATAACTTTGTACATTTGAAAGTTGCGTTAAAAAATCGCCCTGATTAATGACCGCACTTTGGTTTTCAACTTGAGAAACTGGCATAAACACAGCTTGTTGATAATTACGACCGGAATATTTCGCACCAAATTGTTGAGGATCGCTGCCATTTGAGGTGGTGGGAATTTGAGTTTTTGTTGTATTAGAAGAACCACAGGCAACTAAAAGTGCGGTTGTCACTGCAATAGAAAATGTTTTTAATGAGAAAAATTTTCGAACTGACATTTTGAATCCTGAATAAGCTTAAATAAGGCTGCATACGCTATCAAAAATCCTTCAATACGACCAGTGTTATTTAGTCAAGTTGATTAATAAAAACTCACATTGAACATTTTATTAACAAATGAAACATAAACTTTTGTTTAATTCTTGCAAAAAAATATTAATAGCGTATAGTGCACTACATCAGACGCGGGGTGGAGCAGCTTGGTAGCTCGTCGGGCTCATAACCCGAAGGCCGTCGGTTCAAATCCGGCCCCCGCAACCAACAAATTCTAAAGCCCTGATTTAAGAAAATCAGGGCTTTTCTCTTTACAGTTTAACTCGCTGTGATGATCTCAATTAGATCATCTTTTTCTATGCTATAATCCCTCAAAATTTTCAAAATCGGTACCTAAATGAAACAATTATTTGCAACGACTTCTCGTGGCTTTGAAGAATTATTAAAAGTTGAACTTACTGAACTTGGCGCGCAAGAGGCAAAAGTGGTTCAAGGTGGCGTTCATTATCAAGCTGATGATGAAACTTTATACCGCACTTTGCTTTGGTCACGCCTTGCTTCACGCATTTTATTTCCTTTGATTGAAACCAAAATTTACAGTGATTTAGATCTTTATGCAGCTGTTTCAGGTTTTAATTGGTTAGCGCAATTTGATGAACGAGTTACCTTCTTTGTTGATTTTAATGGAACCAACCAAGAAATTCGTCATACCCAATTTGGTGCGATGCGCGTTAAAGATGGAATTGTCGATTACTTTGAACGTCAAGGTAAAACTCGCCCTGATGTAGATAAAATTCATCCGGATGTGCGTATCCATGCTTATTTGAACCGTGAAAATTTAGTGATTTCTTTAGATTTAAGTGGAGAAGCATTACATTTGAGAGGCTATCGTGAGGATGCCGGTCAAGCGCCCTTACACGAGACTTTAGCAGCTGCAATTGTTATGCGTTCGGGTTGGCAACCGGGTTCTCCATTAGTAGATCCAATGTGTGGTTCAGGTACGCTTTTAATTGAAGCGGCGCAAATGGAAGCCAAAATTGCGCCGCAACTTTATCGTTTACATTGGGGATTTGATTTTTGGAAAGCGCATAATCAATCGGCTTGGGAAAAGGTAAAAAATGAAGCGATTGAATTAGCGGAAGAAAAACAAAGTGAAATTCAACCGCACTTTTATGGATTTGACCTCGATCACCGCGTATTAAAAAAGGCGCAGAAAAATGCACAAAATGCAGGCGTTTCACATTTAATTAAATGGCAACAAGGTGATGTTGCAGCGTTGAAAAATCCTTGTTTAAATGAAGTCGGTACGGTTATCTGTAATCCACCTTATGGGGAACGTTTAGGAACAACACCAGCGTTAATCGCGCTCTATTCTGTATTTGGGCAACGACTTAAAAAAGAATTTTGCGGTTGGAATGTTTCTGTTTTTAGTAGCGAATCCACATTGCTTGATTGTTTGAGAATGCGTGCTAGCCGACAGTTTAAAGCAAAAAATGGCCCATTAGATTGTGTGCAAAAGAATTATCAAGTTTCAGAACGAAAATCTGATGAAATTACGGCTGAAAATGAACTAGAATTTAACCGCACTTCGGAGGTGGCAACCGATTTTGCTAATCGATTACAAAAAAATATTAAGAAAATTAGTAAATGGGCAAAGCAACAAGGATTAGACGCTTATCGTTTATATGATGCCGATTTGCCTGAATATAATTTAGCCGTCGATCGTTATGCAGATTACATTGTTGTGCAAGAGTATGCGGCGCCGAAAAATATTGATGAAAATAAAGCGCGTCAACGTTTATTGGATGCTGTTACTGCAACTTTGCACGTTACAGGTGTAGAAACGAATAAGTTGATCCTCAAAGTTCGTCAGAAACAAAAAGGTACCAATCAATATGAGAAATTAGCCAATAAAGGTGAATACTTTTATGTGAATGAATATGGCGTGCAACTTTGGGTAAATTTAACGGATTATTTAGACACTGGCTTATTCTTAGATCACCGTTTAACAAGAAAAATGATTGGTGAGTTGGCAAAAGGTAAAGATTTCTTAAACTTATTTGCTTATACTGGCTCAGCAACTGTTCATGCAGCACTTGGTGGTGCTAAATCGACAACTACCGTTGATATGTCTAATACTTATCTTAATTGGGGGGAACAAAATCTTATTTTGAATGATATTGAAGGTAAACAACATAAATTAATTCAAGCAGATTGCCTTCAATGGTTAGAAAAATGTGATCGTCAATTTGATTTGATATTTGTGGATCCACCGACGTTTTCGAATTCTAAACGTATGGAAGAGAGTTGGGATGTTCAACGAGATCATGTGAAATTGATGAGAAATCTAAAACGAGTTTTGTCAAATAATGGTACAATTGTTTTCTCGAATAATAAACGTGGATTCAAAATGAATTTAGTTGCGTTGGAAGAATTAGGTTTAAGTGCGGTAGAAATTTCGCATAAAACGTTACCGTTAGATTTTGAACGTAATAAACAAATTCATAATTGTTGGATGATTCAACATATATAATGATTTGCTAAGTTGTAAAAATAGTCGAAAAAATAGTGAATTTTAAACAAACTGAATAAAAAACTATCGCTCAAACATTTTTTTTCAAAAAGTGCTAGACAAGGTTTTATTAAATCATTAATATACGCCTCCGCAACGACGCAATAACGCGTTCGTAGCTCAGTTGGATAGAGCGTTGGCCTCCGGAGCCAAAGGTCGCAAGTTCGAATCTTGTCGAGCGCGCCAGGTCAGTGCAATAACAACTTTTAATGGTGGCTATAGCTCAGTTGGTAGAGCCCTGGATTGTGATTCCAGTTGTCGTGGGTTCGAATCCCATTAGCCACCCCATCTTATCTTTATAAGATCTGACGGCGAGTAGCGCAGCTTGGTAGCGCAACTGGTTTGGGACCAGTGGGTCGTAGGTTCAAATCCTATCTCGCCGACCACTTTATTTTGCTCTTTAACAATAT
>NZ_LZOX01000002.1:0-322548 GCF_001679495.1 Haemophilus sp. CCUG 66565 | reverse complement strand
ACCCAGTAGGTAGTATGCCAATTTTATTGGGGGGAAATCCTGCAACGACATCTGAAAATAATCTGAATAAAAGCTGGTTACAGCGAATAGCAGATATATTTAGTAATGAACGTTCATCAGTACATAATTGCCATGGACTAGGGCAAAGACAATGCGTTATTGATGGATATCGAACAGAGAAAGAGCTAAAAATGGGAAATGAGCAAACCATTTTTAATTTAAATAAATCAAAAGGAGAATGATATGAAGATTCTATTTTTTATATTTGGTTTGCTAACAATCAATGCTTGTTCTTTTGGAGGATTTCAACCTCCACCACCACATGATCATTGGCAGCTACATAACGAGAAAGCATTATTTCCGAACTCAGATCCTGATGTTTTAACTAAATATCTTGCTAGAAGAAAAAAAGATATGAAGGATTGCGGTATGGATTTTGTCAGTGGTGAAAGTGATAACGAAGAAGTAAACCTTTGCTTGGAAAGTAAGGGGTGGTATCTGAAAGGAGGACCAATTTGTGAAGAAAGAACAATGTGGAATAGACCAATATGTATCCAATGGCGAAAAAAACACAGCAAACCTGATGCTAAGCCTTGGCAGTAATTAACAAAGGTGCTTAAAAGTGCGGTCAATATTCAGTGAATTCTAAAATCTCTTGATATTGACCGCACTTTTTGTGTTTTAAATATAGACTTTGTAGAGTTTTTAATCAAAATATTTGTGCAATATTATAAGTTTTATTAATAGCTTAAAAAGAGCGAATCACGTACGCATACTGAAGGAAAAACTGCAGCTAAATCACAAGTGAATGCCGGAGGCAAAGTGAATATTGTTGCCACAGGGGCAGGCAAAGCATCCAACATTACCATTAACGGTTCGGATGTGTCCGGTAAACAAGGGACCTTCTTGGGGGCTGACAATGACATCAACATCACGGCTGCCGAACAAACGCACAAAGAGCGTAGCACCAATAAATCGAGCAGCTTTAATGTGGGGGTGGCCATTAAAGTGAGTAATGGTGCGGCTGTTGGGGCTACTTTAGGCGGTAATTACGGAAAAGGTTAAGGTAATGGTGATGAAACCTCTTATGTTGCTAGTTATGTAGGAGATAGCCAAAGTAAAACAGTGATTCATGCAGGTGGTAATGCCAATATTATTGGTAGCCAAGTAAAAGGCAAACGAGTAGAACTTAATGCTGAAAACTTGAATATCGAAAGTTTGCAAGATAAATCTAGCTATCGCGGTAAGCAAATGAATGTAAGTGGTAGTGTGACAGTAGGCTATGGTTTTGCCGCAGGTGGTAGTTTCAATAAATCGAAAATCAATGCCGACCACGCCAGCATCAATGAACAAGCTGGAATTTATGCTGGTGATGAAGGGTATGATATTAATGTTAATAAACATACCGATCTTAAAGGTGCATTGATTACCTCTACCCAAAAGGCAGAAGCAGATGGCAAAAATCATTTTAGCACTGACAGCATTACTCATTCAGATATTGAAAATCGCTCAAATTATAGTGGTAGCAGTTTTGGTGTGAGTGGCAGTGTGTCAGCTAACTTTGAAACACCATTTGGAGAGAATGGTGCAGCTCAAAGTACAAAACAAGCCACGGATAAAGATGGTAATCTGCTTTATACCGATAAAAATGGCAACACAACTGTTAATTCTAAAGGAGTAGATGGACAAGAGAACACCAAGAAATTGGCTGAAGGCAAGGAATCTCTTCAATTCTCTTATGGCATGGGCTATGGTAAAGATTCCGATAGCCAATCTAGCACAACAAAAAGTGGTATTAATACACAAAATATCATTATTAAAGATGAAGCAGAGCAATTAAAACGTACAGGTAAAACGGTACAAGAAGAAATTGCTGCGATTAAAACCGATATCACTACAGAGAGTGCACAAAGTCAAAGTGGTAAATTAGAGAACCGTTTTAATAAAGATGATGTTCAAAAAGAACTTGATTTCCAACGTGAGGTGACAGAGAAATTTGGACCAAATGTCGCGGAAGCAGGAAGTTTGCTTGCTAATAAATTTGGCGAAGAAGCGAAAGCGAAGCGTCATGAAGCCGCAATTGCGTTAGAAGAAGCAGAAAAAGCCAAGGCAGAAAACAACAACGAAACTAACCGCGCTTTAGTCAAACAAGCACGAGATAATTTTGAGACAGCGAGTCGCAAAGCTAAAGAATGGGAAACGGGTGGAAGTCAACGTCTTATCATTGATTCGGCATTAAATGTTATCAGCACCGCTTTAGCAGGCAGACCGGCAGCGGAAGTGGTGGCTTCAGGATTATCGCCTGCGGTGAATAATCAAATTAAGAAAGCGACAACAGATGCAAAAGGCAATGTGAATACCGCGCTCAATTTGACTGCTCATGCACTTTGGGGCGCGGTAGAGGCTTATGCGGGCAATCGTAATGTTGCTGCTGGTGCTGCGGGTGCAGCAGGCGGAGAGGCGGCGGCTCATTTCTTAGCGTCAACACTTTACAATAAATCACCCGAAAAGCTCAGCGAAGAAGAAAAACGTACGGTATCGTCTTTAAGTCAAGTAGCAGCAGGTATTGCTGGTGGTAGTTTATCGGATAGTTCTGATGGGGCAATTATTGCAGCTAAAACAGCGAAAGATTCAGTGGAGAATAACAGCATGGCTGATGACGTTCATCCTAGTGATGAGCGTAAGCAAAACATTGAAATGTATGCCAAGGTTTTATTCAATGGAGATGAAGATAAAGCTAAAGAATATCAAGAAGGCCTAGAGATTGCAGAAGCTCAAGGGCAACTTGATAGTGTTAAGGAAACAGCAGATGCGGTTGTCAATTTAGATGATACTGTTGTGTCTTTATGGGAAGCAATCTCAAATCCAGAGAAAATCTATAATAATGTTGTGGTCTCGTTGAAAGATTGGGATGAGGCTTATGCGCGTGCCCTTCAAGAAAATCCAAAACTCGCGGGTAAAATGCAAGGTTACCGCCAAGGCAAAATGAAAGGTGTTTCAACTGGAGGAGTGGTTCTCAGTGGTGCGGGATTGGCGTTAGTTAAGCCAATGGGAGCACTGAAAAACGGTGTGGTTGATTTTACTAAAAATCAAGTAAATAGAGTAGTTAATCACACTGTTTTGAATCGAGTAATTAATGAAGTTGATAATATCGCTGTATCAACTAATAAAGGATTTATCAATGCCAGCAAAGTTTGTGGAGCAAGTTGTGAAATAAAAGCGAATGCATATTAATGTTTTTGACTACACTAAAGGAAAAGGTGATAAGGCTATTAAGGAGGTAATCCCATTTAATGGAAATAAAGATGATTTTAATCGATATCTTAAACAATTAAATAAATAAGGATTCATATGACATTATTTGATGAATGTAAAGAGGCTTTATCGGAGAATTTCCACCTTCTGTCTGAAGATGAAAAGGAACAAGTTCTAAAAGAGTTTTATACATACCCATTTGAATATGGAAGTATAGATAAAGATAGTAAGAAAATAAAAATATTGGATCTTGATAGGTTAATTGAATTAATTGAAAAGAAAATAATTAACCAAAATGTTTATGTTTTAGCAGATATAAACGATGTTCCAGTATTTAAAACTAATTTACTATTAGCGCTAGATAAATTAGATGATATTTCTGCTTTATCAACAAGAGTTTTTATTCTTGGTATTGGGTATTTAGCTCAGGTTGTTTCTAGAAATCCACCTTTAGACATTGTAATTCCAATAAATGGAGATATAAGTAAATTTTTGTAAAACGTTTTAGACGGTTTGATAGAGCTAAAGTGCGGTTAATTTTCAAAGAGTTTTTAAACTTCTTAAAAATTGACTGCACTTTTTAACATATATGCATCTTGCAGAGTCAGTGATTGGTAGTGAAGCAAGTGTAGGTGGTAATCACCTTAAGACAAAATATTCAGGATAGGAGCATAGGTGATTATCTCTTGCAGCTAAAGAGTTAAATTGGAGTCAAAAACAATTTAATGATTATGTAAATGCAAGACCTAATAAATTTAGGTTAGAAAATATGTCTGAAAATCGGAGTCATAGAAATGAGATGCCGGGAAATGGTGATATTCAAAAAATTAAAGAGGATATGAGATTGTTTTTACACAAAAGAGGAAACTAATATGACAAATTTATATGAAGAATATAAAGATGACCCTAAGATGCTTGTTGCGATATCAGATAGAGAAGGAAATATCGCAATGCTGGAGGATATTTTCTTTATAAGTAAAAAGTTAGATATTCACTATGTATCGGCAGACAAATGGAATTGGCTACACCAGTGTAATTTAATTTTTGCGGCTCCGTTGTCGGTTGTGGAGTTTTATATAAAACATGGAGTGGAGATTAATGCGCAAGATATGTACGGAATGACTCCTTTGCATTATGCATTACAAAGTAAAAATGCTGAGGCGGCGATAGCATTGCTCAAAGCAGGAGCAAATCCTAATTTACCGAACCAAGATGGTTTAATCCCTTTGTCTATGATTGGATATATCCCAGAGAGATTGGATGTTTTAGAGCTTATGCTTCAAAAAGGGGCAAATGTTCATTACTTAGTCAATGAGGATGAAACCATTCTTGAAAGTTATAAACCTACAGCTAATGAGCCTCAATTAAAACCAATTTATGAATTAATGAAAAAGTATTCTTAGAATTTAATGTTTGAAAGTGCGGTCAATTTTCAAAGAGTTTTAAAACCTCTTTAAATTGACCGCACTTTGATCTGCCCCCCAAAACCTGGACACCTAATTTGAAGTGTTTTTATATGAGATTTTTCGTGATCCCTATCACAATATCTTGTAAAACCACTTAAAAACGTTACCTATTTTCATTCAATCAATGATACAGTTGTATCCGTTTGACTTTTTGTCATTTTAACGATGAATAGGCGAAGGTTTGTTCATTAATCTCATCAACCCAATCATCAATCAGAGGGAAACAGTATGTTAATTGGTGTACCTAGAGAGCTGCTTGAGAATGAGAGCCGTGTGGCGGCAACGCCGAAAACGGTTCAGCAAATATTGAAATTGGGCTTTGACGTGATCGTGGAACACGATGCAGGTTTTAAAGCTAGTTTTGAAGATCAAGCATTTTTAGAGGCAGGCGCGAAGATCGGTACGTCGGCTGAAATTTGGCAATCGGATATTATCTTCAAAGTAAATGCACCGACAGATGAAGAAATCGCTCAAATGAAGGAAGGCGCAACGCTTGTGAGCTTTATTTGGCGTATGCAAAATCCTGAGTTAATGAAAAAACTCACCGCGAAGAAAATTAATGTGTTAGCCATGGATGCGGTGCCTCGTATTTCTCGTGCGCAAGCATTGGATGCGCTTTCTTCTATGGCGAATATTTCTGGTTATCGTGCTGTTATTGAAGCTGCACATGAATTCGGTAGTTTCTTTACAGGGCAAATTACTGCTGCAGGTAAAGTTCCACCAGCAAAAGTGTTGGTGATTGGTGCTGGTGTAGCTGGTTTGGCGGCAATTGGTGCAGCAAATAGCCTTGGGGCGATTGTTCGTGCTTTTGACTCTCGTCCTGAAGTGAAAGAGCAAGTTCAAAGTATGGGTGCAAGCTTCTTAGAAATTGATTTTAAAGAAGAAGGCGGCAGTGGTGATGGTTATGCGAAAGTGATGTCGGAAGAATTTAACCGTCGTGCGATGGAGCTTTACGCAGAACAAGCTAAAGAAGTCGATATTATTATTACTACGGCAGCCATTCCGGGTAAACCAGCGCCTCGTTTAATCACCAAAGAAATGGTAGATTCAATGAAACCTGGTTCGGTGATTGTGGATTTAGCAGCTGCAACTGGTGGTAACTGTGAATATACACAAGCAGGGAAAGTTGTTACAACTGAAAACCAAGTGAAAGTGATTGGTTATACAGATTTCCCAAGCCGTTTACCAACGCAATCTTCTCAACTTTATGGCACAAACTTAGTCAATTTATTAAAACTTTTGTGCAAAGAGAAAGATGGCAATATCAATATTGATTTTGAAGATGTGGTTCTTCGTGGAGTGACCGTTGTTCGTGATGGGGAAGAAATTCCTCCAGCACAAATTCAAGTGTCTGCACAACCAAAACAAGAAACCAAAGCTGCACCAGTGGCAGAGAAAAAAGAATCTAAACCAACAGATCCTCGTGTGAAATACGGTGTGATGGCAGGTGTAGGTGTGTTATTCCTTTGGTTAGCTTCTGTTGCGCCCGCTGCATTTTTATCACATTTCACTGTATTTGTTTTAGCTTGTGTGGTGGGTTATTACGTGGTTTGGAATGTTAGTCATGCACTTCACACACCATTAATGGCAGTAACAAATGCAATTTCAGGCATTATTATTGTAGGTGCGTTATTACAAATTCGTCAGCCAACAGGCAATCTATTTATCGATGCCTTAGCTTTTGTGGCGATTTTGGTGGCAAGCATCAATATTTTTGGTGGTTTCCGTGTTACACAACGTATGTTAGCAATGTTTAGAAAAGGTTAAGGAGCGCACAATGTCTGAAGGTTTAGTACAGGCTGCGTATATTTTAGCAGCATTACTTTTCATTATGAGCTTGGCAGGACTTTCTAAACATGAAACTGCTAAAGCGGGTTGTTGGTTCGGTATTGTTGGTATGACCATTGCCCTTATCGCAACAATTTTTGGACCTCATTCTGAAGGAACATTTTGGATCATTATTGCAATGATCATCGGTGGTGCAATCGGTGTTCAACGTGCATTAAAGGTAGAAATGACTGAAATGCCAGAACTTGTGGCGATTCTTCACAGTTTCGTCGGTTTAGCAGCTGTGCTTGTGGGTTTTAATAGCTATGGTTTACACCATGAGGCATTAATACCAGAAGGATTAGATGTAGCAGCACAAGCCGCATTTGTAGCAGAGCAAGCAGTATTAACAAATATTCATAATGTCGAAGTATTTTTAGGTATCTTTATCGGTGCAGTAACTTTCACTGGTTCTGTTGTCGCATTTGGTAAATTAAGCGGAAAAATTAATTCAAAAGCATTAATGTTGCCACATCGCCATAAATTAAATTTAGCTGCACTTGTGGTATCTGCATTATTGATGGTTGCATTCTTAAATAACCCAGAAAGCATTTTCCCTGTGTTATTAATGACAGCGATTGCGCTTGCATTTGGATGGCACTTAGTGGCATCAATCGGTGGGGCTGATATGCCAGTTGTGGTATCAATGCTTAACTCCTATTCAGGCTGGGCAGCAGCTGCAGCGGGTTTTATGTTGAATAATGACTTACTCATCGTAACAGGTGCGCTTGTTGGTTCTTCTGGTGCAATTCTTTCTTACATTATGTGTAAAGCAATGAACCGTTCATTTGTGAGCGTAATTGCGGGTGGTTTTGGTAACGATGTTCAAGTTTCTTCAAGCGAAGAACAAGGCGAACACCGTGAAACTACGGCAGAAGAAGTGGCCGAATTGTTGAAAAATGCAAGTTCTGTGATTATCACGCCGGGATATGGTATGGCTGTGGCACAAGCACAATATCCAGTCGCTGATATTACGGCAAAATTGCGTGAACGTGGTGTGAACGTTCGTTTTGGTATTCACCCTGTTGCAGGACGTTTACCTGGCCACATGAACGTGCTTTTAGCCGAAGCGAAAGTACCTTACGATGTGGTACTTGAAATGGATGAAATCAACGACGATTTTGCTGATACTGATGTGGTATTGGTTATCGGTGCGAACGATACGGTAAACCCAGCTGCGATGGAAGATCCAAATAGCCCAATCGCGGGAATGCCTGTATTGGAAGTATGGAAAGCACAAAATGTGATTGTTTTCAAACGTTCAATGGCAGTGGGTTACGCTGGCGTACAAAACCCATTATTCTTCAAAGAGAATACGCAAATGCTCTTTGGTGATGCAAAAGATCGTGTTGAAGATATCTTAAAAGCATTATAAAAATACATCTAAAAATAACCGCACTTGGGATTGCTAAGTGCGGTTTATTTTTAGGTATTTTATTGTCCCATGTTTTTCACTGATTTTAGGAAACCTTGGGCACTATCAAACACAGAAGATTTTCCCTGTGCCAGTAAAATCATATCGGACATTTCACGGAATGCGCCTTTTCCTCCATTAGTGGAAAGTACATGATCAACAGCATTCTTCACATAAATAGGGGCATCAGCCACAGCAAAAGAAGTTCCACACACTGCAAAGGCGGGTAGATCTACGCTATCATCACCAATATAAGCGGTTTGCTCGGCAGTGACGCCTGCTTGTTTCATAAGATCAAAACAAGCCGTTTCTTTTTCAAGTTTGCCAAGAAAGAATAATTTAATACCAAGATCGGCAATACGACGACGTAAAATAGGGGAGTCTCGACCAGAAAGCACTGCTACTTGAATACCTGCATCCATCAGCATTTTTATGCCTAAACCATCTCGCACATGAAAACTTTTAATCGCTTCACCATTGGCATCATAATGAAGTTGTCCATCGGTGAGCACGCCGTCTACATCGGTAATGACAAATTTAATGTTTTCTAATTTTTGTTGCATTGGGATTCCTTAGCTTGAAAATTCGACTAAACCCACTACGTGATTTTCATCATTAATAACGACTAGCGAGTGAATTTTTTTCGCTTTCATAAAGTCTTCTGCTTTTGCTAGGAATTCATCTTGGTGAATTGTCTTAGGTGAGTTTGTCATAAAATCTTGTGCAGTTTTATTTAAGGTATCAGCGCCGTTTGTTGTTAATGCTCGACGAATATCGCCATCCGTAATAATGCCTTTTAATTGATTATTCTCCATGACTAATGCAACGCCCATTCTGCCTTCATTCATTATAGTTAAGCAATCAGTGAAATTGGTTTCCGGTTTGATAATTGGTAAACGAGTTTGCATTTGATCTTTTACTTTACAGAGTAAACGGCGACCAAGACTACCACCTGGATGGAATTTGGCAAAGTCAGCGGGTTGGAAATTGCGTGCCGTAATGAGCGACACAGCGAGTGCATCGCCAAGCGCAAGCGTTACAAGTGCCGACGTTGTTGGCGCGAGATTATTTGGACACACTTCTCGCTCAACAGTAATATCTAAAACGTAATCTGCATGGCGTGCGAGTGTGGAATTTTTATTACTCGTCACGGCAATAATTTTATTACCGAAATTTTTTAAACTTGGAATTAGTTTATTGACATCATCGGTTTCACCGCTATAGGAAATTAACATCACGATATCAATTGGTTTCAACATACCTAAATCGCCGTGGAAGGCTTCCGTTGGATGTAAAAAGAAACTTGGGGTGCCCGTAGAGGCAAATGTCGCTACCATTTTTTTGCCGATTAAACCGGATTTGCCTATCCCGCCGATGACTAATCGTCCTTCGCAAGCAAGGATTAAATCGACAACTTGATTAAAATCTTCACCTAAACGTTGGCTGAGTTGTAAAAGTGCGTTACTTTCCACTGAAAGGGAATCCTGGGCGATTTTTAGATAGTTCATTCTTCTTCCTAAAAGAGCGGTTGAAATTGGCGTTATTTTAGCGGAATCATAAAAAAATACGAATGAAAAATTCGATGCAAGCTAGGCATTATTGTTTATAAGATTGACGCGTAATATCTAAAAATTGGGGATTTTATTGACCTCACTAATGATTACCCCTATACTACGCGCCGAGTTGGTTAGACAATCGCTGGTTTATTGAAGCCCTTAACCGTATTTATACGACCTAGTGGGACAAGTAAACGAGAGGAAAGTCCGAGCTACACAGGGCAGAGTGCCGGATAACGTCCGGGCGGCGTGAGCCGACGACCAGTGCAACAGAGAGCAGACCGCCGTGTAAACGGTAAGGGTGAAAGGGTGCGGTAAGAGCGCACCGTGCCTCCGGTAACGGTTGGCAGCAGGGTAAACTCCACTCGTAGCAAGACCAAATAGGAATCCAATGAGTGGCCCGCTCAGGATTCGGGTAGGTTGCTTGAGCGGCAGAGTAATTTGTCGCCTAGAGGAATGATTGTCCACGACAGAACTCGGCTTATCGACCAACTCAATTTTTCTAATTATTTATCCAAGCATTCTCATCAAGAATTTTTCCAAAATGACTTTCAACTAAACGACGAGTAATTTCAGTTTGTGGTGCGCTAAATAATGTTCTTGGTGGCCCATATTCAATCATTTTTCCCTCATCCATCACAATAACTTGGTCGGTAATATGTTTAATCATGCCAAGATCTTGTCCAACATAAATATAGGAAATACCAAGCCGTTGTTGTAAATCTAATGTTAAGTTGAGTAGTTGTATGCGTACGGAAGCATCAAGATTACCCAGTGCATCATCAATAATGATAATTTCAGGTGATAGAATAAGAGCTCGAGCTAATGCAATTCGTTGTTTCTGGCTTACAGAAAGGTTTTTGATTTTTAAATTGGTGTAATCAGGATAAAGTCCAACAAGTAAAAGTGTATCAAAGATTTTTTGATTACGGTGCGACTCATCCCAATTAGTAGCCAGACGTAAAGGGGTATCAAGTATCTCACCAATATTTAATCGTGGATTGAAAGCTGAATTAGCATCTTGGAAGACCATGCGAATATGCTGGGCTCGGTATTGGATATCATCATGTTGTAATTCATGATGATTAAATATAATACGACCTGAAGAGGGTGAAATTATACCTGCGATCATTTTGACCAATGTGGATTTTCCCGAGCCATTTTTCCCAATAATAGCGATTGTTTGGTGGCGTTCAAGAGAAAAACTTATATTTTCTACTGCATTAAAATAGCTGGTACCAAATAAGCGTTTTCGAGCTTTGAAGGTTTTAGTTAAATCTTCTACTTTTAATAACGGCATTATTCATTTCCTTTACGATGGAGCGTTAATGGTGTAGTAGTGGTTTTTTCTTTAAAATTTTTCTCGCGAAGATTAACGGGGTAATGGCAAGAAAATTCATGTTGCTTAATTTTGGTCTTGTTAGGCTTTTCAATACATTTCTTTTGTGCGAAAGGACAACGTGGTCCAAGGCGACAACCTATAGGCATTTGTTCTAGAATTGGTACTGTTCCTTCTAATGTACCTAATTTAGTTTTAAATCCTAAAGGCTGAGTAAAATCCGGGATCGCATTGATTAATGATTGAGTGTAGGGGTGGTGTGGCGACGCTAATAATATTTCTGTTGGGGCAGATTCAGCATTTTGTCCACAATAAAGAACAGAAATGTGATCACACCATTCACTGATGCTTTTAATATCGTTACTTGCAAGTAAAATAGTCGTACCTTGGTTTTTGTTCATACTAGAAAGTAATCGAAAAACTTGTAGTGCAGTCGTAGATTCTAGCGTATTCGTAGGTTCATCTGCAATGAGTAGACGAGGTTGGTTTGCTACGGCAATAGCAATCATTACTTTCTGACCTTCACCTTCAGTAAGTTCGCTTGGATAGCTGGACATAATATCATGGTGATCTTTAATACCAACACGGTGTAATAATTCAATAGCACGGCGTTTTTTCCATCCGAACCATTGCCACCATTTTCCCTTAAATGTCCAATTAGGAATATTTTGGATAATCTGCTTACCGACTTTTCGACTTGGTTCAAGGCAAGAAAGAGGATCTTGGAAAATCATAGATATTTCTTTACCGACAAGTTTACGACGTTGATTTGGATTAAGCTTTAGTAATTCTACATCGTCAAATCGGAAACGATCTGCGGTGATAATCCAGTTTTCTTTGACCGCATTACAAATAACTTTGGCGATTAAACTTTTACCAGAACCTGATTCACCCACAAGTCCACCGATTTCTCCTTCATTGAGTGATAAATTAATACCGTCCACAATTTTAATGCGACCGTTTGGTGTTTTTATTTCAATATTTAAGTTGCGAATATCTAATAGTGCCATAAGTTATTCATAATATTGATTAATGGCTTTAATTAAGCCGTTACTAAAAATAATACTGAGTAAAATGGTGAAAATAATAGCAAAACCAGGTAAAAGTACTGTCCATGGCGCAAGATAGAGTAGCTCAAGTGAATCTTTGATCATCGCTCCCCATTCTGGTGTAGGACGTTGAGCGCCAAGAGATATAAAACTTAGTGCGCTGATATCTAGTACTGCAACAATAAAAGCCCGTGAGATTTCTTGAATATACACAACTGTGATATTAGGCAAAATGGTGGTTTTTAATAATGTCCAGTTAGAAATCCCCTCAAGTTTGAGCATGATGACATAATCTTTTTTTAATTCTTCTTGAATTGCGCGATAAATAGCATGGATAAAATAAGGTAAAATTGCGAATAGCGTTGCAAACATAGCATTCCATAAACTAGGCTCCATTAATGTGGAAATGATGATTGCAATAAGTAAAATAGGTAAAGATAAAAAAGCATCGAAAATATGTCCCACAAAACGTGCCTTTATCCCTTTTAACATACCAGCAATAATGCCAAGGGCCCCTCCAATGAGTGCGGTGGCAATGAGTACTAATAAGGAAGAGCCCAGGGTATAGCGAGTACCCATAATTAAGCGACTTAAAATATCTCGTCCTAGATCATCTGTGCCAAAGAAAAAAGCTATTTGTCCTTTATCAACCCAAGATGGTGGCATTAATTCTTGCCCAACAAACTGTGTGTTATCAGAATAAGGCGCTATCCAACTGCTGAAAAGTGCGGTCAGAGTTAACAACGCTAATAAATAAAAGCTGAACAACGCAATGGTATTTTTGCGAAATAGTAGCCAAATTTGGAATATTGAGGTATTTTCTCGAAATTCTTCAGGTTCTTTATCTTGCATACCAACCTTTCTTTTTAAATGGATCGAGTATAAAAGTGATACTTTTAATTAAGGTATCAATTAAAATAATACATATACCAATAACTATAACGCCTGCTGCAATACTGTTATAGTCTTGTTCAGCTACAGCATTAATAAGCCAACGACCAATACCAGGCCAACCAAGTGCTGTTTCGACTAACATACATTGCGTTAGCACAAGTGTAAATACACGTGGCACTTGGGGTATCAATAATGGAAGGGTATTACGAAAAACATATTGATGTAAAATTTTCCATTTTGACCAACCTCGTGTTGTTGCTACTTTAGCAAAGTTTTGACAAAGAATGTATTCAGCCCGTTGTTGAATAAGACGAATAATTTCCATTGTAGGCAAAATACATAAAACAAGCGTAGGCAATGCTAGATGTTGTAAGACGTTTTGTATAATCTTAGTGCGATATGGCTCATTAACGAACCAAACATCAATAACTGGAAAGCCTGTAATCGGTATGATTTCATAGAGTAAATTATATTGTCCTATAGCGGCAATCTCCCAATGATTGATGGAGGCGGTATAAAGTAAAAGAGGTGCAAGCCAAAATATAGGAATGGATAAACCTAAATAGGATAAACTTTGTAAACTTTTAGCAAAAATTTGTTGAGAACTGACTGCTCTGATGATACCGAGAGGTAAGCCAAAGATAAAAGCTAATAAAAGTGCAGTAAAGCAAAGCTCTAGAGTAGGAGGTAATACAGTCAAAATTAAATCAATTAAGGATTTTCCTCCGTTATAAGTGATGCCAAAATCACCCTGTAACAATGTTTTTAAATAGACGTAATAAGCGTTATAGATATTTTGTGTGACAAGATCAGCATTGAGTGGATCACGCAATAAGATCATAAAACTGATTAAGGATAATACTAATAATAATATGATTACCCAGATAATATGACGAATAGCAGACCACAACATTAAGGTTTCTCCTTACTTAAATGTAAAGTCGAAAAATTTAGGCTACCAAAAGGAGTCATTTCAACACCTTTTACACGAGTATTGGCAACTAAGATGCGTTTTACATTCGCAATGGGAATAATGGGTAATTCATGTAATACGAGATTTTGAGCATCGTTATAAAAACGAACACGTTCTGCTAAGTGTGTTGTTGCAATAGCACTATCCATTAAATGATTAAAATCCTGATTACACCAATTAGATAAGTTAGTTACTTCATTTTGTGTATTACAACTTAAAATTGGTCGCATAAAACCATCAGGATCAAGATTCCCTGCTAACCATCCTGTAAGAATTAAATCATAATTTTCTGTTTTATTACGAAGTTGTTCACTTAAAAAAGTACGTGTCACTGCTCGAACGTTAATTTCAACTCCGGTTTGTGCTAAATCCCATTTTATCATTTCAGCCATTTTAAACGGTGCGGGGTTATATACTTGTTCTTCATTAATGACCCATAAATTAAGTGAAAGATGTTTATTTTTTAAGACTTTTTGAGCAATTTTGGGATTATAATCAAACTCAAATTCTGGGCTATTCACATTTGATGCCCAAGAAACCTCAGGAATAATATTATTCGCAACAGTTGCTGTATTATGATAAATATTGTGAATAATACGCGCCCGATTTAAACTTTGCGAGATAGCTTCCCGAATAGTACGATCCTGCATGATCGGCTTATCAAAATTAAATGCTAAATATGCCAAGTTCATTCCATCAGTAGATTGCATATAATAGTGTTTGTCATCGCTTTTTAATAAACCAATTTGGCTAACATCAGGATAAGAAGCAATTTGGCATTCGTTGTTAAAAAATTTAACTAAACGACCATTTCGGTCAGTAGAAAGATCAACAACAATATTTTTGATTTTCGCTTCTTTTTTCCAGTAATTTTCATTACGCACTAAGCGGACATGTTGGTTATATACATAGTCTTTCACTTGATAGGGCCCCGTACCAACAGGGTGGGTATCTAATTGGGCAAGATTATCATCGGCACTGAGTTGATACGCATATTCTTGTGAGAAAATAATTGCATATTGACTAGCAAGATGTGACAAAATAGATGAGTCTTGTGTAAATAACTCAATTTTGACTTGGTAAGGTGAAAGAGCGGTAACGGATTTAATTTTTTCGTTTAGCTTTATACTTTCAAAATATGGGAAATGTACCTTCTTAGCTTGTTCATGAAATACACGATACTGTGGATTTTTATACGTAATAAGGTTTTCGCTTAATTGTGGCAAATAAGTTGTATGGCCAAGTACCCGATTAATAGAAAATACTACATCTTCTGCATTAAAATCGCGTGTTGGGGTAAACCATGGCGTTTGGTGAAATTTAACACCACGACGCAAATTGATTAATATTTCTTTTCCATCAGGTGAAATAGTATAAGACTGAGCAAGCACAGGCGTAACATTTGCGCTATGGTTTTTTATTTCAAAAAGTTTGTTATAAATTTGCTCTGTTACCACATTCATACTCGTGCCTGCATCGGCAGTTTGAGGATTAAAAGAAAATCCCGAGGCATTAGTACAATAAGTTAGTCCGTTTTCTGTTAGGTGTTCTGGTACGCGTGGAGCCGCTTGAGGTTCGGAGTTCAAGCCAATACCAAATAGAAAGCAGAAAAACGTAAGATTTTTGCGTAACATAACAAATGCATTGTGATAAATTATGTGCCAAATTGTAAGGCATATTAGTAAAAATGGCTAGGATATTGAATGTTTAATAGGGTTCAAAACGAAATCAATCAATTTATTAATCGTGGTTTTGACCGCACTTTACGTTTGGCGGTAACAGGGTTAAGTCGGAGTGGAAAAACAGCGTTTATTACAAGTTTAATCAATCAACTTCTCTCCATTAATCAAAATTCATCACAGCATTTGCCCTTGTTTGAAGCAGCTAGAAATGGTGCGATCTTGGCGGTGAAACGAGTATCTCAACAAGATCTCAGCGTGCCACGTTTTGATTATGAAAGTAATTTAAATGATTTGTCACAAAATCCGCCTCAGTGGTTTCAATCTACTCGTGGCGTGAGTGAAACACGTCTAGCAATTCGTTTTCAACGTCAATCTGGATTGCTACGCCATTTGAAAGAACGCGGCACGCTTTATTTAGATATTTTTGATTATCCGGGGGAATGGCTGCTAGATTTGCCGCTGTTAAATCTAGATTTTCAACAATGGTCACAAGAGCAAATTAAGGTTACCACTGGCGTTCGTGAAGAATTGGCACAGAATTGGCTTCCCATGTTACAGGATTTGGATTTAAGTGCGGTCGCAAATGAAGATGTTTTAGCTAAGATAGCGAAAAGTTATACGGATTATTTACACCAATGTAAGTCGCAAGGCATGCAATTTATTCAGCCAGGACGATTTGTATTGCCGAGTGATTTAGAGGGGGCGCCCGCATTACAATTTTTTCCATTAATTCATCTTTCGGAAGAACAGTGGAAAATCTTGAAAAAAACAGCCAAATCGAATAGCTATTTTATCGTACTGACAAAACGTTATGATTATTATCGCAATAAAATTGTGAAAGGTTTTTACGAAAATTATTTTTCTACTTTTGATCGTCAAGTTATTTTGGCGGATTGTTTAACGCCTTTAAATCACAGTCAGCAAGCCTTTTTAGATATGCAAATGGGGTTAAACCAGTTATTTAATAATTTCCATTATGGCAGCAGAAATTTTCTTCATCGTTTGTTTTCTCCGCGAATTGATCGATTAATGTTTGTTGCGACGAAGGCGGATCATATTACTCGTGATCAAATTCCTAATTTAGTGAGTTTAATGCGCCAAATTGTGCAAGAGGGTGGTCGCCATGTGGAATTTGAAGGAATCGATACGGAATATACCGCTATTGCTGCTGTTCGTACCACAAAGCAAGTGATTGTGAATCAGCAAGGAAAAGAAATTAAAGCAATTCAAGGGATTCGTTCTATTGATAAACAACCTATTACGCTTTATCCAGGCACTGTACCGAGCAAATTACCAAGAGCAGAATTTTGGCAAAAACAACCGCACTTTGATTTCGATAGTTTTGAACCTCAGCCTTTAGAACAAGGCGAAACGATTCCTCATTTGAGAATGGATGCGGTTTTACAATTTTTATTAAGTGATCGATTTGAATAAAAAAGTGCGGAAAATTTTCCGCACTTTTTTCATCTTGCTAGCCCGTATTGCGCATTCCAGCCGCGATACCTGTGATGGTAATCATCAATGCTTGTTCTACATCGGGATTTACTTGCTCTGGATTTTCACGGAAACGGTGAAGCAATTCCACTTGCAGTAGATTGAGCGGATCCGTGTAGATATTACGCAATGCGATTGAATCTGCAATCCAAGGTAAATCAGACATCAATTCACTTTGGTGAGAAAGTGAAAGTACAGTTTGAATATCATCTTCAAGTTGCTTACGTAAATTTTCGCCTAAGTACCAAAGTTCTTTTTTCACTAATCGTTGATCATATTGTTGAGAAAGCCAAGCATCCGATTTACTAAATACCATTTCCAACATACCAATTCGAGTTGAAAAGAACGGCCAGTTTTCACACATTTCATGAATGACATCGCCTTTGCCTTGTTCAATAATCTGACGGATAGAGGCACCAGCACCTAACCAAGCAGGCAGCATTAATCGATTTTGCATCCACGCAAAAATCCAAGGAATCGCGCGTAAACTTTCCACGCCGCCATTTGGATTACGTTTTGCAGGGCGAGAGCCAAGCGGTAATTTGGAGAGTTCCTGTTCTGGCGTCGCACTGCGGAAATAAGGCACGAAATCCTTATCACCACGAACCACGCCACGATAAATGTTGCAAGAGATGGTGGAAAGCTCGTTCATTATAGTGCGCCATTCTGGTTTCGGTTCTGGTGGCGGTAAAAGATTTGCTTCTAAAATAGCGCTGGCGTAGAGATCAAAGGTTTCTACCGCCACAGCGGGTAAACCCAGTTTGAAGCGAATCATTTCGCCTTGCTCTGTTACACGTAAACCATTTTTTAGTGAACGAGGTGGTTGAGAAAGTAATGCCGCATGTGCTGGCGCACCGCCACGACCAATCGTGCCACCACGTCCGTGGAATAAGGTGAGTTCAATGCCAAGTTTTTCTGTTAAATTTACTAAGGCTTCTTGTGCACGATATTGCGCCCAAGAGGCTGCCATCATGCCCGCATCTTTTGCCGAATCTGAATAGCCAATCATCACCATTTGACGATTATTGATCACGCCACGATACCAACCCACATTGAAAAGTTGAGTCATCACTTTTTCGGCTGCATCTAAATCGTCTAAGGTTTCGAATAGCGGTACAACAGGAATGTGATATGGCACGCCTGCTTCTTTTAAGAGTAAATGAACGGCTAAAACATCAGATGCACTACGTGCCATCGAAATAACATAACAAGCTATGACGCCTTGCTTTTGTTGAGCAATGACTTTGCAAGTATCTAAAATTTCTTTGGTTTCTGGTGATGGCGTCCAGTTTTGCGGAATTAATGGACGGCGTGAGCTTAATTCACGAATTAAGAAAGCCTGTTTATCGTCTTCTGTCCATTGAGAGTAATCGCCTAAACCAATATAGCGCGTGATTTCAGCAATCGCATCGGTGTGACGTGTGCTTTCTTGGCGAATATCCATTTGAGAAAGTGTCACGCCAAAACAACTAATACGGTGCAAAATATTCAACAATGAACCATTTGCAATAATGCGCATGCCACATTGAATTAAAGATTGATAACAATCGTAAAGCGGCTCCCAAAGTTGATTATCTTCTAAAATAATCTCGCTTTCGGATACGCGCGGTGTGCGATCTGATAGGTGATCATCAAAATAAGCTAATGTTGCCGTAAGTTGATTGCGTAAATTTTTCACCACAAAGCGATAAGGTTCTAAATGATCACCGTATTTAGCACGAAATTCATCGCTACATTTCACCATTGAAAGTTCATCGGCTAATTTGCTGATGTCTTGTAAGAATAAATCCGCCGCTTTCCAACGGGCAAAATAAAGTACTTTTTTGGTGATTTGTGCGGTGACAAATGGATTTCCATCACGGTCGCCGCCCATCCAAGAGGAAATGCGAACGGGTTTTAATCCTACTGGCAAATCGTAACCTAAAAATTCACGGGCGGTTTCGTTTAGTTGGCGTAAAAACTCTGGCACTGCTTGCCACAAACTGTTTTCCAACATCGCAAAGCCCCATTTAGCCTCATCAAATGGCGTTGGGCGAACAGTACGAATTTCGTTAGTATGCCATGCTTCAGCGATTAAGCGAAGTAAGAGACGCTCGATAATATTGCGTTCTTTTTCAGTTAAATCATGATGTTCTAGCTTGCTTAAACATTTATTGATTTCAATGTGTTTATGAATGAGTGAACGACGTGTTGTTTCTGTTGGATGTGCGGTCAGAACCAGCTCAATTAATAATTTTTCGACTGTTTTATGCACATCTTCCACTGAGGCATTTTGTTCTTTTAAGTGTTTGAAAAGTTCGCTTAAGGATTGAGAAGAACTTTGTGCAAGAGAATGTTCACGCGAAATTGTTTGATATTGTTCAGCTATGTTAGTGAGGTTTAAAAATTGGCTGAAAGCACGCGCGACGGGAATAATATTGTCATTAGAAATACTACCGAGCGTGTCGAGCAATTCTTGTCTTGCTTTATCATCGCCAGCACGAGAATTACGAGAAAGTTTACGAATATTTTCGATTAATTCGAGAATATCGGCACCTTGGGCATCGTTGATGGTTTCTCCGAGAAAACGCCCTAACATACTAATGTTATTGCGTAAAGTGCGGTACTCTTGTGTCATAGGAACTCCTAAAAGTAAAAATAAAAATTCGTAAGTTGTCGATAGATATAGCTAAAAACAGAAGATAGGGCAAATGCTATTCAAGGAAACCTTGAAGATAATCAAGAAAAGCTAAAAAATAGATAAAAAAGAACCGCACTTTTTATGGATTGTTTAAAAAGTGCGGTTTATTTTTAATAAGTTTTATTAAATTGATTTAACGGATTTTCTAATAATAAGTTCGGGGCCAATGTCAATACGGCTATATTGCTGAACGCCTTGATCTTTTTGACTGATTCGTTCTAATAAAATATTTACCGCCTGTCTGCCTAATCGTAGCTTAGATTGGTGAATAGTGGTTAATGGTGGCGCATAAAAACGCGAAGCATGAATATCATCATAGCCGATAATAGACATATCATCAGGCACGCGTAACCCTTTTTCTGTCAGTGCAGAAATTGCACCAAGTGCCATGACATCGTTACAACAGAATAGAGCTGTTGGTAATTCCTCTTGAGCTAGCAAACGATTCATACATTCATAACCATCTTCAGGCTCAAATGCACCTTCCAGTACCCAAGATGGATTGATTGTCAATTTAGCTTCTTCCATTGCTTTTACAAAGCCTTCATAACGAGTTCTTGCAGTAGTTTTATTGAGTTCACCGCAGATAATACCGATTTTTTTATGACCGCAATCAATGAGGTGTTTGGTTGCTAAATAACCGCCATCAAAACTATGATCATAAATAATATCTGTATTGGCATTTGGGCCCCAATCCATCACAACCATTGGAATACTGGAAAATGACGAAAGCAAATCCAATGAGTCTTGCGTATATTCAGAACACATCACCAGCAAACCATCTACCCGTTTTTTTGTTAGCATTTCTAGATGGTTTTTTACTTTTTCAGAATCATTTTGTGTATTACATAAGAAAAGGGAATAACCTTGACGATAACAATGTTCTTCGACGGAATGAATGATCTCAGCAAAGTAGGGGGCTTCACTAGTGGTGACAATCATGCCGATCGATTTGGTTGTATTCACTTTTAAACTTCTTGCAACAGCGCTTGGTGAATAATTCAGTTGTTTAATTGCAAGTAATACAGATTCTTCTGTTTCTTTTGCAACAAAACGCGTTTTATTTATTACATGTGATACTGTCGTGGTAGATACGCCAGCCATTTTTGCGACATCTTTAATTGTTGCCATACATTGACCCCTAGAAAATTTTTCCTATTATAAAGGTTTATAGAATATTTCGTTACTTTTATTATAATTTTTTTGTAAAAGAGATGATTTTTTCTAATAAATATTGCTAGAATGTACGTAAATTTTTTATTTAGGAGAAAAAGATGAGTGATTTTGGTTACGCCATGATAATGGTTGTTTTTAGTATGACTGTTGTTGTAGGGCTAGCACTATCAATTTTTTAATTGTGTTTATTTTATGAATTACCGCGCTTTGTTAGAAAACAAAGGGCGGTATTTTTTTAGGTTTTTGCTTGAGACGCAAAAGTATGGTAAAAATAACAACGTTTTATTCATTAACTAATAGGAATTATCATGTCAAATTTACAACAAATTATTGAAGCTGCATTTGAGAAACGTGCAGAAATTACCCCAAAAACCGTTGATGCGGAAACGCGCGCGGCAATTGAGGAAGTGATCGAAGGATTAGATTCAGGTAAATACCGTGTTGCAGAAAAAATTGATGGTGAATGGGTAACACATCAATGGTTAAAAAAAGCGGTTTTACTTTCATTCCGTATAAATGACAACCAAATCATTGACGGAGCAGAAACAAAATATTACGACAAAGTAGCATTAAAATTTGCGGATTACACCGAAGAACGTTTTGCTGAAGAAGGTTTCCGTGTTGTGCCTTCTGCAACGGTGCGTAAAGGTGCATACATTTCTAAAAATTGCGTATTAATGCCATCCTATGTAAATATTGGTGCTTACGTTGGCGAAGGCACCATGGTAGATACCTGGGCAACGGTTGGTTCATGTGCACAAATCGGTAAAAACGTTCACTTATCTGGTGGCGTAGGCATCGGCGGCGTATTGGAGCCATTACAAGCTAACCCCACCATTATCGGCGATAACTGCTTTATTGGTGCACGTTCAGAAGTGGTGGAAGGGGTTATCGTAGAAGATGGCTGTGTTATTTCAATGGGCGTATTTATCGGTCAATCAACCAAAATTTATGATCGTGAAACCGGTGAAATTCACTACGGCCGTGTACCAGCGGGTTCTGTGGTGGTATCTGGTAGCCTTCCATCAAAATGTGGAAAATATAGTTTATACTGCGCAGTGATCGTGAAAAAAGTAGATGCAAAAACTTTAGGTAAAGTTGGCATCAATGAATTATTACGTTCTATTGAAGAATAATAGAACGTAAATAAAATAATGGCCGCTCTTTTTTCATAAAGGCGGTCATTTTTTTATAAATGAGTGATTATTTCTTTCTCGCTAACATTGTGGCAAATTTCATTTTAATGCGATTGCCATTTTCATCGGTTTTGTGTAATTCGCCCATATTTTCGTTATATTCTAAGAATTCCCAATCCTTGTAATATTCTTTTAATTCGTTTTCAGCGAAGGTGAAGGAGAATGGAAGCGGGCAAGGCACATCATCTGTGGACATAGCCGCAACGATTAAGTTATACCCGCCAACATTGGTATGTTCTTGCATATTTTTAATGATTGACGGCACACGTTCACGATTTAAGAACATAAACACCACCGTTGAAACAATAAAATCATAGTTTTCTTGAATGTTGGCAGAGTTAATGTCGTAAAGTGCGGTAGAAATATTAAGGTTTTCTTTCTCTTTGGTTTCATTTAAAAAGGCAATGCTGTTTTCGTTGTGATCCCAAGAAGTCACATCATAGCCTAATAAACTTAAATAAAGTGAATTACGCCCTTGTCCGCAACCTAAATCTAATACTTTACAAGGCGAGATGATTTTTGCTGCATCCACCACATCGCCGTGAGTGGTAGTCATATTGTATTTTTTACTGAAATAATCTTCTTTTTTGCAATAGAAACCTAGGGTACATTCTAGGTCATCAGAAAGCGCTTCAACACGATGCCATGCTTGAGGTTCAACAAAAGGAATGTCACTTTCTGGGGTAAAAATATGCTCGGCAACAACATCACCATTTTCGGTTAGCTCATAAAATTTAAGCTTACCTTTTAATACGGTTAATTTCCCCCAAGTACCGACTTTTGTGTTGTGCTTTTCTTGGAACATTTGTGGCAATTTGTCTTTTGTCCACACTGGCATTTGTTTATAGCAAATTAATTCGTTTTTCATAATATTCTCCAAACAGATAAATAGTTGAGTGTTATAGTAGGTTATAAGTCACCTATTTTCAACTAGAAAATAAAAGGGCAACGTAATGTTGCCCTCATTTAGATTGAATTGATTATTTTACTTGCATGCCTGCAGTGACACCACTATCGGCAGATAACAAGAATAAATCACTACCGCCTGTTCCTGCGGATAGAATCATTCCTTCAGACACGCCAAATTTCATTTTACGTGGTGCAAGGTTTGCCACCATAATCACAAAGCGACCTTCTAATTCTTCAGGCTTATTGTAAGCTGCTTTAATTCCAGAGAAGACTTGACGAGTATGATCGCCAAGATCTAATTCAAAACGTAAAAGTTTATTAGATTCTGGTACTGCTTCGCATTTCAATACTTTTGCTACACGCATATCAAGTTTAGCGAAATCATCAATGGTGATGGTTTCAGCAATAGGTTCAACGGCAGAAAGTGCGGTTGGTTTTGCTTCGGTTTTTTCTGCGGCTTTATTGGCTGCAGCAAATAAGGCTTTAGTTTCTTCCACAACGGCATCAATTTGTTTTTTCTCTAAACGAGAGAATAAGGCTTTGAACGGTGCAAGAGTATGGCCAAGTAATGGCTGATGAATATTATCCCAACGTAATTCAGTTTGTAAGAAGGCTTCTGCACGTTCTGCCAATTTTGGAAGAACAGGTTTTAAGTAGGACATCAACACGCGGAAAAGCTCAATTCCCATTGAACATACTGCTTGTAATTCTGCCTCTTTGCCTTCTTCTTTTGCAATCACCCAAGGGGCTTTTTCATCAATGTATTTATTGGCTTTATCCGTTAATGCCATAATCTCACGAATGGCTTTATTGTATTCACGGCTTTCGTAATAAGCGGCGATTTGCTCGGCTTGAGCGGTAAATTCTGCAAATAATGTTTCATCTTCCAGTTTATTTGCAAGTTTGCCTTCAAAGCGTTTCGCAATAAAGCCCGCATTGCGTGAAGCTAAATTCACTAATTTATTTACAATATCCGTATTTACACGTTGTACGAAATCTTCAAGGTTAAAGTCTAAATCTTCAATGCGATCATTTAATTTTGCTGCATAGTAATAACGCAAACATTCAGGATCGATATGATTCAAATAAGTGCTGGCTTGAATGAAAGTCCCGCGAGATTTTGACATCTTCGCCCCATCCACCGTGACATAGCCGTGAGTGAACACATTCGTCGGTTTACGATAGCCGCTGCCTTCAAGCATGGCAGGCCAGAATAGACTGTGGAAATAAACGATGTCTTTACCGATGAAATGATAAAGTTCCGCATCGCTGCCTTCCGCCCAAAATTCATTGAAATCAATGCCTTCACGATTGCATAGATTTTTGAATGAAGCCATATAGCCGATTGGCGCATCTAACCAAACATAGAAGAATTTATCTTTTGCGCCAGGAATTTCAAAACCGAAATAAGGTGCATCGCGTGAAATATCCCATTGTTGTAAACCACTCTCAAACCATTCTTGCATTTTGTTCGCAATTTCAGATTGAAGTGAGCCAGAACGTGTCCATTCTTTTAACATCCCTTCAAATGCAGGTAAGTCAAAGAAAAAGTGTTCAGATTCTTTTACCACAGGCGTTGCGCCAGAAACAGCTGAACGAGGATTAATTAAATCCATTGGACTATAAGTAGAAGCACAAACTTCGCAGTTATCGCCATATTGATCTTCTGCTTTACATTTCGGGCAAGTGCCTTTCACAAAACGATCAGGCAAGAACATATTTTTTTCAGGGTCGAATAACTGAGAAATGACTTTACTCTTAATAAAGCCATTGGCTTTGAGTTTATTGTAAATTTCTGCAGTGAGCTGTTTGTTTTCTTCGCTATGAGTGGAATGGTAGTTATCAAAACTAATATTGAAACCTGCAAAATCACGCACGTGATCGGCTTTTGCTTTGGCAATTAATTCTTCAGGTGTAATGCCAAGTTTATCAGCATTCAACATAATCGGCGTACCGTGCGCATCGTCCGCACAGACAAAATGGATTTTATTGCCACGCATACGTTGAAAACGCACCCAAATATCCGCTTGGATATGTTCTAACATATGGCCTAAATGAATTGCCCCATTGGCATAAGGCAAGGCGCAAGTGACTAAAATTTTACGGGGTTGAGTTGTCATTTATTATTCTCTTTTTTAGCATATAAAAATTGTGGACATCTTACCTGATACAGGGCTTTTTTTCTAGTTTGAAAAACTTTAACTTAACATACCGCACTTTCCGTGATTAAATATGCCCGACAAATTTACTCTACTAAACAGGAAGTTATTATGGCAACCTACTTTTCTGATAATTTGACTGCCGAGCAGCAAAATCAAGTTCAGCAGATTATCCAACAATTTCAGCATCCAACTCTGCAAAAGGACCTGATTGCGCTTAATACTTTGAAAAAAGTGGAAAAGGGTGGCGATACTTTACGCATTGAATTGAAATTACCTTTTGCATGGAATTCTGGTGCAGAACAGTTAAAACAAGCGGTTTCAGATGCGTTGTTGAAAGCAACAGATTGCAAAGCAATTAAATGGGCGGTGACTTATCAAATCGCCACACTTAAACGTGCGAATAATCAACCAGCCGTAAAAGGTGTGAAAAATATTATTGCGGTGAGTTCTGGCAAAGGCGGTGTAGGGAAATCATCGGTTTCTGTTAATCTAGCTTTAGCATTACAGGCACAAGGCGCACGTGTTGGGATTTTAGATGCGGATATTTATGGCCCTTCTATTCCTCATATGTTAGGCGCAGCGGATCAACGCCCGACTTCGCCAGATAATCAACATATCACCCCAATTAAAGCACATGGTTTATCTGCAAATTCTATTGGCTTTTTAATGAATGAAGACAGTGCAACAATTTGGCGCGGCCCAATGGCGAGTAGCGCACTAAGCCAATTATTAAATGAAACCTTATGGGATAGTTTAGATTATCTTGTTATCGATATGCCTCCGGGCACTGGTGATATTCAACTTACCTTATCACAACAAATCCCTGTGACTGGCGCAGTAGTTGTGACAACTCCACAAGATATTGCTTTGCTTGATGCGGTGAAAGGTATTTCAATGTTTGAGCGAGTATCTGTGCCAGTGTTAGGCATTGTAGAAAATATGTCAATGCACATTTGTAGCGAGTGCGGTCATCACGAAGCGATTTTTGGCACAGGCGGTGCAGAGAAAATGGCTGAAAAATACAATGTAAAAGTATTAGCCCAACTTCCTTTACACATTCGTATCCGTGAAGATTTAGATGCGGGCAATCCAACAGTTGTGCGAGTGCCTGAAAATGAAATTTCACAAGCGTTCCTACAACTCGCAGAGAAAGTCTCTACAGAACTTTACTGGCAAGGTTCCGTCATCCCAAGTGAGATTTTATTTAAAGAAGTGAAATAATCGATAAAAAGATAGGGCTGCATTTGCAGCCCGTTTTTTTCCTGGGTTGATCTTCTTACTGTTTCTCAATAAAATCTAGCGCAATTTTTTATTTGGTGGATCATTATGATGAAAAATATATCAAAATATGCTTTGATAGACCTCCATCTTCATTTGGATGGTTCGCTTTCTCCTGAATGGATTTTTGAGTGGGCGGAAAAACAAAACATCAACTTACCTGTAAATGACATTGAATCACTTCTTAGATTAATTTCAGCGCCCAAAGATTGTAGTGATTTAAATCAATATTTAAATTGTTTTGCAATTCCCGTTTCTTTATTACAAACACAAGATTCCATTTCTTCTGCAGTTTTTGACTTGGTAAAACGTTTAGATAAACAAGGTGTAGTTTATGCTGAAATTCGTTTTGCACCACAGCTTCATATAAAAAAGGGATTAAATCAATCAGAAGTGGTAGAAGCCGCATTAGTTGGCTTAAAACAAGGACTAAAAGATACCGCACTTTTTAAAGTAAATTTAATTTTATGTTGTTTAAGAGGAATTGGCTCTTTAGAAAATAACTTAGAAACTATTAATATAGCCAAAAAATATCTGACTATAAAAGATGCCGGGGTCGTTGCGGTGGATTTAGCTGGGCCAGAGGCAGGTTATCCAACCCAAAATTTTTCCCAAGAATTTCAGCTTGCTAATCAACTTGCTATTCCTTTTACGATTCATGCAGGTGAAGCAGCTGGGGCCGAAAATGTGCAACAAGCAATTAATCTTGGTGCTAGTCGTATTGGGCATGGTATTCGAGCGGTAGAATCTGAGCAAGTTATGTCTGATTTAGCTATAAAACATATTGCAGTAGAGATGTGTCCTTGTAGTAATTTACAGACAAAAGCAATTGATAATTTAAAAAATTATCCACTTAGAACTTTTTTACAAAAGGGGATTATGGCGACGCTAAATACAGATAATATGACCGTATCACAAACTGAAATTAAACAGGAATTTGAATTATTAGAGTCTGATTATCAATTAACTGAATTTGAAGCAAAAAAATTGCTGAATAATGCTATTAATGCATCATTTCTTAGTATAGAAGATAAAATTGCATTAAAAACATATATTAAAATGAAAGGAATAGATTAATTTATGTTGTGTGCAATTTATAAAAGTAAAAAGAAACCAGGAAGTTATTTATATTTAGCAAAACGCGATGATTTTTCTTCTTTGCCCGAAGCACTGTTAGAGCAATTTGGTAAACCTGAAATCGTGATGATGTTTAATTTATTAGGCTCAAAAAGATTGCATTCTGTAGATAATCAAGAGATTTTGGAAAAAATTAAACAACAGGGATTTTATTTACAAATACCTAAACAGGATGATGGTTTATTTAATAGTTTGAGTGAGATCAAATAATCTGTTTATTTTTGAATCTAAAAAGCAAAAGTTTGCGTTACCTCAATTTCTTTCTTCAAAAATTCTTTTAAAATCGCCCGCACTTTTTTTAAGGAGAACGAAATGAGTAGCTTTTTTGTTGCGGGGACTGATACAAATGTGGGAAAAACCACTGCTTGTCGAGCAATTATACAAGCCTTACAAAATAAGGGTGTTCAAATAGTAGGATATAAACCTATTGCCTGCTGTGGTGAGGAGGGGGTTTATCCTACAGTTCAAGTTGAGAAAAATGATTCAGATTATGACAGTTTCAGCAATTCTGATGTTTTAACATTGATGGCTTCAACAAATCAGGATGTAAAGTATCAAGATATTAATAGCTATACATTTACTCATCGTTTTCCGATGCTTACAGAAGATAGAACGAGAATTAAGTTAGAGAAGATCAATCAGGATCTTATGCGTTTAACTTCCCAGTATCAGTCTGTTGCGGTAGAGGGATCCTTTGGATTAATGACTCCGATGTCAGAAGAAAAAAGTTTTGCAGATTGGATTGTTTCCCATAAAATGCCTTTAGTGCTTGTGGTGGGAATTAAAGACGGTTGTGTTAATCATGCTTTATTGACAGTTCAAGCAATTCAACAGCTAGGCGTACCTTTATTAGGATGGGTAGCCAATCGTGTTAATCCTTTATTAGGTCATTATGCTGAAATAATTAGTCTTTTAGAGAAGCATATTGAGGCACCTCTATTAGGACAAATACCCTATTTACATAAACCAGAAGAACAGGAATTAGGGCATTATTTAACAAATATTGAACGTTTAATGTATATGAAAACGGAATTAGTTAAATAAAATTCTTAATAAAGAGTACTACTTGTTATTTAAAAAATTTCTGTATCCAATGTAAGTTTACCTTGTTCAATTAAAATCTTTTTTGCAAATTTTTTTATAAGCACATCACGCATATTGTTTTTATCTAATGTATAAACAGGAATATGTTCTAGTAATTTAGCGACATTTTCATTTAAAAAAGGCATGATTGTTTGCATTTGTTGCATATATTGCTGTGGTTCTCCTGACCAACGTAAAATACGCATTTTCTTTAAATAAACCGCACCTTCTTCGGGGTTATAATAAGGAACTGTATCGAAGGTCAGATTTAATTTTCCTGGCAAATTTTTATTGCCAAATTGAAATAAACCTTCTAAAGTACCGCTCATTTCTACGCGTTTATCATTAGCTTGTCCAATTTTAGTACTCAAATTTTTTACTTGATAATCAAGAAAAAATAATCCTGGTAAGCCAAATTTATCCGCAATAGCTCCTTTTTCTTGTAGATATTGATTGATTTGAGATTCAGTTATTGAAAAAGGTGAGGCCGATATATTAGGGGATACCGCTAAAATAAACGTTAGCGTAAGAAATAATAATTTAATTTTTTTCATATCTAATTGTAGTTAAGTTAAAAGCAAAATAAAAATGGTGGACAAATATACCATAAATAGCAATGGAGTGGTGTAGTAATGAGCCCTGAGTTTAGGGAATATGTTAATCAATTGGTTATAGCGCATCGTGATGAACGAATTTATCCTTTTCAATATGAAGGCAAAAAATTCTGGTTAAAGCAACCTGAAAAGTTGAAGGGGATTTGGCTATTATTGAAACCATATCCTAAGCAATCTTTTAAAAATGAATTACAAACTTTGTTGAATCTTGATGAAAAAAAAGCACCAGTTCCAAAAGTCTCTTATCATGGTGAGGATTTTTTTGTATTGGAAGATGCGGGAATCACTTTATCACAATGGTTATGTAATAAGAGGACAAATAATCAGCAAAAATTTTCTATCATTTATGATGCTTGTCTCGCTTTGATTGATTTACATGCTAAAAATCTGGTACATGGCCGTCCTGCTATTCGAGATATTACTTGGGATAAGGGAAAAGTTACTTTTCTTGATTTTGAATCTCGTTCAAGTAGTCAAAATCAAAATTGGTTAATCGTTCGAGATATGCTATTTTTCTTTGATAGTTTATGTCGAGAAGAAGATATTTCGAATACTTTTATTCAAAAAGTAGCATTGTATTATAAAGCGCATTGTGAAGCAGAAAATTGGCAGAATATGATTGTATTTTTGCAGCGTTTTCGCTGGGTTTATTATCTTTTATTGCCTTTTAAACCTATTGCAAAGAAAGATCTAATTGCAGTTTATCGCTTATTTGAGATTTTATTAATAAAGGAAAAATCATGAAGAAAACACTTTTTATTATTGCATTATCAAGCATATTAGCGGCTTGTTCTGTAGGTGGTGGCGTCAGTGCGGGTGGCGGAAGCAACGGAGTCGGATTAGGACTAGGGATTGGCTCTGGTATTCGATTCTAGTGATGATGAAAAGTGCGGTAAGTTTTGACAAAGTTTTTAAGGAACTTAGTAAAACTTCTTGCATTTTAAATTTTTATCACTATAATACACCCCATATTTCGGACGCGGGGTGGAGCAGCTTGGTAGCTCGTCGGGCTCATAACCCGAAGGCCGTCGGTTCAAATCCGGCCCCCGCAACCAATAATAAGTTCAGTAAAAGAACCCCAGTTTTGGGGTTTTTTTCTATAAGAAATTTAATAAAAACTGGGCTTAGGTTCCTGTGAACCTAACCCTTTTTTTATGCCTAAAATTTTTTGTAGAAGTTTTTAGATTAATCAAAAGAAGTGATTTTGACTAAAAACTGACACTACAGTATAGGAGTAGAAATTGGCTACATTAGAACAAAATTTACAAGAAATGCTACAAGGCGCAGTAGAGGATTTAGGCTGTGAACTTTGGGGCATTGAATGTCAACGTGCAGGCCGTTTTATGACTGTGCGTTTATTTATTGATAAAGAAGGTGGCGTAACTGTCGATGATTGTGCTGATGTAAGTCGTCAAGTGAGCGCAATTTTAGACGTGGAAGATCCAATTGCGGATAAATACAATCTAGAAGTGTCGTCACCAGGTTTAGATCGTCCGCTATTTACCTTGCCACAATTCGAACGCTATATTGGGCAAGATATTGCCGCGCATTTGCGAATTCCAGTAATGGAACGCCGTAAATGGCAAGGTAAGTTAGAGCGTATTGAAAACGATATGGTGACTTTAATTATTGATGGACAGGAACAAGTTTTAGTCTTTGGTAACATTCAAAAAGCGAATGTTGTTGCAAAATTTTAAAAGGAGCAAAAGAAAAAATGAGTAAAGAGATTTTACTGGCAGCAGAAGCCGTATCCAATGAAAAGTTATTACCACGTGAGAAAATTTTTGAAGCGTTAGAAAGTGCTATTGCGCTCTCTACCAAGAAAAAATACGAATACGAAACTGATATTCGTGTATCAATCAACCCAAAAACAGGTGATTTTGATACTTTCCGTCGTTGGTTAATTGTTGATGAAGTTAAAGTACCAACGAAAGAAATCACTTTGGAAGCGGCACAATTTGAAGATCCAAATCTTCAAATTGGCGATTATGTAGAAGATCAAATCGAATCTATCGAATTTGATCGTATTGCAATGCAAACAGCACGTCAGGTCATTAGCACTAAAATTCGTGAAGCAGAGCGTGAAAAAGTGGTTGAACAATTCCGTTCAGAAGAAGGTAAAATTGTAACTGGCACGGTGAAAAAAGTTACTCGTGATAATATTATCCTAGATTTAGGAAATAAAGCAGAAGCCATTATTGCCCGTGAAGATATGCTTCCTCGTGAAAATTTCCGTCCAGGTGATCGCGTACGTGGTGTGCTTTATAAAGTGAACCCTGAAGGCAAAAATGCACAATTATTTGTGACGCGTTCTAAACCAGAAATGTTGATCGAATTATTCCGTATTGAAGTGCCTGAAATTGGTGAGGAGATGATTGAAATTCGTGGGGCGGCTCGTGATCCTGGCTCTCGCGCTAAAATTGCTGTGAAATCAAATGATAAACGAATTGACCCAGTTGGTGCTTGTGTAGGTATGCGTGGTGCGCGTGTTCAAGCTATTACCAATGAACTTGGTGGTGAGCGCGTTGATATCGTGCTTTGGGATGATAATCCGGCACAATTCGTGATCAATGCAATGGCTCCAGCTGATGTGTCTTCTATTATCGTTGATGAAGATAATCATTCTATGGATATTGCAGTTGAAGCAGCTAACCTGGCACAAGCAATTGGTCGTAATGGTCAAAACGTGCGTTTAGCAACACAGTTAACCGGTTGGACACTAAACGTAATGACTACTGATGAGTTAAATGCAAAACATCAAGCTGAAGATAACAAAGTTTTAAACTTATTTATTAACGCATTAGAACTTGATGAAGAATTTGCTCAAATTCTTGTAGAAGAAGGCTTCACAAGTTTAGAAGAAATTGCTTATGTGCCAATGAATGAATTGACAGCAATCGATGGTTTAGAAGATGAAGATCTTGTAGAAGAGCTTCAAACTCGTGCTAAAAATGCGATTACAGCCGCAGCGGTTGCTGAAGAAGAAGCATTGAAAAAAGCGAATATTGAAGATCGCTTATTGAATTTAGATGGCATGAATCGCCATGTGGCATTCAAATTAGCTGAAAAACAAATTACTACTCTCGAAGAACTCGCCGAACAGGGTGTAGATGATTTAGCAGATATTGAAGAGTTAACAGCAGAACAGGCAGCTGATTTAATTATGGCCGCACGTAATATCTGTTGGTTTGGCGAAGAATAAGGAGAGTAGTAATGACTGAAGATGTTAAGGCTGATGCGCCAAAAAAATTAAGCATTCAACGCAGAACAAAAACAACAGTGAGCAGCACAACAACTGGCGGTAAAAGCAAAGAAGTACAGGTAGAAGTACGTAAAAAACGCACAGTAAAAACTGATATTGCTCAACAAGAAGAAGCAAAATTAAAAGCACAACAAGAAGCGGAAGCGAAAAAAATTGCTGAACAAAAAGCAGCAGAAGAAAAAGCTCGTTTAGAAGCTGAAAAAGCGGCAGCTAAGAAGGAAGCTGATGAAAAAGCAAAAGCTGAAAAAGCGAAAGCAGAAACAGCTAAGCCGGCAAAAAGTGCGGTAGATTCTAAAGCTAAATCTGTTGATCCTGAAAAAGAGAAACGTAAAGCAGAAGAAGCTGAACTTCGTCGCAAAGCTGAAGAATTAGCTCGTCAAAAAGCAGAAGAACAAGCTCGTCGTGCAGCAGAAGAAGCGAAACGTTATGCTGAAGCAGATGATTCAGACAATGAATCTTCTTCTGAAGACTATTCTGATTACAACTTAAGTTCAAGATATGCACTTGAAGCAGAAGATGAAGAAGATCGTCGTAACGAAAATCGTGGCCGTGGCAAAAATAAAGTAGCGAAAGCGAAAAAAGGCGGTCGCGACGATGAAAATAGTAAAAACTCAAAAAACGAGCGCGAATCTAATCGTAAAAATCAAAAAGACGCTAAGTTTGGTAAAGGTAAAAATGGCAAAAAAGGTGCCGCACTTCAACAAGCCTTTACTAAACCAGTTCAAGCTGTAAAAGCGGATGTTGTCATTGGTGAAACCATCACAGTTGCTGAATTAGCGAATAAGATGGCTGTAAAAGCGACTGAAATCATCAAAACGATGATGAAGATGGGCGAAATGGTTACTATCAACCAAGTTATCGACCAAGAAACCGCTCAATTAGTAGCGGAAGAACTTGGCCATAAAGTGATTCTTCGTAATGAAAATGAGCTTGAAGAAGCGGTATTAGGCGATCGCGATGTAAACGCAGAAAAAGTAACACGTGCACCAGTTGTAACCATCATGGGTCACGTTGACCATGGTAAAACTTCTTTACTTGACTATATTCGTAAAGCGAAAGTTGCAGCAGGCGAAGCGGGGGGGATTACCCAACATATCGGTGCGTATCACGTAGAAATGGATGATGGCAAAATGATCACCTTCTTGGATACTCCGGGACACGCTGCGTTTACTTCTATGCGTGCACGTGGTGCAAAAGCAACGGATATCGTTGTTCTTGTTGTTGCGGCTGATGATGGTGTGATGCCTCAAACTATCGAAGCGATTCAACACGCAAAAGCAGCGGGTGCACCTTTAGTGGTTGCAGTAAATAAAATCGATAAACCAGAAGCCAATCCAGACCGTGTTGAACAAGAATTATTACAACATGATGTCATTTCTGAAAAATTCGGTGGTGATGTGCAATTCGTTCCAGTATCTGCGAAGAAAGGTACAGGGGTTGATGATTTATTAGATGCAATCCTACTTCAATCTGAAGTGCTTGAATTGACTGCTGTAAAAGACGGCATGGCAAGTGGTGTAGTCATTGAATCTTACTTGGATAAAGGTCGCGGCCCTGTAGCAACTATCTTGGTTCAATCAGGTACCCTACGTAAAGGCGATATCGTACTTTGTGGTTTTGAATACGGCCGTGTGCGTGCAATGCGTGATGAAAACGGAAAAGAAGTGGATGAAGCAGGTCCTTCAATTCCTGTTGAATTATTAGGTCTTTCAGGCGTGCCAGCAGCGGGTGACGAAGCAACCGTTGTGCGTGATGAGAAAAAAGCACGTGAAGTGGCGTTATATCGTCAAGGTAAATTCCGTGAAGTGAAATTAGCTCGTCAGCAAAAAGCGAAACTTGAAAATATGTTTAGCAATATGTCTGAAGGCGATGTGGCTGAATTGAACGTCATTGTGAAAGCAGACGTACAAGGCTCTGTAGAGGCGATTGTTCAAGCGTTAAATGAACTTTCTACCAATGAAGTAAAAGTTAAAGTGGTTGGTTCTGGCGTAGGTGGTATTACTGAAACTGATGCAACTTTAGCGGCAGCATCTAATGCCATTATTGTTGGCTTTAACGTTCGTGCTGATGCATCTGCGCGTCGTGTCATTGAAGCGGAAAACATTGATTTACGTTACTACTCAATCATCTATGAATTGTTGAATGAAATTAAAGCAGCAATGAGCGGTATGTTAGAGCCTGAATTTAAACAAGAAATTATTGGCTTAGCTGAAGTTCGTGATGTATTCCGTCATCCGAAATTTGGTGCAATCGCAGGTTGTATGGTGACCGAAGGTGTAGTGAAACGTAACAATCCAATCCGTGTATTACGTGACAACGTCGTTATCTTTGAAGGGGAATTAGAATCTCTTCGTCGTTTCAAAGATGATGTATCTGAAGTTCGTAACGGTATGGAATGTGGTATCGGCGTGAAAAACTACAACGATGTAAAAGTCGGCGACCAAATCGAGGTGTTTGAAGTGGTTGAAGTTAAACGTTCAATCTAATATTAGATAATTTATGTAGGGCATAGTGATATGCCCTTTTTATTTGCAGATTATTATCCTTAACCTTAAAATATACCTGATTAAGCTTTATTAAAAATTCTCCTTTCTTTATTACAGTAAACTATCCTGAGAGATAAACGCGTATGTATAAATTATTTCGATATGCTATTTTCCAAATGGATGCTGAAAAAGCCCATGATTTTACGCTTCAGTGTTTAAAAATGACTACTCATCCATTATTTTATCCACTTTTTAAATCACTCATTGATACGCCGAAAGGTTTGTCTAAGACAGTAATGGGAATAAATTTTTCTAATCTTATTGGTTTGGCGGCAGGAGCGGATAAAAATGGTGAGGCAATTGATGGTTTCGGCATGCTGGGGCTGGGGTTTATTGAAGTTGGTACGATAACACCATTTGCTCAGGATGGTAACTCAAAGCCTCGTCAATTTCGTTTAATAGAAGCTGAGGGTATCATTAACCATAATGGGTTTAATAATAAGGGTATTGATTATCTGATTGAAAATGTAAAAAACACCCATTATAAGGGAGTGATAGGTATTAATATTGGCAAAAATAAATGGACCCCATTGGAAAGAGGCAAGGACGATTATATTCTCTGTTTAAATAAGGCTTATAATTATGCAGGTTATATCACAGTGAATATTTCATCACCTAATACGCCAGATTTGCGTCAATTACAATATGGTGATTATTTTGATGATTTATTAAAAGAGATTAAATCCCGCCAATCAGTCTTAGCTAAACAATATAATAAGTACGTACCTGTTGTAGTGAAAATTGCACCTGATTTGAATGATGCTGAAATTGTCCAAATTGCAGATGGGTTAATCCGTCATAAAGTCGATGGGGTGATTGCCACAAATACGACCATTTCCCGTGACAATGTCACTGGGTTAAAATATTCAGAACAAGAAGGTGGATTAAGCGGAAAACCCTTACAACATAAAAGTACAGCTATTATCAAACGGTTACATGAAGAATTACAAGGCCGTATCCCAATTATTGGTTGTGGTGGTATTGATAGCGTATCAGATGCACAAGCTAAAATGAACGTTGGGGCAACATTACTGCAGATTTATTCGGGGCTAATTTATCATGGTCCTAAATTGGTTGCGGAATTAATAAGAAACATAAAATAATGACAAAAATATTTGATTTACATTGCCATAGTACGGCATCTGATGGTGTACTTTCACCTCGTGAAGTAGTTATACGTGCTCATGAACAGGGCGTAAATGTACTAGCATTATGCGATCATGATACAGTTGATGGCATTGATGAGGCACAATTAGCGGCAAAAGAAATAGGGATCAAGCTAATTACAGGTGTTGAGATTTCAACCAACTGGGAGGGGCGCGGAATTCATATCGTTGGGTTAAATTTTAATAAAATGCATCCAAAAATTACCGCACTTTTGGAAAGTCAAAAAATACTACGTGCTAAAAGGGCAATTGAAATTGGTAAAAAATTGGAAAAGGTAGGTATACCGAATGCTTATAACGGTGCAAAATTATTCGCCAATGGAGAGGTTACACGCGCACATTATGCACGCTATTTAGTGCATATTGGTAAAGTATCAAATGATGGACAAGCCTTTAAGCGTTATTTGGGACAGGGACAATCTGCTTTTGTTAAATCACAATGGACTGATATTCCCACTGCAATTGAAGCTATTCATGCGGCAGGCGGAATCGCCGTTATTGCCCATCCATTACGCTATAATATGACAGGGAAATGGGTACGTAAGTTAATGGCCGATTTTAAAACCTGGGGTGGTGATGGTATGGAGATGGCAGATTGCGGTACAACAAAGGATCAACGTCAAATGCTTACACGATTAGCTGGTGAATTTAAATTCGTTGGTTCAGTAGGGTCTGATTTTCATTTTCCTTGCGGATGGATTGAATTAGGAAAAAATTTAACCTTAATGGATGAAGTCACCCCAGTTTGGACGTTATTTTAGTACGTAGGACAAGTAATATTTGCCTATATATTTAATTAGATCTCATTACACAAACCTAATCCAGATAAAAATTCAATAAATGCCCGCACTTTTATTGGTAAATGTCTTCTGTTTGGATATACCACATGAATTTCTAATTTTTGTTGTTTATATTCTGGCAATACTTCGATGAGTTCCCCTTTTTCGAGAGATTCACCAACAATAAATCTAGGTAAATTCACAATGCCTAGTCCTGCTTTTGCCATTTCTAATAAGGCTAAACCGCTATTGCTTACCACTTTGGATTGGATTTTGAAACGTTGTGTTTGATTTATGCGTGAGCCAACCCAATTCACTTGATTCATTACATTTTTATAAAGTAAGCCATTGTGATGCTCTAAATCATCAGGCGTTTGTGGAATACTATTCGCCTCAAGATAGCTTTGTGAGGCTGCAAAATGGAGTGTAGTGGTGCTAATTTTGCGTGATACAAGAGAACTGTCCGCCATATAGCCGATACGTAATGCAAGATCATAGCCTTCTGCCACAAGGTCAATTTTTTTGTCATTAAACTCAATTTCAACATTTAGATTAGGATGCTCCGCAATAAATAGCGGTAAATTCGGTACGATGAAAAGTAAACCAAAATCACGAGGAACAGAAATAAGTAAATTTCCTTGTAATGAGCTAGTGAGATGAGTAATGCTAGAATCAGCCTCATCTAAATCAAGTAAAATTCCTTGGCAGCGTTGGTAATACATCATTCCCGCTTCAGTAGGCATAATTTTTCTGGTAGTACGTTGTAACAATCGTGTTTTTAAATGTTCTTCTAACTGTGAAACTAATTTGCTTGCCATCGCCACAGAAATATTTTGTTGCTTTGCTGCCAATGTAAAACTTTGGGTTTCAATGACTTTGCAGAAAATAGAAATCGCGTTGAGTTTATCCATTTATAGACCTTTTTTGAAAAAATGCTTGATTTTGCCTACATAACTTTGCACTATACCCCCAATTTTACAAAATTCTAGTGATATTAGGTAATCAAATGAGTAAATCCTTGGTGATTGTGGAGTCGCCGGCAAAAGCAAAGACCATCAATAAGTATTTAGGTAGCCAATATGTGGTGAAATCGAGTGTTGGACATATTCGTGATTTGCCGACGGTTGGTTCTAGTACAGGTGAAAAAGCTAAACCAATTTCAACCAAAGGTATGGATGCCGAAGAAAAAGCAAAAATTAAGGCAGAGAAGGAACGTAACGCCTTAGTTAAACGTATGGGGATTGATCCTTATCACGATTGGAAAGCAAATTATCAGATTTTGCCTGGTAAAGAAAAAGTGGTTTCCGAATTAAAATCGCTTGCTAAAAAAGCAGATCATATTTATCTCGCAACCGACTTGGATAGAGAAGGAGAAGCTATTGCATGGCATTTACGTGAAGTGATTGGTGGCGATGATGAGCGCTTTAGCCGAGTAGTGTTTAACGAAATCACTAAAAATGCCATTAAACAGGCTTTTGAAAAGCCTGAACAATTAAATATGGATCGCGTTAATGCACAACAAACTCGTCGTTTTTTAGATAGAGTAGTGGGCTTTATGGTGTCGCCATTACTTTGGAAAAAAGTCGCACGAGGGCTTTCTGCGGGTCGAGTTCAATCTGTTGCGGTTAAATTATTAGTAGAACGCGAGCGTGAAATTAAAGCCTTCCAGCCAGAAGAATATTGGGAAGTTGCCGTTCTTACGAATAATCAAAATAAACAAGCTATACGTTTGGATGTCACGGATTATAAAGGCAAAAAATTTGATCCAAAAAATCAAAAAGAAGCACAAAGTGCGGTAGATTTTCTTAATATTTCCGATTACGTTGTCACAGATTTAGAAACTAAGCCAACCAGTTCTCGCCCTAGAGCGCCATTTATTACGTCAACGCTTCAACAAACTGCAAGCACTCGCTTGGGATTTGGCGTTAAAAAAACAATGATGTTAGCCCAACGTTTATATGAAGCGGGTTACATTACTTATATGCGTACGGACTCAACCAATTTGAGTCAAGATGCGCTTAATATGGCGCGTAGCTATATCGAAAATCATTTTGGTGCACAATATTTACCAGAAAAACCAAATTTCTATTCTAGTAAAGAAAATGCGCAAGAGGCGCATGAGGCTATTCGTCCATCAGACATTCGAGCATTGCCTGAATCTTTAGAGGGAATGGAAAAAGATGCGGTACGCCTTTATGATTTAATTTGGCGTCAATTCTTAGCATGTCAAATGCCGCCTGCACAATATGATAGCAGTACATTGACTGTGTCAGCTGGCGATTATACCTTGAAAGCAAAAGGCAGAATTTTACGTTTTGATGGTTGGACAAAAGTATTACCGCAGATAGGCAAAAATCCTGAAGATCAAGAATTGCCTTTAGTTGCTGTTTCAGAAAAACTTGCTTTAAAAGAAGTCCAACCCACTCAACACTTTACTAAACCACCAGCTCGTTTTACTGAAGCGGCTTTAGTAAAAGAATTGGAAAAACGTGGTATTGGCCGACCTTCCACTTATGCGGCAATTATTTCTACTATCCAAGAACGTGGCTATGTTCGTACTGAAAATCGTCGTTTCTATGCAGAAAAAATGGGCGAAATTGTGACTGATCGCCTCAATGAGTCTTTTGGTGAATTAATGAATTACGATTTCACCGCGAATATGGAAGATACCTTAGATAAAATTGCCTCAGGTTCGGTAAATTGGAAAACTGAATTGAATCAATTCTTCAAGGATTTTTCTAGCCAGCTTTCTAAAGCTGAATTGGATGAACTTGAAGGCGGCATGCGCCCAAATAGTCTTGTGGAAACCGATATTAAATGTCCAACCTGTGGTAGAAAAATGGCCATTCGTACGGCGAGTACGGGGGTATTTTTAGGGTGCACGGGTTATGCATTGCCACCAAAAGAGCGGTGCAAAACGACGATTAATTTAATTCCTGAAGCGGAATTATTGAATGTTTTAGATGAATCTTCAGAAACCAAGGCGTTAATGGATCGTAAACGTTGTACAAAATGTGGAACGGCAATGGACAGCTATGTAATCGATGCCCATCGTAAAATCCATATTTGTGGTAATAATCCAAATTGTGATGGATATTTAATTGAAGAAGGTTCATTCAAAATTAAAGGTTATGATGGCCCTGTTGTTGAGTGTGATAAATGCGGTGCGGATATGCATTTAAAACTTGGTCGTTTTGGCAAGTATATGGGATGTACAAATTGTGATAACACGCGCAAAATTTTGAAAAATGGCGAGGTCGCACCACCAAAAGAAGAGCCTGTACATTTCCCTGAGTTAAAATGCGAAAAATCTGATGCATATTTTGTATTGCGTGACGGTGCGAGTGGTGTATTTATGTCAGCCCATAACTTCCCGAAATCCCGCGAAACGCGCCCAGTTAAAATCGCTGAACTTGTGCAATATCGCGAGCGTTTACCTGAGAAATTGACTTATTTAGCGGATGCACCACAAAAAGACCCAGAGGGGAATGAAGCGATTGTTCGTTTTAGTCGTAAAGAGAAGAAACAATATGTGACTTCTGAAAAAGATGGGAAAGCGACGAAATGGATTGTTGATTTCACCAATGGAAAATGGGTTGAACGAAAAAAATAAGAAGAAAAGTGCGGTAAATCACCGCACTTTTTAGTATATAAGGAAGAAAAAATAAAAGCCCGCAATGGCGGGCTTATTCGATAGAACTTTATAAATTAAGCATGACAGGTTTGACAAGCTGCTTGGAACATCCACACTAATTTTTCTTGTTCTTTAATGTAATCACTCATTTGTGAAGCGGTACCCTCATCATCTGCTTCACCTGCTAGGGTAAGAATTTCACGTTGTTGTTCTAGTAGTGTTTTTAGGCCTTGTAATGTACCTGATAAACATTCTTGTGCACCGCTTATAGCGATATCTTCTTTAATGCGTGAAACTTCTAAATACTGGCTATAAGCATTATTCGGTACATAGCCTAATGTAAGAATACGTTCTGCAACTTCATCAACTTTGGTGATTAAATCGGTATAAATTTCTTCAAATTTTGCATGTAATTCGAAGAAATTTACACCTTTAATATTCCAGTGGTAGCCACGTACATTTGTGTAGAAAACTTGATAGGTGGCAAGTAATTCATTTAGTTTATTTGCTAATTCAGCTGATTGAACTTTATCTAAGCCTATTGATGTTTTTGACATAGTATTTTCCTTCTATCAATGTTAATAATTTGAGCTAATGCTCTCCCTTTGTTGAGAGTCATTATACGTCCCTAAAATATACTGTGAAATTGTTCTATTCAATAAAATTGATAGCTATTAGCTATATGTTAATAAAATGTAATAATTCAAATCTATCAAACTGAGTGATCCCGATCACAGTTTTAAGGAATATTTAGTGAGACACTCGCAGTAAGTAATAAATTTTGTTCTAATAAGTAACATGTATTTAGATGTTTTAAAAAGGATAATTTATGCAAGAACTTATTAAAAATGCATTACCACAAGAAAATATAATTAATCAAGCGATTGTAGAAGCGCTTCGTTTACAACATTGGGCAGGCTTTTTAAGCCACTCACAAGTGCTACAACTTTGTCGTGATTTTGAATTAACACCATTAAAACTTGCGATACATTTATTGCCAATTGCGGCCTGTTATAGCCATACAGCAGTTTCTCATTTTAATGTTGGTGCAATAGCGATTGGTGAACGAGGAGACTTTTATTTTGGTGCAAATCAAGAATTTGCAGGAAAAGCGATTCAACAAACTATTCATGCGGAGCAAAGTGCGATTAGTCATGCCTGGTTACGTAATGAAAGCCGAATTACGGATATTGTGGTGAATTATACGCCTTGTGGTCATTGTCGCCAATTTATGAATGAATTAGATGGCGCTGATAAACTATCAATTCACTTACCACATAGCCAAAATAATTTATTGCATACTTATTTACCTGATGCATTTGGTCCTAAAGATTTAGATATCGAAACACATCTTTTAGCGAAAGAAGAGCATCATTTAGCAGCAGACTCCCAAGATCCGCTTATAAATCATGCAATTTTAGCCGCTAACCAATCCCATTGCCCTTATTCGAATAGTCCACACGGTATTGCGATTTTATTTAAAGATGGAGATATCGTAACTGGACGCTATGCGGAAAATGCTGCATTTAACCCAAGTTTACCCGCTTTGCAAACTGCGCTTAATTTTGCTTATTTAAATGATAAAAAATTAAGTGAAATTGAAAGGATTGTGATGGTTGAAAAAACACTTACACTAAGCCATCGAGCAATGGCCGAATCTTTATTATTGGGGCTGTCTGCAATTAAATTAGAATATATCGCATTATAGAAATTTAAAGAACTATCTTGTCATTATTATAAATATATGAAAAAGCCGCACTCTAAAAGTACGGCTTATTAAGTTCTGTCTTTATGGAAGAAATTATTCTACACCAACCATTACAGACGTTGCTTTGATGATTGCGTACGCTTCTTTACCAACTTCTAAGTTTAATTCTTTAACAGCTGCTAAAGATACAGTAGAAGAAAGTACGTTACCGCCACCGATATCAATGTGAACGATCGCGTTTACTGAACCGTTTTCGATTGAAACAACTTTACCTTTTAATTGGTTTCTTGCACTAATTTTCATAACATTTCCTTGTTTGTTAGGGTTTAAAAGAGCGTGCATTTTATCCATTCTTACAGAAAATGCAAGAAAAACTTAATATTACTTCAAAGGAGGCAATCCTTTTAGCATTTGTTGTGCATTTTCTGTGCTTAAATCATAGTGGTAGTACTTTTTATAAAAGGATTTAGCTTTAGATACCATATCAACATCTTTAAATTGTGCTGGATGGAATAATTTTGCTGCCCATAAAACTTGTAAAGCTTCTTCAGCGCTGTAGCGATCCCAAGGAAAAGTACCAGTTGGATTAACAAAAACACGGCCATTTTTTACCGCACTTACAGATTGCCAACTTGGATCTTGTTTAATTTTTTCTACCCCTTCTGGTGCATTGGTTCCGCCGATAATAATCACTTCAGGATTAATTTTTACCACTTCTTCCTGACTAATTTCGACAAGATTTGCTTGTTCTGGAAATGCATTTTTACCCCCAGCTTTATTAATCCAATCACCAATAATGGATTTTCCACCGTCAATTTTGAGTAAATTTTTTCCATCAGCAATATGCAATACTGTTGGTTTATCTTTTTCTTGGATTGATTTTGTTCTAGCTTCAACAAATGAAATATTGTTTTCTAACTCTTTAATGTATTCCTTAGCTACATTTGCTGCGTTATCTCCAATGACCTCAGCCGTGATTCGAACTGTTTTTTTCAAGCCTTCAAAATCTTGGAAGCTCACTTTCACCCCAGTTAACCCAGCTTGTTTTAGCTCGGTCAACATGTTGTCATTGGAAAGTAAAGTCACTTGTGGATTACGTTGTAGTAACTCTTCCATTTGAATGGTTTGTCCATTGGTTAGTGCAGGCACTTTTTTAATGTTTGGATAAACTTCGCTAAACCACGGATTTTTCTGAATAACCGTAGTTGTTGACACTAATTTATCTGCACCGCCAAGTAATAAGACAATTTGGTTGTTGGCATGCCATAAATCAGCAATACGTTCTACATGGTCGGGGATTTCAATTTGGTTGCCTTTTACATCTTCAATCATTTTTCCTTGAGCAGAAAAACTAAAGCAAGAAATAAAAGCTAAGGCAACTGCGCCTTTTTTTAGATTTTTCAACATAATTAACTCCTTATAGATGAGTGATAGCACAAATTTGACGTTGTAATTCAGGCACTTCAAGCAATCGGAGATCCGTATGATAAAGTGCGGTTAAATTTTCTTCAGTAATAATTTCAGGAGCGGAACCTGTTTGTAATCGGCCATGTTCATTTAAAATTGCTACTCGGCTATTTGGTAAACTGCTATGTAACAACATGGGATGATCTGGATTGTGAGTTGTCATCACAATAGTAAAACCTTGTAAAGAAAGCTCTTTTATTAAACTCAAGGTTTTAAATACGTTACCGTAATCTAAGGCTGAAGTCGGTTCATCAAATAGAATAAGCTGAGGCTGTTGTACTAAAATCCGAGCAAGATTAACTAACTGTTTTTCACCACCGCTCATCTGCATATAAATCTTTCCTGCAAAATGACGAATTCCCAGTTTATCCAAAGCTTGATCGACCAACTCAAAATCGCTCTCACTTGGTTTATCAAACATTCCTAAATGTGCTGCTCGACCGAGCACAACATAATCTCGAACTTTATATTGATAAGTTTGCGGGCTTTGTTGTGAGACATAAGCTATCTTTTGTGCGATTTGTTTTGATGAAAGAGACGCTAGATTTTCATTTTGTAATAAAATTTGACCGCTCTTTGGTGCCAGTAAACCCGCTAAACAGTTCAATAAGGTTGATTTTCCACGGCCATTAGCGCCCAAAATCGTGAGTAATTCCCCTTGCTTAAGTGTTAAATCCACACCATTTAGCAGTGAATTTTCTACATTATGCCAATAATAAAGATTCTTTACTTGCAACATTAGTCCACCACCTTTTGCTTAATTAATACCCATGCAAAGAATGGGGCACCGATAAAACCAGTGATAATACCGAGCGGAATTTCTTGAATGTAAAGATTACGTGCCAATGTATCCACAAGCAGCAAGAAAATTGCACCAATTAGCGCAGAGAGCGGTAAACTTTTGACATTATTATCGCCTATAAATAGACGGGCTAAATGAGGAATCACTAAACCTAGCCAACCTATTGTTCCGCTTAGACAGACTGCCGAAGCTGTTAATAAGGTCGCGGAACAGACCATTACTCCGCGTTCTAAACGAATATTTGCGCCAATTAATTTGGCTTCTCGATCGCCTAATGACAACACATTAATACGCCAACGCATAGCCAATAAGATGCCAGTGGTAATTAAGATGATTGGTGAGAGTAAAAGAAGATTGTTGTAGCTGGATTTGGTGAGACTGCCTAATTGCCAATATACAATATCTGCAAGTTCAGTTTCAGGATCGGCAAGGTATTTGATTAAACCTAATGTCGCCATCATAAAACCCGATACGATAATGCTTGAAAGCACGAGGACTATTGTTGAATCTCGTTGAATTAAGCGGGGGAGATTCATGGTAAGCAATACGGCAATTAATCCACCGAAAAATGCAAATGTTTGAATCCCAAGTATACTCGAGTCAAGTAAAATGGCGACAGCTGCACCCACACAAGCACCATTTGATACGCCTAAAATGTCCGGTGAAACAAGGGGATTACGGAAAATGCCTTGATATACAGTACCCGCGACCGATAAGGCTGAACCAACTAAAATTGCAGCTAAGATACGTGGTAAACGTAAATTGAAAATAACATTGTGTTGAATTTCATTTTGGCTTTGACCGAAAAGTACATCTAACACATCCGTTAAAGGAATAGAAAATCTACCCCACGAAAGAGAAAACCAACTCAATCCAATAAGAAGCAAAAAAAGAAAAGGGATTAATAAATTTTTTTTCATCATTCCTTGAGAAAAATACGGTCATTTCTAGGTTAAATCATTATATATAAAAATATATTAAGATCTAGAGCTTCTTTCTTAAAAAGAAAAACGCTCAATCTAAAAAGACTAAGCGTTTAAAACTTTCATAAAATTGACCGCACTTTTATAGGCATTTTGCAGGTTTCGGTAAGCCTGCTAGTTTTGTAGCTTGTTTTGCAGGGCCTTCAGGAAATAAGCGTTGCAAATAACGGCTATTACCTTTATCCACACCAAGCTTTTCCGTCATGGCTTTTACCAACATACGGATGGCTGGGGAGGTGTTATATTCTTGATAAAAGTCTCGTACAAAGTAAATCACTTCCCAATGGGCATCAGTTAATTCAATATTTTCTAACTGTGCAATAGCTTGAGCGACATCTTTGTTCCATTGTTGACTATTAAGCAAATAACCATCTTTGTCAGTTTCAATTTCCATTCCATTGATATTCAACATATTAATTTACTTCTTTAAAGTTAATCATTTCGTTGTTTGAAAAATCGGTTTGATCTTCATCTTCAAATTGCATTGGCGTGATTCGTTCTTCATCAAATGCGGTATCGCCTTCAATGCCATCAATTAGTTGCCCATGTTTAATGCCTTTGAAATCAAATAATTTCGGATCACACATATGTGACAATGTAATGTTTTGCATTGCGCTGAACATGGTTTCTAAGCGTCCCGGATATTGGCGATCCCAAGTATTAAGCATTTCTTTTACAACTTGTCGTTGAAGATTTGGTTGTGAGCCACATAGGTTACAAGGAATAATCGGAAATTCTTTCGCGATAGCATATTTTTCAATATCTTTTTCTTTGCAGTAAGCAAGCGGACGAATCACAATTTGTTTGCCATCGTCAGAAATTAATTTTGGTGGCATTGATTTCATTTTGCCGCCATAAAACATATTTAAAAATAGTGTCGCTAACATATCGTCTCGGTGATGTCCTAACGCGATTTTGGTTGCACCAAGTTCTGTGGCCGTGCGATATAAAATACCACGGCGTAGGCGAGAGCAGAGTGAACAAGTCGTTTTTCCTTCTGGAATTTTTTCTTTCACAATTCCGTAAGTGTTTTCTTGTACAATTTTGTAATCTACGCCAATACTTTCCAAATATTCAGGCAATACGTGCTCTGGAAACCCTGGTTGTTTTTGATCGAGGTTTACTGCTACGATATCAAATTTAATAGGTGCGCTTTGCTGTAAATTCAACAAAATATCGAGAAGCGTATAACTGTCTTTGCCTCCGGATAAACACACCATGACTTTATCGCCATCTTCGATCATTCCAAAATCTGCAATGGCGTTGCCTACATTACGGCGAAGACGTTTTTGTAATTTATTGAAATTATAGGTTTGTTTTTTTTCTTGTTGGGCTAACTGGGTTAATTCGCTCATTCTGTTATCTTTAGTTATTCATGAAAGGCGCACATTATACGTGAAAAATCAGAGCAAGATCGCATTTTCCTAAAATTTAGGAGTAATATGTTCTTAAACTGTAGAAGATTAGCTCTGAGCTGACAATAATGACATTCTATAAACAAGTTAGATTCTCTGTAATCTTCTACATCTATTTGATTACATAGCTGAACGATAATTTTATCTGTATAGGTAGCAGATTATTCTAAATGCTCCTTCATTTAGAAATTGGGAGAGTGTTTAGCATAATCTAGAATATCCATAAAAAATTACTTAAAATGACCGCACTTTTACAAGGAATTTTTATGCCCATTCGTCCTAATTTTGCTGAAAAAAGTACCATTATACAAAGACATAAATTGAAACTAGATAAATCTTATTTTACGCAACCTACCGTTATTTGGGTTATGCGCGGTCGGAAAATTTTACGTTGGATAAATGGAGAGAAAATTATCCAAGCTGGTGAAATGGTAATGTTGGCAGGAAATCAACACTTTGATGTGATTAATGAACCTGATGAACTAGGTATATATCAAGCGGATTGGTTATCTATTGATAATGCAGTGGTTGAGAGATTTTTTGGACTGCTTTCAGAGCCAAAACCCTTTGAAAGCCTGTTTCACTTGCCTGTACATCCCTTTATGCAGCAAGCTTTTTCGATTGTTTCAAAAGCACTTTCCAGTGATGAAATTCCTGATCGTATTGTAGAAATTCGCTTGTGGGAATTGCTAGCTTGGTTGTCTGAACAGGGTGGTGTATTTAATCCATTCTCTACACCTTCTTTAAAGTGTCAAATTAGTAAGAAAATTTCAGAAAATTTTGAGTATCACTGGAAAATTGGTGACATTGCAAAATCGTTAAATACCAGTGAAGCTACATTGCGCCGTCATCTCGCCGCAGAAAAAACATCGTTTCGGGAAGTATTAACTACAGTTCGAATGATGCGAGCGTTGAATTTGTTACAACTCACTCAACGCCCAATTTCACAAATCGCCTATGAAGTTGGCTATGAAAGTCATTCACGTTTTTCCGTGAAATTTAAACAACATTTTGGCTGTTCTCCGTTAGAGGTTCGGCAGTCGAGTGCTGTTTAACGACTATGTTCCACAATAATAGAAGCTTCGGCAAGGGCATTAGCTTTAGTAAAATAACCGACTACAGCAGGCATTGTATCTGCCGTCACATTTGGCAGGGTTTCTACACTTACCGCTGTGACTTTAATTTCGTAACGATGTTTTTGTCCTTCGGGTGGACAAGCTCCGCCAAAGCCTGGCACGCCAAAATCAGTGCGGGTTTGCAGCGCACCTTGTGGTAAATTAGTACCATCAGCTTTAATGCCTTCAGGAAGAGTGGTCGTATTTGCAGGAATATTTGCAACGACCCAATGCATCCAGCCAATGCCTGTTGGCGCATCTTTATCATAGATCGTCACCACAAAACTTTTCGTCCCTTTCGGGGCATTTGTCCAAGAAATCGCTGGTGACAGATTTCCTCCATTGCAACCAAAACCATAATCGGTACTTAACAAGTTTTTAGCGTGAAATCCGTGTTTAGGTAAATCTGGCACATTAATGCTAAAAACTGATGCGTTTGTACAAGATGTACCAGCAATAAGCGAACAAAATACTGTTGAGATCATTTTTTTCATGATTTTTCCTTTTCTGATGATGTACATGAGGTATCAGTATAGGAAATCTTATTAACTAAAACTGTGCAAAAACGCTCAAATGTTTTTTATTTCTGATATGGTTTGCAAATTTTCGGAAAAATTAAATTCTTTCTTTTATTTTACCAACTACCACTTTTCACAGCAGAAATCTCCTGAAATTAATTATCTAAAGTATTATATTTTTAGAAACCTATAAATATCTTTATTTTTTAATAAAATAGGTAATATTTGTGTTTCTCCTGCGTTAGAAATAGGAAAAGTGCGGTCAATTCAAAAGAAGATTTTTAAGATCCGCAAAAAATCCTGTATAATCTTTCCAATTTTTTGTTCAATTTTAACGCTTTGCAATTCAATGATTGAAACATCCCAAACTATTCCAGAACTCGTCACTTGGGCAAAAGATCGCGAGTTTTCTTTGAATTTACCTACCGAGCGCTTGGTTTTCCTGCTAGCGATTGCAATTTATAACAACGAACGTTTAGACGGCGAAATGTTAGAAGCCGATCTTGTGGATATCTTCCGCCATACGATGAATGCTTTTGAGCAATCCTCCGATGCTATTGCAACACGAGCGAATAATGCAATTAATGAATTAGTGAAACAACGTTTATTAAATCGTTTTAGTAGCGAATTTACTGAAGGCTTGGCGATTTATCGTTTAACGCCATTAGGTGTTGGAGTGTCTGATTATTACATTCGTCAGCGTGAATTTTCTGCATTGCGTCTTTCTGTACAACTTTCCATTGTGGCAGATGAAATTCAACGCGCTTCTGATTCTGCAGAAGAAGGCGTGGAGAATAATGAAAATGAACATTATTGGCGTCGTAATGTGTTTGCGCCATTAAAATATTCCGTTGCGGAAATTTTTGATAGCATCGATCTTTCACAACGTATCATGGATGAAAATCAGCAAAGTATTAAAGATGAAATTGCAGAGCTTCTTACTAAAGATTGGCAAGCGGCAATTTCAAGCTGTGAACGTTTATTAGATGAAACATCTGGGAATTTACGCGAATTACAAGATACGCTAAATGCAGCAGGGGATAAACTTCAGGCGCAGTTATTGCGTATTCAAGATTGTGTAATTGGGCGCGATGATTTGTATTTTATTGATCAATTAATTACCGATTTACAATCAAAACTTGACCGAATTATTAGCTGGGGACAACAAGCCATCGATTTATGGATTGGTTATGACCGCCATGTGCATAAATTTATTCGTACAGCCATTGATATGGATAAAAATCGTGTGTTCTCACAACGTTTACGTAATTCTATTCATCATTATTTTGATCATCCTTGGTTCTTATGGACAGCGCAAGCTGAGCGTTTAGTTGATCTACGCGATGAAGAAATGGTGTTGCGTGAAGATGATGCTTTAGGTGAATTGCCGGAAGAATTGCAATACGAATCCCTTTCTGATTTACACGATCAAATTGTAGAGCATATGCAAGGCTTACTGATTGCATATCGTGAAAATAACCGTCCGATTGATTTGAGTTTAGTGTTAAAAGAACAACTGGAAAATTATCCACTTTCTCGTCATTTTGATGTGGCTCGAATCATTGTTGATCAAGCTGTGCGCCTTGGTATGGCGAATGATGATTTATCAGGTATTTATCCAGATTGGCAAGCGATTAATGAACGTGGCGCAGAAGTGCAAGCGCATGTGATTGATAAGTATTGATTTTAAGATAATTTAAAAGCTAATTTCGACGGAATTACTTCTGTTAGATCTCCCTAATCCCTCCTTGCTGAATAGGGGAATAATAATGAAATAATCGATATTGAGATTATTTTATTGTGTTAGAAAATGCTAAAGGAATCAGCAAGAATTGATTTGCTAAAGAATATCCCCCTCTTTAGCAAAGAGGGGCTAGGGGAGATTTGGCAATAATGATTAACGAAGAAAGTAACTGAATAAAGTTTTAATAGAGAAATAACCTATGACAGACAACCTTCAAGATGTAATTTCCCCAAAACTCGCTGTGGCGATTGCAAATCCAATATTTCCAGCGGTAGATAGTCTATTGCGCTCAGGTCGCCATATCAGCACAGAGCACTTAGATAATCACGCATTTTTAATGGATTTCCAAAATGAATTAGACGGATTTTATCGCCGCTATAACGTGGAACTCATTCGTGCGCCAGAAGGATTCTTCTATCTTCGCCCGAAAGCAACGACATTAATTGCGCGTTCAGTACTTTCTGAGTTGGAAATGCTTGTTGGTAAAGTGCTTTGTTATCTTTATTTAAGCCCAGAACGTTTAGCTCAACAGGGCATTTTTAGTACGCAAGAAGTGTATGATGAATTATTAAATCTTGCCGATGAAGGAAAATTATTAAAAGCAGTTAATCAGCGTTCAAGTGGTTCTGACTTAGATAAACAAAAATTGGCAGAAAAAGTGCGGGCTGCAATTGGTCGTTTACGTCGTTTAGGTATGATTCAAACTGTTGGTGAACAAAATAGTGGGAAATTTACTATTTCTGAATCTGTATTTCGTTTTGGTGCGGAAGTACGTAGCGGAGATGATCCATTAGAGGCCCAAGCTCGACTCATTCGTGATGGGGAAGCAGCAACACCAGAATCCTTAGCGTTGGAAAAACAAGCGCAATTAGTGGAAAACGATACGGAAAGTGCGGATGAAATTGATGAAGAATTTGACGGAGAACAAGAATAATGTCTGATGTTTTTGAATTAGAAAATGAAATCGAATTAGAGAGCGATGAAGTCATTATGGAAAATGAAAACGTCGAAGAAATCGTTGAAACGCCAATGCCTTTTAGCATGGCGACAAATAATGGTGTCGAGCGTGGTAAATTCCGTTCTTTAACCTTAATTAACTGGAATGGTTTTTTTGCGCGTACTTTCGATTTAGACGAATTAGTTACCACACTTTCTGGTGGTAACGGTGCAGGTAAATCAACCACAATGGCTGGATTTGTGACAGCATTAATTCCTGATTTGACCCTTTTACATTTTCGTAATACAACAGAGGCTGGCTCTACAGGCGGTTCTCGCGATAAAGGTTTACATGGTAAATTGCGTCCGGGTGTTTGTTACGCGGTATTAGATACCATTAATTCTCGCCATCAACGTATTCTTGTTGGTGTGCGTCTGCAACAAATTGCGGGTCGTGATAAAAAAGTTGATTTAAAAACTTTCTCAATTCAAGGTGTTGAATTATCTCAAAATCCGACCGCACTTTTCACTGAAACAGTGGGCGAACGTCAAGCTCGTGTACTCAATTTAAACGAACTCAAAGATAAAATTGAAAATATCGGTGCACAATTTAAACAATATCATTCCATCACCGATTATCACGGTATGATGTTCGATTTAGGTATTATTCCGAAACGTTTACGTTCAGCATCAGACCGTAGCAAATTCTATAAACTTATCGAAGCGTCTTTATACGGTGGTATTTCCAGTGCAATCACACGCTCTTTACGTGACTATTTATTGCCAGAAAATTTAGGTGTGCGCAAAGCTTTCCAAGATATGGAAAGTGCATTGCGTGAGAACCGTATGACTTTAGAGGCGATTAAGGTCACGCAATCAGATCGCGATTTATTCAAACATTTAATTACTGAAACCACTAATTATGTCGCTTCGGATTATATGCGTAATGCGAATGAACGCCGTGGCAATATTGAGGCTGCATTAGAATCTCGTCGTGAGTGGTATAAAGCAAAAGCAGAGCAGAATTTATCTCAACATCGTTTAGTTGATTTAAGTCGAGAAGCGGCTGAATTGGCAGAAAATGAACGTACTTTAGAAGTTGATCACCAAAGTGCGGTTGATCATCTTAACTTAGTGTTAAATGCTTTGCGTCACCAAGAAAAAATCACGCGTTATCAAGAAGATATTGCAGAACTCACCGAGCGTTTAGAAGAACAAAAAATGGTGGTTGAAGATGCTAATGATGTGTTAGAAGAAAGCCAAGCCAAATTTGAACAAACCGAAATTGAAATTGATGCGGTGCGCGCCCAATTAGCAGACTATCAACAAGCATTAGATGCCCAACAAACTCGCGCACTTCAATATCAACAAGCCATTGCAGCTCTTGAAAAAGCGAAAACATTATGCGGTTTAGCGGATTTAAGTGTTAAAAATGTAGAAGATTATCACGCAGAATTTGAAGCACATGCTGAAAGTTTAACGGAAACCGTGCTTGAACTCGAGCACAAAATGTCTATTTCTGAAGCAGCAAAATCTCAGTTTGATAAAGCGTACCAATTAGTATGCAAAATTGCGGGGGAAATGCCTCGTTCTGCGGCGTGGGAAAGTGCCAAAGAATTATTACGTGAATATCCAAGCCAAAAATTGCAGGCACAACAAACGCCACAACTTCGCACAAAATTACATGAACTTGAGCAACGTTATGCACAACAACAAAGTGCGGTCAAGTTACTTAATGATTTTAATCAACGTGCTAATTTAAGTTTACAAACGGCAGAAGAATTAGAGGATTATCACGCAGAGCAAGAAGCATTAATTGAAGATATTTCTGCTGAACTTTCAGAACAAGTGGAAAATCGTTCTACGCTTCGTCAAAAACGTGAAAATTTAACCGCACTTTATGATGACAATGCGCGTAAAGCGCCAGCATGGCTGACAGCTAAAGCTGCATTAGAACGTTTAGAGCAACAAAGTGGCGAGACGTTTGAACATAGCCAAGATGTGATGAACTTTATGCAATCACAACTTGTGAAAGAACGTGAATTCACGATGCAACGTGATCAACTTGAACAAAAACGTTTGCAATTAGATGAACAAATTTCTCGTTTAAGTCAGCCAGATGGTTCAGAAGATCCGCGTTTAAATATGCTGGCAGAACGTTTTGGTGGGGTGTTGCTTTCAGAGCTTTATGATGATGTTACCATTGAAGATGCGCCTTATTTCTCCGCACTTTACGGGCCTGCGCGTCATGCTATTGTTGTGCGTGATCTCAATGCCGTGCGTGAACAACTTGCGCAATTAGAAGATTGCCCAGACGATTTGTATTTAATTGAAGGCGATCCTACCGCATTTGACGACAGCGTATTATCCGCACAAGAACTTGAGCTAGGTGTTGTAGTGCAAGTTTCAGATCGTGAATTACGCTATTCAAGATTCCCTGAAATCCCGTTATTTGGGCGTGCAGCACGTGAAAAACGTTTAGAAGAATTACAAATTGAACGTGATGAAGTGGCAGAACAACATGCACAAATTGCGTTTGATGTACAAAAATGCCAACGTTTACACGAACATTTCAGCCAATTTGTTGGGTTGCATCTGGCGCTTGCGTTCCAGCCAAATCCAGAAGTGTTAATGTCTGAAATTAATCGCGAACGTAATGAAATTGATCGTGAATTAAACCAATTTAATAGTGGCGAACAACAATTACGCATTCAATTAGATAATGCAAAAGAAAAACTGCAATTACTCAACAAGTTGATTCCACAACTCAATGTATTGGCCGATGAGGATTTAATTGATCGTATTGAAGAATGTCGTGAGCAATTAGATATTGCAGAGCAAGATGAATATTTTATTCGTCAGCATGGCGTAACGTTGTCACAATTAGAGCCGATTGCAAATAGTTTACAAAGTGATCCAGAAAATTACGAAGGATTAAAAAATGAATTAACTCAAGCGATTGAGCGTCAAAAACAAGTTCAACAACGTGTATTTGTGTTAGCTGATGTTGTACAACGTAAACCGCATTTTGGTTATGAAGATACAGGGCAGGCTGAAACTTCTGAACTCAACGAAAAACTTCGCCAACGTTTAGAACAAATGCAGGCTCAGCGAGATACGCAACGTGAGCAAGTTCGCCAAAAACAAAGCCAATTTGCTGAATATAACCGCGTATTGATTCAGTTACAAAGTTCTTACGATAGTAAATATCAGCTTTTAAATGAATTGATTGGTGAAATTAGCGAGCTTGGTGTAAGAGCTGATGATGGAGCAGAAGAACGTGCACGTATCCGTCGTGATGAATTACATCAACAACTTTCAACAAGCCGTCAGCGTCGTTCTTATGTAGAAAAACAACTGACATTAATTGAAAGCGAAGCAGACAACTTAAATCGCCTTATTCGTAAAACCGAACGTGATTATAAAACCCAACGTGAATTAGTTGTAGCCGCGAAAGTGAGTTGGTGTGTGGTTTTACGCTTATCCCGCAACTCTGATATGGAAAAACGCCTCAATCGCCGAGAGCTCGCTTACTTATCTGCAGATGAGTTACGTTCAATGTCGGATAAAGCATTAGGTGCGTTGCGTACAGCAGTGGCGGATAATGAATATCTACGTGATAGTCTAAGAGTGTCGGAAGATAGTCGAAAACCTGAAAATAAAGTGCGGTTCTTTATTGCGGTGTATCAGCATCTACGTGAACGTATTCGCCAAGACATTATTAAAACGGATGATCCAATTGATGCCATTGAACAAATGGAAATTGAGCTTTCTCGTTTAACGGCTGAATTAACTAGCCGTGAGAAAAAATTGGCAATCAGTTCTGAAAGTGTTGCAAATATTATGCGTAAAACGATTCAGCGTGAACAAAATCGTATTCGTATGCTCAATCAAGGTTTACAAAACATTGCGTTTGGTCAGGTGAAATCTGTTCGTTTAGTAGTAAATATTCGTGATACCCATGCCATGTTATTGGATGCGCTTTCTGGTCAGCAAGATGAATATCAAGATTTATTCAACGATAACCGCATCACCTTCTCGGAAGCTATGGCGAAGCTCTATCAACGCATCAATCCACATATCGATATGGGACAACGCACAGCGCAAACAATTGGTGAAGAATTGTTAGATTACCGTAATTATCTTGAGCTTGAAGTAGAAGTATTCCGTGGCGCTGATGGTTGGTTACGTGCAGAAAGTGGTGCACTTTCTACTGGTGAAGCTATCGGTACAGGTATGTCAATTCTCTTAATGGTTGTTCAAAGCTGGGAAGAAGAAAGCCGTCGAATTCGAGGTAAAGATATTGTGCCTTGTCGCTTGTTGTTCTTAGATGAAGCAGCTCGTTTAGACGGTAAATCTATTTCTACTTTATTCGAGCTTTGCGAACGTTTAGATATGCAGTTGCTTATTGCGGCGCCAGAAAACATTAGCCCAGAAAAAGGGACAACTTATAAACTCGTGCGTAAAATCGCAGGCAACCAAGAGCATGTACACGTTGTTGGTTTACGCGGATTCGGTGCGACAGAATAAAAAATAGAAGGGAAGTGCGGTTAAAATTTTAAGATTTTTGACCGCACTTTAATTATATAAGGAATTTAAATGCACAATCTTATTCTTGCCATTCTTTGCAGCGTAGCGGTTTCAGTTTTGCTTAAAATAGCCCGTAAAAAAAATATCATTATTGAACAAGCTATTGCATTCAACTATATCACAGCCATCACTTTCAGTTATTTCTTACTCAAACCTGATTTTAAAGGTTTAGAATTTACTGATTACATTGTAAAAAGCGAAAATTCACCCATTTTTTTAGCCCTGGGGTTATTGTTACCTAGCGTATTTATTATTATGTCAAAAGCGGTAGAGTTTGCTGGAATTGTACGTTCAGATGCAGCACAACGTCTTTCGTTGTTTCTTCCTATTTTATCGGCGTTTTTAATTTTTCATGAAACACTAAGCCAATCTAAAATCACTGGTATTGTATTAGCATTTATAGGTTTATTTTGTTTATTAACTAAGCCAAATCAAGGGCAAAGTGCGGTGAATTTTAAAGGTGTTTTAGGATTAATCGGCGTATGGTTTGGGTATGGCATTATTGATATTCTATTCAAACAAGTGGCGAAAAGCGGCGGTGCATTTCCTGCAACATTGTTTATTTCTTTCTCGCTTGCAGCTTGCGTTATGTTTATCTATTTATTCTTAAAACGCGCCCAATGGACAGCATCAAGTGTCATTAGTGGCATCGTTTTAGGTGTATTGAATTTCTTTAATATTTTATTCTACATAAAAGCGCATCAAAGTTTTTCTGGAAATCCGACGCTTGTTTTTGCAGGGATGAATATTGGCGTGATTTACTTAGGTACGATAACTGGCGCATTCGCTTTTAAAGAAAAAATCAGTAAGCTAAATTGGCTAGGTATTATTTTTAGTTTATCGGCTATTTTCTGCCTATATTATTTAGATAAAATTATCGCGTAAAAGAGAGTAGTCATGGCAAAAGATTTCAGCTTTTTTATTTACGATTATGAAAGTTTTGGTGTAAATCCAGCAACAGATCGCCCTGCGCAATTCGCAGGTATTCGCACAGATGCTGATTTTAATATCATTGGTGAACCAATAATGTTTTATTGTAAACAAACCAACGATTATTTACCGGCTCCTGAAGCGGTAATGGTGACAGGAATTACACCACAAGAATGTAATGAAAAGGGGCTTTCTGAGCCTGAATTTGCCACAAACATTTTAGCCGAATTTTCCCAACCCAATACTTGTGTCATGGGCTATAACAATATTCGCTACGATGATGAAATGACGCGTTATACATTTTATCGTAATTTTATTGATCCTTATGAATACAGCTGGAAAAACGGGAATTCACGCTGGGATTTGTTAGATTTAGTGCGAGCTTGTTATGCCTTGCGTCCAGAAGGGATTAATTGGGCTTATGACGATGATGGAATGCCAAGTTTCCGCTTAGAAAAACTCACTAAAGCAAATGGTATTGAACATGAAAATGCTCATGATGCAATGGCAGATGTATATGCAACTATTGCTATGGCGAAACTAATTAAAGAAAAACAGCCTAAATTATTCCAATATTTCTTTGAATATCGAGGTAAAAAAGAAATCGAAAAATTGGTTGATACAGGCGCAATGGCGCCTTTAGTGCATGTTTCTGGGATGTTAGGGAATTATCGTGGAAATTGCACCTGGGTTGCACCTTTAGCTTGGCATCCAACAAATCAAAATGCACTCATTGTTTGTGATTTAACTGGCGATATCGATAATTTATTAGCCAAAAGTGCGGATGAATTACGAGCAGATTTATATACCAAAAAATCGGAATTAGAAGAAAGGGGAGTTTCATCTGTTCCATTAAAGCTTGTGCATATCAATAAATGTCCTATTTTAGCGCCAGCCAAAACCTTGTTACCAGAAACAGCAAATCGCTTGGGCATTGATCGACAATTATGTTTGGATAATCTTGCAAAATTACGGGCATCTTTTGATATTCGAGAAAAAATTGCGGATATTTTTAATGAAGAACGCCAATTTGAATCGAATGATAATGTAGAAACTGAGCTATACAATGGCTTTTTCAGTAATGCTGATAAAAATAACATGTCTATTTTACGTAGTTTACCTGCAGAAAAATTAGCTGAACATGGTTTAGCTTTTGAAGATAAACGTATCCCTGAATTATTATTCCATTATCGAGCTCGCCACTTTTATAAAACCCTCACACGCGCTGAACAAATTAAATGGCAAAAATACCGACAGAATAAACTTGAAAAAAGTGCGGTAGATTTTGAATCAAGTTTACAACGTTTAGCAGAGGAACATTTAGATAACCCTGAAAAACTATCTTTGCTACAACAAGTATATGAATATGGTATAAAACTACTAGGTTAACTGATACGTTGTCACATTTTTTTAGAAGAGCACGTTTTAATAAAACGTGCTTTTTTGTTGTTTTTTCTGGGAAGAGAATCATCCCAAAAATTCTCCAGATTTTACGTAGCGCAATCAAGCATCTTTAACTTATTTCATCTTTACATTACCTTTACATTTTCATTTATCCATTCAATAACTCTATAAAATTACATGTTACAACGTGTTATTTACTCTTATTTTGTCTTGTTTTGCTAGTACCTGTGACTTGTGTATAACTATGTGATTTATTTAATCCGTAGTTTTCGCTAACCTGATAACTAATTTCGTATAATGTATATTATGTTAAATTAAGTGGGTGTAAAAGTAACTTTTGTAAAATGCTAAAAGGGATACTCTGCTTCTTCTCGATTCAAAAGTTAAAGCAATAATATTTAATTCCGAATTTGGATTGCGCTAGGTGAAATCTGAATAAATTGACAGAAGATTTGCCAGTAGATTTAACATCTTTAGCTTTAATTGTGACATTGTAATTATTTTATTCACTTAGACTGCTTAAATGAGAATAATTGTTTTTAATTTTTCTTTTTAAAATTAATTGGTTATAGGAGTTTTGTTTTAATAAAAAACTTGCAATTCTCATTTATAAGCTTAAAATAAGAATTGCAAGTTAGGTTTTATTGCACTTTATCAATCAAATGGAAAGGAATTAGTTATGCTTAATCAAGCCATCACAAACAAACTCAATGAACAAATCAATTTAGAGTTCTACTCTTCTAATGTTTATCTACAAATGAGCGCATGGTGTTCAAAACACGGTTATGAAGGTGCAGCCGCATTTTTGCTTCGTCACGCTGATGAAGAATTAGAACATATGCAAAAATTGTTCCAATATGTAAGCGAAACCAGTGGTATGCCACTTTTAGGTAAAATTGATGCACCAAAACATGAGTATGCTTCATTAAAAGAGGTGTTTGAAATAACTTTAGAACACGAAAAATTAGTTACATCAAAAATTAATGAATTAGTTGAAGTTACTTTCGCAAACAAGGACTACTCTACTTTTAATTTCTTACAATGGTACGTAGCAGAACAGCACGAAGAAGAAAAATTATTTAGTAGTATTATTGATAAATTCAATCTTGTTGGTGAAGATGGAAAAGCTCTATTCTTTATCGATCGCGATTTAGCAACTTTAGAATAATATAGGAGAAATAAAATGTTATCAGCAAACGTAATCAAACTGTTAAACGATCAAATGAATTTGGAATTTTATTCTTCTAACCTTTATCTTCAGATGAGCGCATGGTGTGAGCAACAAGGCTTTGAAGGTGCTGCTAAATTTTTATCTGCACATGCGGCAGAAGAAATGCAACATATGCGTAAATTATTCACTTATTTGAATGAAACCGGTGCTCAAGCAATTATTTCTGCCATCGAAGCACCATCACACGAGTATAAATCATTAAAAGAAGTGATCGAAATCACTTATGAACACGAAAAACTGATTACCAGCAAAATCAATGAATTAGTAGGTAAAACTTTTGAAGAAAAAGACTACTCTGCTTTCAATTTCCTACAATGGTACGTAGCAGAACAACACGAAGAAGAAAAATTATTTAGTAGTATTTTAGATAAACTTAATCTTCTTGGTGATGATGGTAAAGGTTTATTCTTAGTTGATAAAGATTTAGGTAATCTTGCAGCGGCTTAAATTTACTTTTTTGAAATACCTAGCTTTTAGCTAGGTATTTTTTATTCAAAAAAATTATATTGGCTATTTATAAATCAAATAAGATTTTTTATTAAATTTTTTCTTGCTCATAGACTAAATATCCGTATAATTCGAATTATAAATATGGCCTGGGTGGCGAAATTGGTAGACGCAGCGGATTCAAAATCCGCCGGTGAATAACCGTGTCGGTTCGAGTCCGACCCTAGGCACCAAACATAGATCCCTGCTCCTTGAGCAGGGATTTTTATTTTATCAGACTTTATGACTATAATATATTCTCCCTCATTAGCTATGAGGGAGTATTATGTATCTATTGTAATGATTAAAAATTTAATACTTTGTCGGCTTCCATCGTCCAGTCTGCCAGTTCTGCTAACGTGCCTATTTCCACACCGTCCGCCAGCGGCAATTCGGTGATACCACGAGCATTGGTGCAGGTTTTACAAAGTTTAATTGTTGCCCCTTGTGCCGTTAAAATTTCCAACATTTGTTGCAAATGATACCCTTCTGCTGGATTTTGTTTTGCCAAACCGCCAGTTACTGCATCAGACATTAAAAATACTTTTAAATTAACCGCACTTTTATGCTGCTCTTGCAACTGTAACGCCAAACGTAATGCACTAAAAAAATGCTCGTCACCATAAGGGGATGAATGGATAATAAATAGAATATTTTGCATACTATTCTCCTTGATTTCCTGGGTATTAATAACCTTGTTGATAAATTCCTTCCAACAATTTCACTGAAAGTAAGGCGAGATTAAAGCGTTGTTCATCTGCCACAGACCAAAATTCTACGCCATTTTCTACCGCACTTATTTGACTTAAATGAAGTTTTACTGATTCTTCTCCATTTTCTTGTTCTCCATTAAGCACAGGTGTAATTAAGGTTTCTTCTAAAGCAACAAGCTCGCTATTTTGAGGTTGATAGTCGAAATCATAGTCTGAAAGTGCGGTGACTTTTTGTGCCAATCCATAAAATACAGGCACTTGGATTGCGTGGAATGTAGCTCGATCTAATTGAGGAAAGATTCGTTGTAATTGATTCAATAAACTAGGTGCTTGATGTGGATAAACATCAAACGCTAAGCGCGTTTCTTCTTCGTCCAATGGAATGCCATTTAATAAACGGGCTGTTTGTCCCGCAAGTTTAGTCACGGTTTCCGCATTTGTATAAGAGGCTGGTAATAAAGAGGTGATAAACACTTGATTAAGATTAGTCTCTTGTAAAATCGGGGCAAGGGTTAAAGCAAGTTGGCTTACTTGTGGATCAGGTAAGCTAACAATGTTACGTTGTCTCAGCTCAAATAGTTGTGATTCATTTACCGTTGGGACAACAACGGGCACATCTGAAAGCGCACTACAAACGCCTAACATATCAATGACAATACAGCCCTGCTCTGCTGCTTGCGCAATATGGGCAACTTGCTCAAGTTTTCCTGCAAAAAATACATAATTAAAATTAGCCCACTCAACTTCATTTGGAGAAAGTTGTTCAACGCCTTTATTGCGAAAACGAATATTTTGTTCTTCTTCAAAAGGTATCATTTCAACAATAGAAACTTTACTAATTTCAAGCGCACTTTGTTCTAAATGCTCTACAATTTTTTCACTTAATTCAAATTCTGCTGCTATCGCAATATTTAAGGTTGCGTCCATTTTTCTCTCCGCTGTAAAATAATCAGCATTATTTTACACCAAAACCAGGAACGAAATAATGACACCTGCAATTGATTTACTTAAAAAACAAAAAATTCCTTTTATCTTGCATGCTTATGATCATGATCCGAACAATCAACATTTTGGTGATGAAGCGGCAGAAAAATTAGGCATTGATCCTAACCGCTCTTTTAAAACCTTACTTGTAGCGGAAAATGGCGATCAGAAAAAACTCACTTGTTTTGTGCTTGCAACGGCCAATATGCTGAATTTAAAGAAAGCAGCAAAATCTATCGGTGTTAAAAAAGTGGAAATGGCAGATAAAGATGCGGCGCAAAAAAGTACAGGTTATCTTGTGGGGGGAATTAGCCCGCTCGGTCAAAAGAAACGCGTGAAAACCGTGATAAATTCAACCGCACTTGAGTTTGAAACGATTTATGTTTCAGGCGGAAAACGTGGGCTAAGCGTAGAAATTGCGCCACAAGATTTGGCAAAAGTATTAGGTGCAGAATTTACTGATATTGTTGATGAATAACTGATGGATTTATAAATTTAAAGGCGGATTCATTCCGCCTTTTTGACTAATTCAATTCTTCCAATAATTTCCCCAATCCGCTCTGGCGTCTCACTGTCTGGCGAATTGCTGTTTTCCATATTTTTTCATCGGCAAATACAGTAAGTTCTTTTTTCGCACGAGTGACCCCGGTGAAAACTAATTCTCGCGACAATACTGGATTTACTTCTGTAGGAAGCACCATGACGGTATGTTCAAATTCGGAACCTTGAGATTTATGAATCGTCATCATAAAAGCGGGTTCGTGTGCTGGAATTCGGCTTGTCAGCACTTCTCTATTTCCAAACCATACTTTGCCATTTGCCAAGCACAGGCCAATATCGCCGTTATAAAGGCGAACATTATGATCGTTTTCAGTAATCATAATTGGCTTGCCGATATACCAATCTTGTTCATTACGGAACCAAAGCAATTTTTCCTCTCGCAACGCTAACGCGATTTCTTTATTGAGATTTTCAACACCTAAATCGTTATTACGAAGTGCGGTTAAAAATCTCACAGAATTAAATTGTGCTTGAATAGCTTCGGCATAGGAAATGCCTTGTTTATTTTTAGCATTAGGATCAATTTTTTGTTTACGTAAATCATCCAACATTTTTAAGAAAGTGCAGTAATTTTCCACCGCACTTTTTACCACTTGATTAACTGCATCGCTTTCATCATTTAAGGCATTAAAGTACAATTCTTGCGGATAATGTTCAAATAACCCAAGGCTATCGTCTGCTTTGCCTTTTTGAATGAATTCAGCCAACTTGCCAATACCTGAATCTTTATCAAAACGGCGACTTTCTGTTAGATGGCATAAACAATCACGTATTGGATTTGAACAATCAGCACCATTTACTTCGTATCCTGTCGTCGCTAGTAAGTACGCGGCTTGTTCATGACTATAAGGTTGATTAACAAATTGAGCTAATTCTCCCAATACTGCTCCCGCCTCAACAGAGGCTAATTGCGCTTGATCGCCTAATAAAATTAATCGAGTTTCAGGCTTTAACGCATTGATAAGTTTTGCCATCATCGGCAAATCAATCATTGATGTTTCATCGACAACTAACACATCTAACTGCAAAGGATTATGACTGTTATAGCGCGTGTAATCATTAAAAGCATTCACACCCAGTAAACTATGCAAAGTACTGGCTTTTTGTGGGATCGCATTGAAAAGTGAATCGGATAAATTCATTTTTTCTTGCATAAAACCTAACGCATTTTTAATCGACTCTTCCAAACGAGAGGCCGCCTTGCCTGTCGGCGCAACCAATTTGATGTGTAATTTACAATCAAATAATTCTTGTAGAACGAGCAATAAACGCGTAACTGTGGTGGTTTTTCCTGTTCCTGGGCCGCCTGTAATAATCGAAAATGGGCTTTTAATCGCTGTGGCTACAGCCACTTTTTGCCAATCTATTTTTTCCTGTTTTTCAGGGAAATATTTATCCAATTTTTGGCGAATTTCATCATAAGAAAAGGCTAAAGTGCGGTGTTTTTTTAAGGTGTTTTTTATATATTGTGCGATGCGATATTCATCTTGCCAAGCTCGATAGAAATACAACGCGCCAAATTGAAATGCCATTGGCGCAATTTGATTGACGGGATCTTGCGTAAATGCCATATGCCCACACAACGCACGTTGCCAATCTTCCACAGCTAAATAACCAATCTTTTCATGAATTTCAGCTAAATAATCTTCTTCCGTTGTACGATAAGCCAAGCCAAATAAATTATGTTCTAAAGAGCGATCTAATTGGCTGCAAGTATTTCCCTGCGTATAACGCCAGCTACAAAGTGCGGCTAATAATATAGCTAAATTTTTGACTGGTTCCGCATAATCCGTATGGCATTGTTTATCAGCTATCAATTTAGCAAAATAATAATCACCTTGAGAAAGAATGCCCTGCTCTTTAAGCTTTTGTAATACAGATAACATTAAAACACCCCGTCTAATTCTGTGATTAATTCAACGCTTGGACGATCGTAAAATACGCCAGATTGTGGATCACCGTTCATTCCACGTAAGAAAAGATAAAATACCCCACCGAAATCTCGCGCATAATCATAATCAGACACAACGCTTTGTAAATAACGATGCAATGCCAGCGTATAAATTAAATATTGCCAATCATAGTGACTGTGTAATATTTCTTTTTTCAATGCCTCTTGATTGTAATCAGCAAGGCTTGAACCTAAGAAATTAGATTTATAATCAACGAGATAATATTTCCCATTATGGCGGAAAACTAAGTCAATCGAACCTCTCACCATACCCTGAATTTGTTCAAATTGAAGTGGCTCGCTTGGCAAATGATGATGGGCTTTCAACGCGCGATTAAACGCTTCAACATCAAAATATTCCCGAATAGCCAGATAAAATGGCATTTCTTTAATGCAATCTTTATTTGCCAAATCAGCTAATGCTATTCCTATTTCTATTTCATTAGAAAGTGGCGTATGTGAAATCTGTTGTAGCCAATTTTGTAGCGGCTCTGTAAAAGTTTCATCTAACTGTAAGGATTGTCGTAATTTGTCAATTTCTTCTATATTTGCTAAATCAGAAAAATAGCAATTTTCAAAATGGCGATGCAATGCCGTCCCGACTTGTTTACCTCGTGGTAAATCTAAAATGTTTGATTCATTTTCGTTTAAAAGTGCGGTCGAAATTTCAATAGCATTTTGGCTATCATAATCTTTTGCATCATCAAAAACAGCCTGTTTTTTACCCGCACTTTCAGTGAAATAATGCTGGCGGCGATGACCTTGTTCAATTGAAGTAAAACTGGTTATTCGCCAATCTTGCTCAATATTGCCCGTAAATTCTGCGGCTTTAAGCTCATCATGTTTTGTATTGATTGATAAAGCCGGAAAAGCTTTTAGATTTGGCTTAGTACAGATTTCCACATTATCTTGCATTTTTTCTTTGAAGGTTTGCAACAATGTTTCTGTATCTTTAGGATCTGACAAATTTATTTCCTTGCCTATTTCGCCTTGACTTAGCACATAATGTAAGGCATTCCATTTTTTATCAAATTGTGCAGGCAAAGCGAATGCAATTTGATATTTGGCACGGGTTAAAGCCACATAAAGTAAACGTAACTCTTCCGCAAAAGTTTCTTCATAAAGTGCGTTTAAATTACGATTTTCCATATCCCATAAGGTTTCATCTCGTTCTTTAGAATAATAAATATTGATGTCTTTTTTACTTGGATCTTTGCTCGGCACCGCTAAAAATGGCAGCCAAACTAAATCGTATTCTAAGCCTTTGGATTTATGGATTGTCACAATTTTCACTAACTGGCGTTCGCTTTCTAAACGAATTTGAGCCTCTTGACGACCTTCGCCTTGAATTTGTTTTTCAAACCAACTAAGCAATGCCGCTTCACTTTCGTGTAGCGTGGCAGCTTGTTGTAAAATTTCTGCCAAATGTAGGAAATCCGTTAAATCTCGCTCGCCTGTGGCTTGACTTAATAATCGCTCTGAAATGCCTTGTTCTAGCAAAATTTGATGCAACATTGCCAATATTCCTTGACGCTGCCAAGTTTGTTGATATTGAGCAAAGCTATCAGCCCAACGTTGCCAGTCTGCCTCATTTTGCTGAATTTGATGAATATCCGCTGCATTTAAGCCAAAAAGTGCGGTCGCAATTGCGTTCAAAATTGGACGTTCTGCCACATTCAAACAGGCTTTAAGCACCCTGGCTAATTCTTTCGCAACATTGCTATCAAATACGCTATTTTGATCAGAAAGATAAACTGACGCGATCCCCAATTTTTGCAATTCATTTTTTACTAGAACCGCTTCATTTTTATCACGCACCAATACGGCAATATTCTCTGCTTGTAAGGTTTTACAGGTATCTTCATTTTGAAAAACTGCCTGATTTTCTACCGCACTTTTCAGCCAATGTTGAATAGAAATAGCACATATTTTTGCCATTTCAGTTTTATTCACTTTGTCACTTTCAGTTAGATAAAAACGATAAGCTGGTTCAGCTTTACCATTTAAATAAAATCGCAGATGATCATCACGAGAATCAACAGCAGTAAAGTTAATATTTTGATAAATAAATGGCGATTGAGGAAAATCAAACAACGCATTTACGCCATCAACCAAATGCTTCTCTGAACGATAATTTTTAGTGAGTTCAAAGCGAGATTGGGCTTCGTCCGATGCTTTTAGATAAGTAAAAATATCTGCGCCACGGAAACGATAAATCGCCTGCTTCGGATCGCCAATCATAATAAAACCAGTATTTTTTTCGGGATTATCACGATAAATTTTTGAAAAAATAGCGTATTGTTGTGAATCCGTATCCTGAAATTCATCAATCATCGCGAAAGGATACTGGAAACGAATCATTTCCGCTAATTCATCCCCTTGCGAACCTTGCAAGGCTTCGCAAAGCAAACGCAATAAATCATCAAAGGATTTTTCTTGATGATTAAGTTTATAGTCTAAAAGTTTTTGTTGTAACCCTTGGCGATAATGATAAAGAGTCAGTTTGCTTAGTAAATCTGGTGTCATTAAGGCATTAACGCGCTTTTCAAGCTCTGCAAAAATCGGGGAATAAAAAGGCGTTGCGGTTTTTTTATCTTTATTTTTATCAGTTTGTTCTTCGCAATTTTTCTCAATGGATGATTGTAGGAAATAGTCTTTCAATGTGCTATTAATTTGATAATCTCTAGGATTATTTGACCATTGATTGATTTTATTAATCCAATCCCCTAAACGCTTTACTTGGTACTTTTTACGATTTAACGATTTCAACTGATCTTTTGGATAATCTTTCTCCAGTTCATTAGTAATAATCGCTGAAATTTCATCCGCACTTTCTAACCAAAATGCCTTTAATTCATTCAACGCCTTTTGATAACCACCCAGATATTGCGGTAAAAAGATTTGTATTGGTACAGACAACGCCTGTTTATTTTCAATCTCCACCTGCAAATCTTTACCTAAATCCGCTTCCAACAAAGACAACACATTTGCTGGTGATACTAATTCTGTCGCGATAAAATCCGCAGATTCAAAATCCAACGGATAAAAATGTTCTCGCCAAAATTCATTAGCAAAACGAACTAGCAAATCAGATTGATCTTTAATTAATTCTAAATTGAAGTGAATGCCAGAATGGAAAGCATATTGCATCAACATACGGCGACAAAAACCGTGAATGGTATAAATCGTCGCCAAATCCATATTTTGCTCAGCTAATTTTAAACGATGAATTGCCTCAAAAATGTTCAAATCCTGACAAAGTGCGGTAAGAAATTCATCATTTTTAAATGCGGATTTATCTTGGGTTTCTGAAAAGGTTGTGAGTTTATCAATCGCATCTGTTATACGCTCACGAATTTTTTTCTTGAGTTCTTCTGTCGCCATATCCGTAAAGGTTACCACCAGAATTTCTTCCACATTTAACGGACGAGAAAAGTTATTTTCCCCCGCCTTTAATAAAAGTCGGAGATATAAAGAACCAATAGTGTAGGTTTTCCCTGTACCAGCGGATGCTTCGATTAAGCTAATTTGATTTAAAGGCAACGTGATAGGATTGAGTGGGATTGTTTCGGACATAGATTTTAACAGATGAGAACTAATGGCATTATTTTACAAAATTTAAAGTCATAAATGCAAAAAAGGACGCTTTTCAGCGCTCTAATCCTTCTTTATCTAAACTTTAAATATAAAGTGGACTAAAATTAATCTGACGATCATAAAATTAGATTAGGTTTAATCTTCTAGAAATTATTTTTATATGGTTCACATAAACATTAATACATATCCTCCCTAATACAATATAGGTAAAAATATTTAAATTATCATTGGGATATTATTTTAATATGAGTTATAATTTAAAATGCCTTAATATTGAATTAAGGCATATTAATAACCATTTTGAGGAAAAATTTTATGAAATTGAAATCATTAGTATGTTTATGCGCGGTTGGACTTCTTTCAGCTTGTACAGCTCGAATTGGTGACTTCACAGCTCTAACCACTAAAAACATTAACTTAGATTCTAAAAACTTCGTTGTTAAACGCGATACTCGAGTAACTGGTGAAGATATGAAGTTCTTAGGTATTCCTAATATTAAAAATGCTGTAGATAACGCAATTCAAAAAGACAAATGTGCAGTAGGTTTATCTGATGCTGTATTAACAATTAAATCGTTCCCATTCTATCAAGGTTATGTTACTGAAGGTAACTTAATTATCGACCGTGGTTTACCAGGTTGCCGTTAATATTTAATATTAACATAATGCTTCTAATCTGCACCTCAAAAGTTGGACTAAAAAACCAACCGATTAAGGTGCAGATTTTTTATGACTAAATACAATCAATCCCTCAGATAACAAGTTACCAATCCCTATATTCAAAATACTAAATGAGGAAATATTAAATTATTGAACAAAAAATTTATGTGATTAAAGCGGTTAAGGCTCACAACGTTAATAAGCTTTGTGACATAAATTAAGAGATAGTAAAAAAGGACGCTTTTCAGCGTCCTACGTCTTCTTTATCTAAACTTTAAAAAATTAAAGTGCAGATTTTGCTTTTTCAACTAATGCAGCGAACGCTACTTTGTCAAATACAGCGATATCAGCAAGAATCTTACGGTCGATTTCAACAGATGCTTTTTTCAAGCCGTTGATGAATTTGCTGTAAGATAAACCATTTTGACGCGCTGCAGCGTTGATACGTGCAATCCATAATTGACGGAATTGACGTTTACGTTGACGACGGTCACGATATGCGTATTGACCAGCTTTGATCACCGCTTGGAAAGCAACGCGATACACGCGTGAACGTGCACCATAATAACCTTTAGCAGCCTTAAGAACTTTCTTATGGCGTGCTCTTGCAATAACACCACGTTTTACACGAGCCATTATTTAATCTCCTATGTAATATTTTTCTAAAATGAACTAATCGTACGTTTTGCTTAAATAACGGCTTATGCGTATGGTAAGCAAGCTACTACTAAAACTTGGTCTGCTTTCGCAACCATTGATTTATGACGTAAATGACGTTTACGTTTAGTTGTTTTTTTAGTCAAAATATGACGTAAGTGAGATTGTTTACGCTTGAAACCACCAGAAGCAGTTTTTTTGAAACGCTTCGCTGCGCCGCGTACTGTTTTGATTTTAGGCATTGTTAAAATAACTCCGCATTTTTCGTTTAAAACAACATAATCAGGCGAACTTAAAAAGTTACTTGGAAGCACTGATCATTTCCATCATAAGGCAAATTAAATTGCCTTTTCAAAAGCAGTTAGGCTGCGTAGTGTGCCCAACGTGCAGTTGTCTTTTCATTTAAGTCAAACTTAAACAAAAAGATTTGCTGAGAAATCTCAGCAAAATTCTTATTTTTTCTTCGGTGCTAACACCATTACAGCCTGACGACCTTCTAATTTACCCGGTGCAGATTCAACGACAGAAATTTCAGCTAAATCATTTTTTACGCGCTCTAACACATCAAAACCAATATCTTGGTGAGCCATTTCACGACCGCGGAAACGCACGGTAATTTTTGCTTTGTCACCGTCTTCTAAGAAACGAATTAAGCTACGTAACTTAACTTGATAGTCACCTTCATCTGTGCCTGGACGGAATTTAATTTCCTTCACTTGCACAACTTTTTGTTTTTTCTTTTGTTCTTTAGCGGTTTTACTTTTCTCGTAAAGGAATTTACCGTAGTTCATAATGCGGCAAACCGGCGGTTCTGCATTTGGGCTAATTTCAACAAGATCAAGCTCTGCTTGCTCTGCCATTTCTAGGGCTTGTTGAATAGAAACAATCCCTGCTTGTTCACCATCTTGGTCAATTAAACGAACTTCTTTTACACGAATCTCTTCATTGATACGGTTTGGGCGATTTACTGCCGGCGCTTTTTTTACGGTTTTAATAATCGTATTCCTTCTATTGGTTAATCGTAAAAATCTTTTCGCTAAAAATAAAAGATTTCAAATTTGTTGCCCGTAAGGAACGAGCAAAATCCCGCGAATTCTATAGTATTCACACCACTTATGCAACAAAATTTAGCCTTTAAGCGAAATTTCTACGCTTAAACTTTCGCCAAATTCAAGCAAGTGATGAATGCGAGCAGTTTCTAAGCACAACATCGTTTGATAGCCAGTTTCACTCATTCCACTCGTCTTTTTATGCCAAGGATTCCAAAGGACAAATTGGCTTACATTATGATGATGCAGTGCAATCGTACGATTGAAACTTTTATCTACGATTTGATTCTGCATTGTTTCTGCGGAATAAATGCAATCCACATTTTCAGAAATGTGACGCGGTGACGGAACATTTTCTTGTTGTTGGTTTAAGCTATTAAAACAAGTTTCAGGTAAACCTTGTACTTCCACTTGATTAATATCCCCAATATTGAAATAGGTATGTAATGCTGCTTGCGCAGGTTCTTCGCCATAATGTGTGAAAGTTAAATGACATTTGTCAGTAAATACCATTACAATTTTAGCTTCGATAATATTTAAATCAGAAAACAACTCAAATTCTAACCGCACTTTATGTGCTGAAATATCATAATGACTTAACTGCCATAAACGAATACGAGCTGTACCGTGCGCAGGTTGTTTTACGCCACCAAACCAGGGATAACAAATCGGTACGCCACCACGAATAGCATTGCCATTTTCGAATGGTTCTACTTCACTTAACCATAATACATCTTGCTTCGCATTTTGCGGTTTCCAACTGATAAGCTGTGCCCCTTGTAGGGAAATTTTTGCCTCTCCAACAGCATGTTTTAGGTGAAGAACAGGGATGTCATTATATTGAACTAAATTTAGCTCTGGCGTTAATGTTTTAAGAAAAGTAATCTTCATATTTATTCCCTATATAAGATGAAAAAACCGCACTAAAGTGCGGTCTCTTTTTCAAAGTTTTTTATTCTTCATTAAGTAATTTTAATTCACGGCTTCTTACTTGATTTTTCAAGATTTCCGAAAATTCTTCCACAGTAAATGTACCTAAATCAGCACCTTTACGGGTACGTACTGCCACTTTGCCTTCTGCGATTTCTTTATCACCGCAAACAAGCATATAAGGCACACGACGTAAAGTATGTTCACGGATTTTGAAACCCACTTTTTCGTTACGCAAATCAGTTTTCACTCGTAAACCTACATCGGAAAGCTGTTTTGCTACTTTCTGTACATAGTCGGCTTGGCTATCGGTGATATTCATTACAACCGCTTGGGTTGGTGCTAACCATGCAGGGAAGAAACCTGCATATTCTTCGGTAATGATACCAATAAAGCGCTCAATAGAACCTAAAATCGCACGGTGAATCATGACAGGTGTTTTACGGCTATTGTCTTCTGCCACATAAGTTGCATCTAAACGACCTGGTAATGCGAAGTCTAATTGAACGGTACCACATTGCCATTCACGACCAATGCTATCACGTAATGCAAATTCAATTTTCGGACCATAGAATGCACCTTCACCTTCTTGAATTTCATATTCAAGACCATTGTGCGCCAATGCAGCTGCAAGACCGGCTTCCGCACGATCCCACATTTCATCTGAACCGATACGATTTTCAGGGCGAGTAGAAAGTTTTACTGCGATATTAGTGAAACCAAAGGTGCTATAAATATCGTACACCATTTTGATACAGCTAGTTACTTCACTCTCAATTTGATCTTCAGTACAGAAAATATGTGCATCATCTTGAGTAAAGCCACGAACACGCATTAAACCGTGTAAAGAACCTGATGGTTCATTACGATGACAAGAACCAAATTCCGCCATACGGATTGGTAAATCACGGTAAGATTTTAAACCTTGATTAAAAATTTGAACGTGTCCTGGACAGTTCATCGGTTTAATTGCATATTCACGGTTTTCAGATTGGGTTGTGAACATTAAATCTGCGTAATTTTGCCAGTGACCTGTTTTTTCCCACAATACACGGTCCATCATGAACGGTCCTTTCACTTCTTGGTAATCGTATTGTTTTAATTTAGTACGCACAAACGTTTCAAGCTCACGGAAAATTGTCCAACCATCATTGTGCCAGAACACCATACCTGGTGCTTCTTCTTGCATATGATATAAATCTAATGCTTTACCAATTTTACGGTGGTCACGTTTTGCCGCCTCTTCTAAGCGTGTTAAGTATTCAGCAAGTTGTTTTTTATCCGCCCAAGCCGTACCATAGATACGTTGTAACATTTTGTTTTTACTGTCACCACGCCAGTACGCACCGGCAACTTTTTGTAATTTAAAATGCTGACAGAAACGCATATTTGGCACGTGTGGGCCACGGCACATATCAATATATTCTAAGTGATGATATAACGCAGGCGTTGCAGTACGTTCAATGTTTTCATCTAAAATTGCCATTTTGTATGGCTCGCCGCGTTTTTCAAAGGTATCACGCGCTTCTTGCCAAGTAACACGTTTTTTCACGACGTCATAATTGGTTTTTGCCAATTCCAACATACGTTTTTCGATTGCATCTAAATCTTCTTGCGTTAAAGAGCGGTCTAAATCAATGTCATAGTAGAAACCGTTTTCAATAGTTGGACCGATTGCCATTTTTACATCTGGGAATAATTGTTTAATGGCATGACCAAACAAGTGGGCACATGAGTGGCGAATAATTTCTAAACCATCTTCATCTTTAGCGGTAATGATTTCAAGCGTTGCATCTTGCTCAATCATATCGCATGCATCACGGCGCTCACCATTTACACGGCCTGCGATAGTGGCTTTAGCAAGACCCGCACCAATATCTTGTGCGACTTCAAGAACAGAAACAGGATGATCGAATTGACGTTGGGAACCGTCAGGTAAAGTAATAATTGGCATTGTTTTTTCCTTATACAGTGGTCACCCATACGAAAGGTGACGTGTTCGTTTAAAATTCTATAAAAATTAACCGCATTTTTGCCCTACTTGGCTTCATTCCTACCATTGAACGAGCGGAATTAGGCAAAAAATGCGTGGCGAATTCTATCACTTTCTTAAGGTATTGTTAAATAAATGCACATATTTTACAGAAAGGAAATAATGTTTTTCTAGCTAGGGGCTTTATATCCTAAAAATAAAGGCTAGAATAACCGCACTTTTTAAATACCCAGTTAAGGAATAAAAATGAGCAACGTATTAGTATTAAAATCTAGCATTTCAGGAAATAACGCCCAGACCAATCAATTGGCTGATTATGTTATCGAAAAATTACAAGGTAATCACATTGTCGTACGCGATCTAGCCCAACAACCACTTCCATATTTTGATGCCAAAGCAGCAATTGCTGTACGCGGTGAACCTAAAAACGATGAAGAAAAACAACTTCTTGCACTTTCCGATGAATTAGTCTCCGAATTAAAAAATGCAGAGACTCTGGTTATTGGTGCTCCAATGTATAATCTTGGCATCCCAACACAATTAAAGACTTATTTTGATTTTATCGCACGCCCACGTGTCACTTTCCAATATACGGCAAATGGGCCTGAAGGGTTATTAAAAGGTAAAAAAGCGATTGTGTTATGCGCATTTGGTGGGTTATATGATGAAGAAAATTTGGTGACCCAGTATATGAAAGCTATTTTGGGCTTTATTGGTATCACCGATGTAAAATTTGTCTATGCAAAAGGCATCGGATTAGGCGCTGAAGCCATTGAAAAAGCACAAGTATCAGCAAAAGCAAAAATTAATGAAATTATTACCGCTCTTTAAGCCTTCATTTTATTTCATCTGAAACTTATAAAATGACTACACTAGATAGATTCAAATACATCTAGTGTAGTTTTTTTATAGAAAATAAAATTCCTACATTTTCTTCACAAATTTATATATTTTTTTGTACTAGTGTAGTAGTATAAAAATATTCTACATAAGAAAGGAGAAAATGATGTCTAAAATTGCCCTTATTACTGGTGCTACTGCAGGATTTGGTACTTCAATCTGTAGAACGCTTATTCAAGCTGGATATTTTGTAATTGGTACTGGCCGTCGTAGTGAACGTTTGGCTTCATTAAAAGCTGAATTGGGTGAAAAATTTCTTCCTCTTGCTTTCGATATATCTGATCGACTAGCGACTCAAGAAGCAATTACATCTTTACCTACACAATGGAAAAATATTGATTTACTCGTTAATAACGCAGGATTGGCTCTTGGCTTAGAATCTGCCGATAAAGCGAATCTTGATGATTGGGAACAAATGATTGATACCAATATTAAAGGATTGGTAAATATTACTCGATTCGTTTTGCCTCAAATGGTTGTACGAAATATGGGCCATATTATAAATATTGGTTCAATAGCAGGCAATTATGCTTACCCGGGTGGTAATGTATATGGTGGTACGAAAGCTTTTGTTAAGCAATTTAGTTTAAATCTAAGGGCCGATCTCGCGGGTAAAAATATTCGTGTAACAAACTTAGAGCCGGGCCTTTGTGGTGGAACGGAATTTTCTAATGTGCGCTTTAAAGGTGATGATAAACGAGCAGAAAAAGTTTATGAAAATGTGCAATACGTTACACCACAAGATATTGCAAATATGGTTTTATGGCTCAATCAACAACCAGAACACGTTAATATTAATCGCATTGAAGTGATGCCAACTGCTCAAACTTTTGCACCGCTTAATGTGGCAAGAAATTCAAATTAAAACAATAAGGAAACACAATGTCAGAGACTCTTTTAAATCCCTATTTTGGCGAGTTTGGTGGTATGTACGTACCAGAAATACTCGTGCCAGTGCTTAAACAGCTTGAGAAAGCATTTGTAGAAGCGAAAGACGATCCTGAATTCCAACGTGAATTTCAAGATTTACTCAAAAATTATGCGGGAAGACCGACTGCACTTACCCTTTGTCGTAACCTAACAAAAGGTACTAAAGCGAAAATCTATCTTAAACGTGAAGATTTATTGCACGGTGGCGCCCATAAAACTAACCAAGTATTAGGGCAAATTTTATTGGCTAAACGTATGGGTAAAACACGTATTATTGCCGAAACCGGTGCGGGTCAGCATGGTGTCGCAACTGCTCTTGCTTGTGCCATGTTAGATATGCCATGCCGTATTTATATGGGTGCAAAAGATGTTGAGCGTCAATCGCCGAATGTATTTCGTATGCGTTTAATGGGCGCGGAAGTGATTCCTGTACAAAAAGGCTCTTGTTCTTTAAAAGACGCTTGTTGCGAAGCTATGCGTGATTGGTCAGCAAACTATGAAACCACCCATTATTTACTTGGAACCGCGGCAGGCCCTCACCCCTTCCCGACGATTGTGAGAGAATTTCAAAAAATGATTGGGATTGAGACGAAACGTCAAATTCTCGAACGAGAAGGTCGTTTACCTGATGCAGTGATTGCAGCTGTTGGCGGTGGTTCTAACGCAATTGGTATGTTTACAGATTTTATTGATGAACCAAATGTACGTTTAATTGGCGTTGAACCCGCGGGGAAAGGCATTGAAAGCGGTGAACATGGCGCACCATTAGGTCATGCAAAAATCGGCATTTATTTCGGGATGAAATCCCCTTTAATGCAAACGGAAGATGGTCAAGTAGAGGAATCCTACTCTGTTTCAGCCGGGTTAGACTTCCCTTCTGTTGGGCCTCAGCATGCTTATTTACAAAGTATTGGACGAGCAGAATATCCAAGTATTACCGATGATGAAGCATTGAATGCTTTCCAGGAATTAGCTAAACATGAAGGCATTATTCCTGCACTAGAAAGCTCACACGCTCTTGCCCAAGCCTTAAAAATGATTCACCAAGAACCTAACAAAGAACAAATTTTAGTCGTGAATTTATCTGGCCGTGGCGATAAAGATATTTTCACCGTAGATAAAATTTTGACAGAAAAAGGAATGAAATAATGAGCCGTTTTGAAACTCAATTTGCTGCACTTAAAGCAAAAAATGAAGGGGCATTTGTTCCTTTCATCACCTTATGTGACCCTACTTTTGACCGCTCTTTTGACATTATTTGTACGCTTGTGGATAACGGTGCGGATGCTTTAGAGCTTGGTTTTCCTTTTTCCGATCCGCTACTCGATGGCCCCGTTATTCAAGCTGCGAATAATCGTGCTTTAACTGCGGGCCATAGTACTGAAGATAGCTTTAAGTTATTAGAAAAAGTGCGGTCAAAATATCCAGAGATTCCGATTAGCTTATTACTTTGTGCCAATTTAATTTTTGCCAAAGGCCTAGACGATTTTTATCAACGTTGTGCAAAAGTCGGTGTTGATGCTGTGCTTGTAGCAGATATTCCTTTACTCGCAAAAGAAGATTATGTACAAGCAGCTAAAAAACACGGCATTCAACCGGTATTTATTTGCCCGCCAAATGCGGACGAGAAAACGATCCAAGGTGTAGCACAAAATAGCGAAGGATATACCTATTTAGTCTCACGCGCAGGCGTAACCAGTGCTGAAAATCAAGCCCACGCAGCGAATTTAGATACCCTTGTAGAACAGCTTAAGGCACATAATGCTCCGCCAATTTTACAAGGCTTCGGCATTGCTCAACCAGAGCAAGTAAAAGAAGCATTAGGTTTGGGAGCAGCGGGTGCGATTTCAGGTTCTGCAACGGTGAAAATCATTGAGCGAAATCTGGATAATCATGAGGAATGTTTAGCTGAATTAGCTGAATTTGTTCAAGCGATGAAAGCAGCAACAAAATAACTTATAAAATACAAAAAAGCGGTGAAATCCACCGCTTTTTTATTACCATTTCTTTAATGCTTCTTTATCTGAATCTCTCGCCTCTATCCAGCGATCCCCTTTGTTGGTTTGTTCTTTTTTCCAAAAAGGTGCCTTAGATTTTAGATAATCCATAATAAATTCATTTGCATGATAGGCATCTCCACGGTGAGCAGAACTTATTCCTACTAATACAATTTCATCTCCCGTATGCAATAATCCTACTCGATGAATCACACTAACTCGTTGGATATTCCAACGGGATTGAGCTTCAGAAATAATTTCTTGTAGTGCTTTTTCGGTCATTGCAGGATAATGTTCTAAGTATAGACTTGAAACATCATCACCTAAATTAAGATCACGAACTTTTCCAATAAAAATTACTGTTGCACCAACAGAGTGAGATTCAGAAAGCCAATGATAAACTGCATTTTGATCAAACTCAGCTTCCTGTACTGAAATATGAACATTACTCATCTTATCCTCCTGTTACTGGTGGAAAAAATGCAATTTCATCACCTGATTTTACCGTACTTTCAAGAGGCATTAAGGTTTGATTTATCGCAACTAGCAATTTTTCTTTTTCTAAAGCTAATGCCCATTTATCACCTTTTTGCGCTAAATGTTCACGTAATTTATCAGCTGTTGTAAATTCTGCCTCAATAGAAAGTTCATCTACACCAATTAATTCTCGTGTTTGAGCAAAAAATAATACTTTTAGCATGTTATTTCCCTATTTATATTGGGCAACAAAGTGACCTGATTTTCCACCACTTTTTTCCAATAAACGTACATATTCAATAACTATATTTTTTTGAACAGCCTTACACATGTCATAAATAGTTAAAGCAGCAACACTTACCGCTGTTAATGCTTCCATTTCTACGCCAGTTTTTCCCGAAAGTTTACATAAAGACTCAATTCGTACTTGGTGTTTTTCCACTAAAGGTTCAAGACTGACCTCTACTTTAGAAAGTAGCAAAGGATGACAAAGCGGAATTAATTCCCATGTTCGTTTAGCTGCTTGAATACCTGCAATACGCGCAGTTGCAAAAACATCACCTTTATGATGCTGCCCACTAAGAATCATAGTTAAAGTCTCAGGCGCCATGGTCACCAAAGCTTCTGCACGTGCTTCGCGTACGGTTTCTATTTTGCCAGAAACATCCACCATATTGGCTTCACCTTGGCTATTGATATGCGTAAATGTTTTCATAATTTAAAAGTGAGGTTAATTTTAAGAAATTTATCCACCGATAGATGCTAAATGCTGACGAATGCCAGTGTCGCCTTGGTGTAAGTAATGGTGTTCACGCTTACCTTGAAGCGCAGAAAAAATCCGAGCCTGTAAAATTGATTGCTGATCATCTGAACGTAAAAGATCGCGCAGTTCAATCCCCTCTTCACCAAATAAACAAAGATGTAATTTTCCTTTTGCTGACACACGAAGACGGTTACAACTTGCACAGAAATTCTTTTCATATGGCATGATCAATCCTATCTCACCCATATAATCAGGATGTTTAAATACCTTTGCAGGACCATCTGTTATAGCTTTTTGTTGTAATTGCCAACCTTGCTCTAATAATTTCTTGACTAAAATTTCACCAGAAAGATGGTGATGATGAAAGAAAGTATCCATTTCTCCCGTTTGCATTAGCTCAATAAAGCGCATTTGGATTGGTCGATTCTTTACCCAAGCTAAAAATTGATTGAATTCATGATCATTTAAATTTTTCATCAATACTGAATTGACTTTAACTTTTTTATAACCAATCTCAAAGGCTCGCTCAATTCCTCTCATCACCTCATCAAACTTATTAATTCCTGTAATTTGATGAAACATTTTAGGATCAAGACTATCAACACTAACATTAATGGAAGTAATGCCCGCACGTTGCCAAGCATCTACATCTTTTGCCATACGATAGCCATTTGTAGTTAAAGCTAACTGACGAATGCCACTTACATTCGCTACATTTTCAGCAATCGTAATAAAATCTTTACGTAAAGTGGGTTCTCCACCAGTTAAACGAATCTTTTCTGTCCCCATAGCAGCAAATGCTTCTGCGACACGAACAATTTCACTTAAGGTAAGAAAACTTGGTTTATTTGCTTCAGGCTGATAACCATTGGGTAAACAATAGTTACAACGAAAGTTACACTGATCAGTTATTGACAGTCGTAAATAATAATAGGCACGCTGGAACGCATCGACTAATCCCACGTTCCCTACGTTTTTAATGGGAATTGATTGCATGTGACACCTTTCTAATATGGAGAGGATAAACCGTTTCCAGCGTATCCCTGAATAACAAACATCGTTATTGGCATTGCGACCCTATTTTGAATATAAACGTAGGTCAACAAGCTCGGAGTTATGCGTAAAATTTATTGCTCGTGATTTTAAAAGATTTCACTTCGCTAACACAATTACTAATTTTGATGAAAAACAAAATTTATATAAATTCTTAAAAATTAATTATATAAAAAAATACATAATGGTACTTTAAAACAACATATACGCTTACTAATATATAGTAAATTTAAACATTATTTTTTTGAGAAAACTTGCACATTTGAAAAACCATTTTCTTTCAAATATAAGGCTTGTAATTTGCTCATCACACCACGTTCACAATACAACACGTAATTTTTACTTTGATCAAGGCTACCAAATTGAGAAGAAAGTTTGTAGAACGGCATTTGAAGGACTTCATGTGTATCCGATTCAAATGGATTTTCATCCGTTTCTTCTGGGCTACGAATATCCAAAATCACTTCATTTTCACCTAATACAGAAATTGCCTCAACTTCTACCACTTCTTTTTCTGTTTCTTCTGCAATCTGGCGAATATCTAAATATTTCGCATTTTGCACCGCACTTTCAAGAATCTCGAAATTAAAATGCCCCTCTTCTTCTAAAATCTTTTCACGAACAGCTTTGATCGTAGGATTTTTTGAAATCACGCCACAAAATTCCGGCATAGATTTTGCAATATCGTCAGTGCCAATTTCTTTTGCCATCGCGATAATTTGTTCTTTATCATGCGTAATTAACGGGCGTAATACTAAGGCATCAGCGGCTTCATCAATCAAGCGTAAATTGGTTAAAGTTTGGCTAGAAACTTGCCCTAATGCCTCCCCTGTCACAATCGCTTCAATATTAAAACGTTGAGCGACTTTACTCGCTGCTCGCACCATCATCCGTTTTAATACAACGCCCATTTGGCCGTTATCGACTTTCTCTAAAATCTCACCGACAACCCCTTCAAAGTTAATCGCAATAAAGCGTACTTTATGTGAAGCGCTATAGCGTTGCCAAATATGATAAGCCATTTGTTTTACGCCAATTTCATGGGCTGCGCCACCAAGATTAAAGAAACAATAATGAACTCGAGAACCACGACGAATCAACATATAACTCGATACACCTGAATCAAATCCCCCCGAAATCAAAGAAAGCACATCCTCTTGAGTCCCAATCGGATAACCACCAATCCCCGCGTGACGTGCTTTAACTAACATCATTTTGTCATCTTCAATATCAATACGAACGGTCACATCTGGATTTTTTAACCGCACTTTTGCACTTTCAATATGTTGATTTAATCCACCGCCGATATAACGTTCTGCTTCAATAGAACTAAATTTATGTTTTCCCTTACGTTTTACTCGAACGCAAAAGGTTTTGCCTTGAAGTTGTTGCGCGACATCAGCAAGCGTCAATTCAAAAATATGATGTAAATCGGTAAACGGTTTTTCTTCAACTTCTAAAAAATGATGAATACCAGGAATACGTTGTAACAAGGCGATTAATTCTTCACGATTTTCTTCATTTTTTGACCGCACTTCAATGTAATCCCAGTGACGTACAACTGCAGTTTCTTCATCATATTTCTGTAAAATATTGCGGATATTAGAGGTTAAAATTTTGGCGAAACGTTTACGAACAGTTTCGCTCTTAATCATAATTTCAGGAAAAAGTTTAACGATAAATTTCATATGAATAGCTTGGGTATTTAAAGTGGCGAGTATTTTACGCAAAGATAGTGAAAAGTCCACTGGTCCTAGCTTGAAATAATTTTTTAACAACGCAAGTAAAATACAGTACAATGGCAAGCAATTTTTACCGTGAAAAAGGATAATTCCATGGCGCGTAAACCAGCATCTTCGCAAGATTTTGAGACAACATTAGCGCAGTTAGAAAATATTGTTACACATTTAGAAAATGGCGATCTGCCGTTAGAAGAAGCGTTAAAAGAATTTGAACAAGGTGTGCAACTGGCTAAGTTAGGGCAAGAACGTTTACAACAAGCAGAACAACGTATTCAGATCTTATTGCAAAAAACTGAAGATGCCCCACTGAATGATTATGAAGGGAATGCTTAATGGGTAACTTTTCTGAAGAATTACAGCAGGTTCAAACTCGTATCAATCGCTTTTTAGAAGCCCAATTTGAGGGTATTGAAAGTTATAATGCACCTTTGCTTGACGCGATGAAATACGCATTATTACTTGGTGGTAAACGGGTTAGACCTTTTTTAGTTTACGCAACAGGTCAAATGCTTGGCGCTGAGAAACAAACCTTAGATTACGCCGCTGCCGCTATTGAAGCCATTCATGCCTATTCCTTAATTCACGATGATTTACCTGCAATGGATGATGACAATCTACGTCGTGGGCATCCTACTTGTCATATCCAATTTGATGAAGCTACGGCTATTCTTGCGGGCGATGCGCTGCAAAGTTTTGCTTTTGAAATGTTAACTAAAACGCCAAATATTTCTTCTGAACAAAAACTGGCTTTAGTTAAAATTTTAGCTCAAGGCTCTGGCGTACAAGGAATGTGCTTAGGGCAAAGTTTAGATCTTATCTCTGAACATAAACAAATTAGTTTAAGCGAATTAGAATTAATCCATCGTAACAAAACGGGCGCATTGCTGATTGCCGCATTAAAATTAGGTTTTATTTGTTCTCCGCATTTTGCCGACAAAAGGTTAGAACAATCCTTAACACAATATGCGGAAGCCATTGGCTTAGCCTTTCAAGTTCAAGACGATATTTTAGATATTGAGGGTGATAGTGCAGAAACTGGCAAACAAGTCGGCGCGGATCTTGATTTAGATAAAAGTACGTATCCAAAATTACTTGGATTAAGTGGCGCAAAACAAAAAGCGCAAGATCTATATCAAAGTGCTTTGTCTGAATTAGAAAAAATTCCTTTTAATACGACCGCACTTCGTGCATTAGCTGAATTCATTATTACTAGAAAAAGTTAATATCGACCGCATCAATGCTGACAAAGTGCGGTTAAAATTATAACATTTTTAAAATGACTAACAATATGAACAATTACCCCTTATTATCTTTGATTAATTCACCAGAAGATTTGCGTCTTTTAAATAAAGAGCAGCTACCACAACTCTGCCAAGAATTACGTGGTTATCTTTTAGAATCGGTTAGTCAAACTAGCGGGCATTTAGCATCAGGTTTAGGCACTGTAGAGCTAACCGTTGCACTACATTACGTATATAAAACACCATTTGATCAGTTAATTTGGGATGTTGGACATCAAGCTTATCCCCACAAAATTTTAACCGGTCGTCGAGATCAAATGTCCACAATTCGTCAAAAAGACGGTATTCATCCTTTCCCTTGGCGTGAAGAAAGTGAATTTGACGTATTAAGCGTTGGCCACTCCTCTACTTCTATTAGTGCTGGATTAGGTATTGCTGTCGCCGCAGAACGAGAAAATGCAGGTAGAAAAACGGTATGCGTCATCGGTGACGGCGCAATTACTGCAGGAATGGCTTTTGAAGCGCTGAATCACGCAGGTTCTGTTCACACTGATATGTTGGTCATTTTAAATGACAATGAAATGTCTATTTCAGAAAATGTTGGCGCGTTAAATAATCACCTCGCTCGTATTTTCTCTGGTTCTATCTACTCCACATTACGAGATGGAAGTAAAAAAATTCTCGATAAAGTTCCACCTGTAAAAAACTTTATGAAAAAAACTGAAGAACATATGAAAGGAGTGATGTTTTCGCCAGAAAGTACATTATTTGAAGAACTCGGTTTTAATTATATTGGCCCAGTGGATGGGCATAACATTGACGAATTAGTGGCAACACTTACGAATATGCGTAATCTGAAGGGACCACAATTCTTACATATAAAAACAAAAAAAGGTAAAGGATACGCACCTGCGGAGAAAGATCCGATTGGTTTCCATGGCGTACCAAAATTTGACCCAATCAGTGGTGAATTGCCTAAACATAATACGAAGCCAACTTATTCGAAAATTTTTGGTGATTGGCTATGCGAAATGGCAGAAAAAGACTCCAAAATTATTGGTATCACACCAGCAATGCGCGAAGGTTCTGGCATGGTGGAATTTTCTCAGCGTTTCCCAGAACAATATTTTGATGTAGCGATTGCAGAGCAACACGCCGTTACGTTTGCCACTGGACTTGCTATTGGCGGATATAAACCCGTAGTTGCGATTTACTCGACATTTCTACAACGCGCTTACGACCAATTGATTCACGATGTGGCTATTCAAAATCTCCCTGTATTATTTGCGATTGATCGAGCGGGCATCGTAGGCGCTGATGGTCCAACACACCAAGGGGCATTTGATCTCAGCTTTATGCGTTGCATTCCCAATATGATCATCATGACACCAAGTGATGAAAATGAATGCCGTCAAATGCTCTATACAGGTTATCAATGTGGAAAACCAGCAGCAGTACGCTATCCTCGCGGAAATGCCATTGGTGTTGAACTAACACCTTTAGAAATGCTTCCTATCGGTAAATCACGTTTAATTCGAGAAGGTCAAAAAATTGCGATTTTAAATTTTGGTACCCTTTTACCGTCCGCTTTAGAGGCAGCAGAAAAACTCAATGCAACAGTTGTCGATATGCGTTTTGTGAAACCGATTGATATTGAAATGATTAATGTGCTTGCACAAACTCATGATTATTTAGTCACATTAGAAGAAAATGCAATTCAAGGTGGAGCTGGCTCTGCGGTTACTGAAGTGCTAAATTCATCTGGAAAATCGACCGCACTTTTACAGCTTGGTTTGCCAGATTATTTTATTCCACAAGCAACACAGCAAGAAGCATTGAAAGATTTGGGATTAGATTCAAAAGGAATTGAAGAAAAAATTCTCCACTTTATTGAAAAGCAAGGTAATTTATAAAAATAAACGCGATGATAACTTCATCGCGTTTTTTCTTAATCAACAATTCTTAAATGAGAAGCTGATTTTGTTTTCTTTTTTTCTTCTCGTTTTCTTGGGCTATCTACAGCCTCATGAAAACTAGTTGGTTGTTCAGTATCTGGCTCAGAATTAAGTTCATCGTAAACTTCTTCTGGCTCAAACATCACCCCATCACCATTTTCACGAGCATAGATCGCAAGCGCTGCGCCCATTGGAATATACAGTTCACGAGAAACACCTTTAAATCGAGCATTAAACTGGATGAAATCATTTGTCAGTTGTAAATTGCCCGTAGCATTGGCAGACAAGTTCAATACAATCTGTCCATCTTTTACATATTCGACCGGAACATTCACACCTAAGTAAGTCGCATCAACAACTAAATAAGGCGTGAAATTATTATCTACTAGCCAATCATAATAGGCGCGTAATAAATAAGGGCGCTTAGGGGAAGCTTTATATTCCATTACTTATCATCCATTAAATTTTTTGGTGCAGCTTCACCTACAGACTGCAAGAATGAATCTCGACTAAATACACGATCCATATATCCCTTAATCGGTTTACTACCAGGACCTGTAAATTCCACACCTAAATGTTTTAATTTCCATAACAATGGCGCAACATAACAGTCCACTAAACCAAACTCTTCATTCATGAAATAAGGTGTTTGCTGGAAAACTGGTGTAATCGCTAAAAGTTCTTCTTTTAATTGTTTGAGTGCTTCAGCTTTTTCACTTTCTGTACCATTTTCTGCTTTCTTGAGAGTTGGATACCAATCTTGTTCAATTCGTAACATCAAAAGACGATCTTTTGCTCGAGAAACTGGATACACTTGCATTAATGGTGGATGCGGAAAACGCTCGTCAAGATATTCCATAATAATTCGCGAACTAAACAAAACAAGATCACGATCAACTAACGTAGGCACTGTAGCATACGGATTTAATTCCATTAAATCTTCTGGTAATGCTTGCAAATCAACTTCTTCGTTCTCATAAAGTACACCTTTTTCAGCTAAAACAATTTTTACCTGATGACAGTAAATATCATCTTTATTTGAAAAAAGGGTCATTACTGAACGTTTACTTGATGCGCTGGACATTTATTCCTCCGAAGATCCAAAAATATTCTATATTTTATAAGGGGTATGTATTCTACCACAAAGCGTAAGTCATTTGCCAAACAATTCTTTTTTATTGTTTTATAATCAATAAGTTAGATAACAAAAAAGCAGAGATTTCTCTCTGCTTTTCTTTTTCGAAACGAAAATAAAAATTAACGTTTTGAGTATTGTGGACGACGACGTGCTTTGTGTAAACCCACTTTTTTACGTTCAACGCGACGTGCGTCACGAGTAACGAAACCAGCTGCACGAAGTGCTGGGCGTAATGTTTCATCGTATTCCATCAATGCACGAGTGATACCGTGACGGATTGCACCCGCTTGACCAGAAATACCACCACCTTTAACAGTAATGTATAGGTCTAATTTATCAGTTAATTCAACCAATTCTAATGGTTGACGTACTACCATGCGCGCAGTTTCACGGCCGAAGTAAACGTCTAATTCACGTTGGTTGATAGTGATTTTACCACTGCCCGGTTTGATAAATACACGAGCTGAAGAGCTTTTGCGGCGACCTGTGCCGTAGTTTTGATTCTCTGCCATTTTCTAAACCTCGTGATTAAATATCTAATACTTGTGGTTGTTGTGCAGCGTGTTGGTGTTCAGCACCTGCGTACACTTTTAATTTACGGAACATTGCACGGCCTAATGGACCTTTTGGCAACATACCTTTAACCGCAATTTCAATCACTGCTTCAGGACGGCGAGCGATCATTTCTTTGAAAGTCGCTTGTTTAATACCACCTACATAGCCAGTGTGCCAGTAGTAAAGTTTATCTGTTTCTTTACGACCAGTTACTGCCACTTTGTCTGCGTTGATAACGATGATGTAATCACCAGTATCTACGTGTGGAGTGTACTCAGCCTTGTGTTTACCACGAAGACGACGTGCTAATTCAGTCGCTAAACGACCTAAAGTTTTACCTGTCGCATCTACTACGTACCAGTCGCGTTTAACCGTTTCTGGTTTTGCTACAAAAGTTTTCATTAATTAATTACCAAAAATTAGTTTGATACCCAGTGTTCTTACGAACACAACCATTGATCTTAATCGCCACCCCTTCGAGTGAGATCTCAATAAAATAATGTACGATGGGAATTCGCACATTTACAGGGTCGGTGTATTATACATATTTATTTCATTAATGCTAATTTTTTATGCAAAATTTTAGTATTTTTGCTGAAACCTATTTACATTAACTAAATTAATATTTTTAATGAATTTATTAAAATTGACTCATACATAAAGTTATTTTATTGTTAACTTAAATATCATCATACTAGTTATAGGAATTTTTATGAGCTACGCTAAAGAAATTGACACGCTTAATCAACACATCGCTGACTTCAATAAAAAAATTAATGTTTCTTTTGAATTTTTCCCACCAAAAAATGAAAAAATGGAAACGCTTTTATGGGATTCGATTCATCGTTTAAAAGTATTAAAACCGAAATTCGTTTCTGTTACTTATGGCGCAAACTCAGGCGAGCGTGACCGCACTCATAGCATTGTAAAAGCAATCAAACAAGAAACTGGATTAGAAGCGGCTCCGCATTTAACTGGTATTGATGCCACACCTGAAGAATTAAAACAAATTGCTAAAGATTACTGGAACAGTGGTATTCGTCGTATCGTTGCGTTACGCGGTGACGAACCCAAAGGATATGCCAAAAAACCATTTTATGCGTCAGATCTCGTGGAATTACTCCGTTCTGTCGCTGATTTTGATATTTCTGTGGCTGCTTATCCAGAAGTTCATCCAGAAGCAAAATCAGCACAAGCAGACTTGATTAATTTAAAACGTAAAATTGATGCAGGTGCAAATCATGTTATCACTCAATTTTTCTTTGATATTGAAAACTACCTACGTTTCCGTGATCGTTGTGCATCAATTGGTATTGATACTGAAATCGTGCCGGGCATTTTACCTGTAACTAACTTTAAGCAATTACAAAAAATGGCTTCTTTCACTAATGTGAAAATTCCTGCATGGCTTGTTAACGCTTATGAAGGATTAGACGATGATCAAACTACTCGTAATCTTGTAGCAGCAAGTGTTGCGATGGATATGGTGAAAATTTTATCTCGCGAAGGAGTGAATGACTTCCATTTCTATACGCTAAATCGTAGTGAATTAACTTATGCAATTTGTCATATGTTAGGTGTAAGACCTAGCTAATATACGACTTATTTAATATTCAAAGCCCACGCTCTTTCAAAGCGTGGGTTCTTTTTTCTTTACAATTTTTATCTTAGATAAATGATTATCAAAAAAAACGAGCTTTTGGAAAATGCCGTGACGGAATAATTGATACATACTCGTTTATCTCTCAGGATAGTTGACTGTAAGAAAAGTGCGGTTAATTTTCACCGCACTTTAAAGGTAAGATTGCTCGTATTCTACGAGGAACAGGAATAATGTGCAAATAATAAAAAATGTGATGATCACAACGCAATCATCACATTTTAATATCAACCTTTCATTCGAAAGTTAAAGGAAAATCAGGTTATTACCAGAAATATGCTACACCAGCACCGGCACCAACATTACCTTGTGTATTAGCACCTAGTGATAATTTCACACCATATTTTCCATTATCAGAAAGGCGACTATAACCAACAGCAACCGCAGATTGGCCACGATATTCACCTACTGCAGCAGTAGCAGCTGACAAACCAGGTCGATAAGATTGGAGCAAGTTTGCCGTAGCAATTGCACTTGCCGTACCAGCATCTGCACGTTTGCCCATTTTATCGATGCGATGGTTTAACTTATCCATATTGCCACTCAAACGGCGTTCAACAGCATGTAACTGACTACCATTCACGGCATCTTTACTGTCTTTAGCTACACGTCCATTAGCCACATTACGGATTACACCTTCCTCATTTAAGCTAATTGACTTATCTGCATTTTTAGTAAACGGTAAGTCGGCAGAAACAGTATATCCATTGCCACTAGATGTGACTTTAATGCCACTACCAGCAACTACTTTAGTTTTCGCAGCCTTAATCGCTTCCGCTACTTCGCCAGCTTTCGCCAGTTTATTCGCATCAGCTGTAGCAACAGATGGAGTCTCTCCCGCTGTAATCGTACCCGTTGCCGCTGAAACTTTACCTGACTTCAATGTGATTGTTGTGCCATCAGTATCGATAGAAAGACCTTCTTCTTGTGCGCTAATACCACCGTTTGGTTTGGTTTTTGCTTCAATCCTTAATGTATCATCTGTATTTACTGTAGCAGTAATACCCTTACCCGCAACTACTTGACGGCCAGCATCACCTTTAAGTGAAGCTAAGAAGTCTGCTTCAGATTTATCAGCATTGCCATCTTTTGCTTTCCAAAGGTCGTAAGCCGATTTACCGTTAGTACCGTTCTCACCTTTAAGGGACGCTAAGAAGTCTGCTTCAGATTTATTAGCATTGCCATCTTTTGCTTTCCAGAGGTCGTAAGCTGATTTACCGTTAGTACCATTAGTACCGTTCTAACCTTTATCACCTTTAAGTGAAGCTAAGAAGTCTGCTTCAGATTTATCAGCATTGCCATCTTTTGCTTTCCAGAGGTCGTAAGCCGATTTACCGTCAGCACCTTTTGCACCACCAGCACCACCTACCCAGGTAATTTTGGTTACACCATCTTTAGATTCCACTCCTATTTTATCTGGAGTACCGGATATGATTTCAGATTTAATAATTGTATGGCCTGCGTTATCACCTTCCACAGGCTGCTCTATTGATACCGCACCGCTACCGCTAGCAACCTCGACTGGCGCATCAAAGGTGATTTTATGAGCCGTATAGTTATCGTTCTTTCTTGTAAGTCTAATCCCTTTATTCCCTTCTAAAATCAATCTGGAATTATCGCTCTTATCCTTTGTCTCTTCTGTTATAACTGAATCTTTATCTAATACGCCTATATTCATCTCTGTATCTGGGCATGCACTGTCTACATTTCCATTCTTGCATCCATTATAATAATCAAGATCGTCTGGCTCACCAGTGTTAGCTGTCGTAACACGAAAATAATAGTCTGTTCCCAACTCAGAAGGTTGAAGATTCTTAGCCACATCCGAGTCCGTCGTACTCGCCTGCGCGAAAGGAGAAAGCATGCCAGCAACAAGAGTAGCTGCAACGGCGGTTACAGAAGCACGTTTTTTGTGTTTTTTAGTCAGTTCAGATACGGCGACCCAGGCTTGAGCTGCTTCGTTCCATACAATTCTAAAAATTTTATTCATAATTTTCCTCTTTAAATAGTAACAGTAAAAAATTGAACACGGATTGTACACAACAACAACATAATTATAACAATCATCTATTTTATGTTTCACCATAAATATAAAGGACTGAAATGGTAAAATACAACCTCAGTCCTTAAGTTACAGTTAAGTAATAAACTTAAAATTTACGCTAATTCCGCACGTAATTTTTTGGTTACATCCACCATCACTTTTAGTTGATCGATAGTTTCTGTCCAGCCGCGAGTTTTTAAACCGCAGTCTGGGTTTACCCATAAGCGTTCTTTTGGAATGACATTTAACGCTTTGCGTAATAAGTGTTCGATTTCACCTGCGGTTGGTACACGTGGGCTGTGAATATCATACACACCTGGACCGATGTCATTCGGGTAGTTGAATTTCACGAAGGCATCTAATAATTCCATATCTGAACGTGAAGTTTCGATGGTAATCACGTCCGCATCTAATGCAGCAATCGCTGGTAAGATGTCGTTAAACTCGGAATAACACATATGAGTGTGAATTTGCGTATCATCTTGCACGCCCATTGAGCTTAAACGGAATGCTTCGCCTGCCCATTGTAAGTATGAATCCCAATCTGCACGTTTAAGTGGTAAACCTTCACGAATAGCTGGCTCATCAATTTGAATGACTTTAATGCCCGCCGCTTCTAAATCTAACACTTCATCAGATAATGCCACGCCGATTTGTTTACATACGGTTGAACGTGGAATGTCGTTACGCACGAATGACCATTGAAGAATTGTCACAGGGCCTGTTAACATCCCTTTCATCACGCGGTTTGTTAAGCTTTGTGCATATTGTGACCAGCGTACTGTCATTGGCTCTGGGCGAGTTACATCACCGTAAATTACTGGTGGTTTCACACAACGTGAACCGTAGCTTTGTACCCAACCAAATTTAGTGAATGCGAAACCATCTAATAATTCCCCAAAGTATTCCACCATGTCGTTGCGTTCTGCTTCGCCGTGAACTAATACATCTAAATCTAATTCTTCTTGGCGACGTACCACATATTCGATCTCTTTTTTCATTGCCGCTTCGTAATCTGCAAGGGATAATTCACCTTTTTTGAAACTTGCACGGGCGTGACGAATTTCAGTCGTTTGTGGGAATGAACCAATGTTTGTGGTTGGAAGAAGCGGTAAATTTAACCACGCATTTTGCTTAACAATACGTTCTGCAAATGGCGATTTACGTTGATCCGCACCTTTTGGCAAGTTTGCTAATCGATCTGCCACTTCAGGACGATGAATTTCTTTTGAGGTTGCACGTGCATCTGCTGCCGCTTGGCTTGCATCTAATGCCGCTTGTACAGAGGCTCTGCCATGATTTAAGGCTTGTTTTAATACATTTAATTCTTCTACTTTTTGTAGTGTGAAAGATAACCAGCTGTAAAGTGCAGGATTTTTTTCTTTTAATTGTACTTCCACTTCTAAATCAAATGGGGTGTGCAATAATGAACAGCTTGGTGCAATCCATAAACGCTCGCCTAATTTTTCTTTTAATGGCTCTAATACATCTAACACTTTGTTTAAGTTTGCACGCCAGATATTACGGCCTTCAATCACACCTGCAGATAACACTTTGCTGTAATCTTCAAAGGCTGCAAGTTGTTCTGGTGCACGAACTAAATCTAAATGCAAGCCCGCAACAGGTAAGGCTTTTAATAACTCAGCGTGTTGTGCAACGGAACCAAAATAAGTGGCTAACAATAATTTTGCATTCACCTTGCTTAATTCAGCATACACAGATTTATAGGCTTCAACCCATTCTGCAGGTAAATCCAATGCTAATGCAGGTTCATCAATTTGAATCCACTCCGCACCTTCAGCCACTAATGCATTTAAGATTTCAACATAAACAGGCACTAATTGATTTAATAAATCGAAACGGTTAAATGCTTCGCCTTTTTCTTTACCCAACCATAAGAATGTTAATGGGCCAACAATCACAGGTTTGAAGTTTAAACCTAAGGCTTTTGCTTCACGAATTTGATTTACATAATGTGCTGGATTAGCTTTGAATTGTGTATTTTTATGAAATTCTGGCACGAGATAGTGATAGTTCGTATCGAACCATTTAGTCATTTCAATTGCGAATTGATCTTTGTTACCACGTGCAAGTTGGAAATATTGATCAAGGGTTAAATTTTGGCTATCAAAACCAAAACGAGCAGGAATTGCCCCTGTTGCCACTTGTAAATCTAAAATATGATCGTAGAACGTGAAATCGCCCACAGCCACAAAATCCGCATTCGCCGCTGCTTGATGTTTCCAGTTTTTTTCACGCAACGCTTTCGCTAAATCTAATAAATCTTGCTCTGCTAATTCTTTACGCCAATAACGTTCTTGTGCAAATTTTAATTCACGTTTTGCACCTACACGAGGAAAGCCTAAGATATGTGATGTTGTCATAATAACTCCCGTTTTAAAGTAATCTTCTTAATCATTTAGACGGCTAAACGTCTGTACGGGTATAGAATGCGTCATCTCAGTGTATTATGCAAACTTATTATTTTCAGGATTTGTATGAAATAAATTAATACTAAAACCACGTATAAAATAAAGGGGCATACTAAATGCCCCAAAACTATTGCAAAATTTACCACACTTTTACTGCAACGCTTTCTCAATTTTTTCAAATAAATCTTTTGAAAGATTTTCTACAATGCTTAAGCGTTCTAAAGCACGTTTCATCAAGGTTTGGCGTTGAGCATCAAAGCGAGAAAAACGAATTAATGGCTCTATTAAACGCGCAGCCACTTGCGGATTGCTTTCATTTAAACGAATTAACACATCAGTTAAGAAACGATAGCCTGATCCACTTACATTATGGAATGCTTTTAAGTTGTGATTTGCAAAGCTACCTACTAATGCACGCAAACGGTTTGGATTGTTGAAGTTAAAACTTGGGTGATCCATTAATAACTGAATAATTTCCAACACATTTTCATCTGGGCGAGTGGCTTGTAATGCAAACCATTTATCCATCACTAATCCATCATGTTGCCATTTTTGTTCAAAATCAGCTAATAACGCATCTCTGCAAGGTAATGCCGCTTTAGTCGCAACACTTAATGCAGCCAATGTATCGGTCATATTATTCGCATTATTGTAGTGTTTTTGGACTAAGTTGTTACCCAAATTGGTATAAGCCAAATAAGTTAAGCAAAGATTACGCATTGCGCGTAAGGCGATGTCTTGTTGCGTAACTTGATAATCATCAAGACGAATATGAGTATAAACGCGCAAGAAATCATCTTTTAAAGTCTCGGCAATTTGCGCTTGCATAAATGCTCTTGCGGCTGAAATGCCATCAGGATCGATGGTTTTGAAACCTTCCGAAAATTCCATTTCTTTTGGAAGGGTGAGAATTAAGGTTGCCAGTTCAATATCTTTCTCATAATGGTTCAGAACATGAGAAAGTGCGGTCAAGATTTCAGGCGAAATTTCTAGTGCCTCACCTTGTTGAAAACGCACAACATTACGGCGTAATTCTTGTGCAAATAACATCTGAGCCGCATCCCAACGGATAAATTGATTATCTGCGAATTTCAGCAAGCCTAATAACTGCTCCGTTTTATAATCATAATCCAGTTTTACCGGTGCAGAAAAATCACATAACAATGCTGGAATTGGACGACCATAAATGCCATGAAACTCGAAGACTTGGTCTTTTTCAGTAACATTTAATACATCACTCAACAATTCGCCATTATGTTGTAGCATTTGTTTCGTGCCATTCGCATCATAAAGCGCCACTTTTAATGGAATATGTAAATTCACTTTTTCCATTTGATCTGCGGTTGGCGGTGTGGATTGTGAAACTGTTAAACGATAAGTATGCGTTTTTTCGTCATACGTATCGCTAATCAATAATTCTGGTGTACCCGATTGGCTATACCAACGGCGGAATTGATTTAAATCGAGGTTATTTGCACGTTCCATTGCGGAAACAAAGTCTTCACAGGTTGCCGCTTTACCATCATTTTCAGCAATATAAAGCTGCATCCCTTTTTGGAAACCTTGCTCACCTAATAAAGTATGCAACATACGAATCACTTCTGCCCCTTTTTCATATACGGTCACCGTGTAAAAATTATTCATTTCAATCACTTTTTCAGGGCGAATTGGGTGCGACATTGGGCTTGAATCTTCAGCAAATTGAACCGTGCGTAAAAATTTCACATTATTAATGCGATTAACAGCTCGAGAACCCGTATCTGAAGAAAATTCTTGATCACGGAAAACCGTTAAACCTTCTTTCAAACTTAATTGGAACCAATCACGGCAGGTAACACGGTTGCCTGTCCAGTTATGGAAATATTCGTGTGCAATCACACTTTCAATGGCAAGATAATCTTCATCTGTTGCTGTTTGTGGATTTGCCAACACGAATTTAGAGTTAAAGATATTTAACCCTTTGTTTTCCATTGCGCCCATATTGAAGAAGTCCACTGCAACGATCATATAAATATCGAGGTCATATTCTAAATTAAAGCGATCTTCATCCCATTTCATCGCTTTTTTCAGACTTTCCATTGCCCAAGTTGCACGGTTAAGATTACCGCGATCTACATAAAGCTCTAATGCAACTTCTCGTCCACTTTTAGTAATAAATTTATCTTGTAATAAATCAAAATTTCCCGCCACTAAAGCAAATAAATAGCTTGGTTTCGGAAACGGATCGTTCCATTCCACCCAATGACGACCATCCTCTAATTCACCACTTGCAATGCGGTTACCATTAGAAAGTAAGTAAGGATATTTAGTTTTATCTGCAGTAATTTTGGTTGTATAACGTGCCAGTACATCGGGGCGATCAAGCATATAAGTAATTTGACGGAAACCTTCCGCCTCACATTGCGTACAAATGCCTTCACCAGACTGATATAACCCTTGTAATGAAGTGTTTTCGGCTGGTACAAGGAAGGTCACAATTTCAAGTTCAAATTCTTCCGCACTTTTACCTTTTAAATCGAGCGTTAAACTCTCCCCATCTTGTTGATAGGCAGAAAATGGCTCACCATTAAATTTAATAGAAGAAAACTGGAAGCTATGCCCATCTAAACGTAAAGAAGTTGCTTCATCATTTAAGCGTTGGAATTTTGTGGTTGCGGTTACCACAGTATGTTTAGGATCGAGTTGAAAATCTAAATAAATGTCGGTAACCGTAAAATCTGGTTGTTTGTAATCTTTTCTATATTTTGCTTTGGCTAACATAATTTGCCCTACTTTGAAGAAAGAAAATGTGAGTATGATATCGTTACGTTTTGTTATCTTAAACTTGGTTTTTCACGAAAAATTTTTTCTTGAATCGCTTCCGTCACAAAAGCATTAAGCGAACGCTCGCCTGCTATGATCGTTGCTTCTCTATGTAATTCCTCGCCAATTCGTACATTAAATACACCTTTAAAAGGCTTATTCGGTTCTTTACCTAATTCCAAACAATCTTGTAAATATAAATCAACAGATTGACGAAATTCTTTTTCTAGCTCAGATAATGACTCTGCTTCGTAAGTCACTAAATCACGAATGTAAGCAAGTTTGCCAAACAATATATTGTTTTCTAAATCCGCCTCAATCGTGCCTACATAACCTTTATAATTTAATAACTTCATAGAATACCTACCTGTTTTAATGATTCTTTCACTGACTTTAAAGCACCGCCTTTAATATAATTTTCAGGGTGAGGCTTGTGTAACAAAATCGTATGATCGAGCGTTCTATTATAAAATCTCACTCGAGAACCGGCCATTTCTCGCTTTTCATAACCTTGTTGAGCTAACAAAGAAACTAATTCATTCCAATCAAATGTAGATTTTGACTGTGCGAGCTTATCTAATAATTTTTCAGTTCGTCCCATATAAACTATCACCCATTAATTTGGTATCAAGTATAGTTACTAAAATTTAAAAATCAAATAATTATAAAATAAGACTAGATACTACCTACGCAAATAGCAAACGTTTGCCTAATATGTGTAAGATGTGCTATTCTACGCCACGTTTTTAATTAAAAAATTGAGAAAATAGCATGTCAAACACTGCACAAATTGCCGTTGTAATGGGTTCCAAAAGCGATTGGGCTACCATGCAAGAGGCAACTCAGATTTTAGATGAATTAAAAGTACCTTATCATGTGGAAGTCGTCTCGGCTCATCGTACGCCTGATAAACTTTTTGAATTTGCTGAAAATGCACAAAAAAATGGCTATAAAGTAATTATTGCTGGGGCAGGCGGTGCAGCACATTTACCTGGTATGATCGCAGCGAAAACACTTGTGCCGGTGCTGGGTGTACCAGTAAAAAGTTCTATGTTAAGTGGCGTAGATAGCCTTTATTCGATTGTGCAAATGCCAAAAGGGATTCCTGTCGGAACATTAGCAATTGGCCCTGCAGGTGCAGCAAATGCTGGATTGTTAGCAGCCCAAATTCTAGCGGGTTGGGATGCAGAATTACTTTCACGCTTGCAATCTTTCCGTGAAAGCCAAACTCATGCTGTACTGGACAATCCCGATCCACGCACATAAAAATTTCTTCAGTTCTGACCGCACTTCTAAAGTGCGGTTGTTTTTTTCGTAAATTTAACGAGAAATATTATGCAAAACTCCACCTTATATCCAACCGTTTATGTACTCGGCAACGGACAACTCGGCAGAATGTTACGTTACGCAGGTGCCCCTTTAGATATTTATGTTGAACCCTTAGCCTTCAATGCGCCAGTTTTTGGCTTACCTGAAAATGCGATCATCACTGCGGAAATTGAACGCTGGGAAAAAACGCCTTTGACTGAATTACTCGGTAACCATAAAAACTTCGTTAATCAACATGTATTTGGATTATTAGCCGATCGTTTTACTCAAAAATCCTTGCTTGATGAACTGAATCTTTCGACCTCGCCTTGGTGTTTATTAAAAGATAAAACGCAATGGAATGATGTTTTCCAAACTGTTGGCGAGAAAGTTGTCGTTAAACGCAGAACAGGCGGATATGATGGACGAGGTCAATGGATTATCAACAATGAAAACAAAGCGGACATCACCGATGACTTATTTGGTGAAGTGATCGCAGAAAAATTTATTCCTTTCGATTATGAGGTTTCTATTGTAGGCGCAAGATTTAAAAATGGCGAAAAACGTTTTTATCCCGTTACACATAACCTGCAACAAAACGGTATTTTGCGTTACAGTGTGGTTGATATTGCGTTTCCTCAACAATCCACACAACAAAAACAAGCGGAAGCCATGCTCGGCAAAATTATGGATAAATTAGGCTATGTGGGTGTAATGGCAATGGAATGTTTTGTTGTAGGCGACAAATTACTGATTAACGAACTTGCGCCTCGTGTACATAACAGTGGACATTGGACACAACTAGGATGCTCGATTAGCCAATTTGAATTACATTTACGTGCGCTACTTGATTTGCCAACACCTGAACTACAGGTTTTCTCCCCTAGCGTGATGGTGAATTTAATCGGCACAAACCATAATCTAAAATGGCTTAATACACCGTTTGCACAACTTCATTGGTACAGTAAAGAAGTCAGAGCTGGACGTAAGGTTGGGCATATCAATCTTTCTCATCCTAACAAAGCAGTCATTATTCAACAATTAGAAAAACTCCGTACTGAATTACCAGAAGATTATCAATCTGGATTAAATTGGGCGATTGAAAAACTAAAATAATGTAAAAAATGACCGCACTTTTTGATGAATATTTAAAAATATCAAAGTGCGGTTAATTTTTATAAAAATCTTTCTTGATAAAATAAAACGGCTGAAGTATAAAATTATACACCACACAACACATACATAAGGAAAAGCTATGTTTGAACATATCAAAGCGGCACCAGCCGATCCAATCTTAGGCTTAGGCGAAGCATTCAAATCCGAAACACGTGAAAATAAAATCAATTTAGGTATTGGTGTTTATAAAGATGCACAAGGCACAACCCCGATTATGCGTGCAGTGAAAGAAGCAGAAAAACGCTTATTTGATAAGGAAAAAACGAAGAATTATCTAACTATCGATGGTATTGCCGATTATAACGAACGAACAAAAGAACTCCTTTTCGGTAAAGATTCTGAAGTCATCCAATCTAATCGTGCGAGAACAGTACAAAGTTTAGGTGGAACAGGCGCATTACGCATTGCGGCTGAATTTATTAAACGTCAAACCAAAGCACAAAATGTTTGGATCAGCACCCCAACATGGCCAAACCACAATGCCATTTTCAATGCGGTGGGCATGACGATTCGTGAATATCGTTATTATGATGCTGAACGCAAAGCCCTTGACTGGGAACATTTACTTGAAGATTTAAGCCAAGCAAGTGAAGGTGATGTGGTGCTTTTACACGGTTGCTGCCACAATCCAACTGGTATTGACCCGACCCCTGAACAATGGCAAGAATTAGCCGCACTTTCAGCAAAAAATGGCTGGTTACCACTCTTTGACTTTGCTTATCAAGGTTTAGCCAATGGCTTAGATGAAGATGCTTATGGCTTACGTGCTTTTGCGGCAAATCATAAAGAATTATTAGTGGCAAGTTCATTCTCTAAAAACTTTGGTTTATACAATGAGCGTGTAGGCGCTTTTACCCTTGTGGCTGAAAATGCAGAAATTGCTTCAACTGCATTAACACAGGTGAAATCAATTATTCGTACACTCTACTCTAACCCAGCATCTCATGGTGGGGCAACTGTAGCAACAGTATTAAATGATGCTCAACTTCGCCAAGAATGGGAAAATGAATTGACTGAAATGCGTGAACGTATCAAAAAAATGCGTCATTTATTCGTTCAGTTATTAAAAGAATATGGTGCAGAACAAGATTTCAGCTTCATCATGGAACAAAACGGTATGTTCTCTTTCAGTGGCTTATCACCTGAACAAGTAGATCGTTTAAAAGATGAGTTTGCCATTTACGCTGTTCGTTCTGGTCGTATCAATGTGGCAGGTATCACAGAAGATAATATTCGTTATTTATGTGAAAGTATTGTGAAAGTGCTTTAATCATTCTGAGTTTAAGAGGGCTAAAATTTAAAAAAATTTAGCCCTTATTCTTTACCAATATCCCTCAATGTCAAAAATATCGACAAACAAATGCGATTATAAGAATGCACAACATAATCAAAATTTGAATCAAACGTTTTTTGGTTAATTTCTCAGCAGGCATTGATGATTTACTCTTCTTTATATGACTAATTAGTGGTATACTTTTTTGCGTTAGATCAATTTTACACTAATTTCTCGAAATATTTGAGGTTTACATGAAGAATTTCGTTGCAGAAACCAAGGCAGGACGCCGGATTCAATCGGGAGGTTGTGCTATTCATTGCCAGGATTGCAGTATTAGCCAACTTTGTATCCCTTTTACACTGAACGAACACGAATTAGATCAGCTTGATAATATTATCGAACGAAAAAAACCCATTCAAAAATCCCAAGTACTTTATAAAGCCGGTGACACACTCAATTCTATTTACGCTATTCGTTCTGGCACCATAAAAACCTATACCATTAGTGAATCTGGTGAAGAACAAATTACCTCTTTTCACTTACCTGGTGATTTAGTTGGTTTTGATGCAATTACTCAAATGCAACACCCAAGTTTTGCTCAAGCATTAGAGACTGCAATGGTATGCGAAATTCCTTATGATATTTTGGATGACTTAGCCGGTAAAATGCCAAAATTACGCCAACAAATTTTACGCTTAATGAGTAATGAAATTAAAAGTGATCAAGAAATGATTTTATTACTGTCTAAAATGAATGCGGAAGAACGCTTGGCTGCTTTTATTCATAATCTTTCTAAACGATACTCTGCTCGTGGTTTTTCAGCTAAAGAATTCCGTTTAACCATGACTCGAGGCGATATAGGAAATTATCTTGGTTTAACTGTTGAAACTATTAGTCGTTTATTAGGTCGTTTCCAAAAATTGGGTATCCTCACCGTACAAGGAAAATATATTACTATTAATGATATTGATGGTTTGATTGAGTTAACTGGAACAAATAAAACCAAAATTACAATGGTTGAATAATGAAAAAGGCGTGCAAATTCACGCCTTTTTTACATAGATAAAAATAATCTTAGAATAAGATCACCTTTTTATCTCTCACACCTTGCCATTCTAAAGATTCTTTTTTATTCTATGAAAAGCTTCGGAGGTTATGATGAAATTTAAAAATATCCTAGTTGTTCTTAATCCTGAAAACGAAAAACAATATGCTCTTGCTCGTGCTGTTCGTTTAGCGAAAGAACAAAAAAATGAAACAAAAGTAAAAATTACCGCCCTTTTATCTGTATATGATTTATCTTATGAAATGTCTGCCTTACTTTCTTCAGAAGAACGTTCTGAAATGCATCGTCAGGTGATTGAAAAGCATCATCATGCTGTACAATATTACTTAGATAAATATGCTGATCCAGAAATTGAATTACAATCTCACATTGTTTGGCACAGTAATGAGGCAGAGGCGATAAAAGAAGAAGTTGAAAATAATGATTATGATCTTGTAGTGAAATATACCAAAGATCAAGAAAGTTTTACTTCTCTAATTTTCACGCCAGTTGATTGGCAATTACTACGTAAATGCCCGATTCCTGTATTAATGGTACGCGATGGCGACTGGAAACATCAACGCCGTATTTTAGTAGCGGTAAATGTTTCAGGCGAACAAGAATACCAAAATGAATTTAATCTAGAACTTGTTGAAACTGGTATATCATTAGCTGAAAACTTAAATCGTGGCAATGTGCATTTAGTTGCCGCCTACCCTTCAACACCAATCAACATGGCCATTGACTTACCTGAATTTAACACATCAGGTTATGAAAATGGTATTCGAGGCCAACATCTTATTAATATGAAAGCCTTACGACAACAATTTGGTATAGCAGAAGATCATACTCATGTACGTGAAGGTTTCCCTGAGGAGGTTATCCCTACTGTAGCTAAAGAAATTGAAGCAGAACTAGTTATCCTTGGCACTGTTGGTCGTACAGGACTATCTGCCGCTTTACTTGGTAATACTGCAGAACATGTTATAAGTAAATTAAGCTGTAATCTCTTAGGTATCAAACCATCTAAAAAGGATGAATAATTCATCTCACACATAAAAGTGCGGAAAATATTACCGCACTTTTGTGATTTAGATCACAAATCCACACTTTTTCTACACAATCTATTTAAATAAGATTTGTTTTCATTTAGAATCCATAAAATTATTTCTCTCTCGTTTTAATTTAAGGACAAAAAATGAAAAAAACACTTATTGTAAGCTTACTTGCATTTGCAAGTATCGCCCAAGCACATGATCTTTGGGTTGATGTTCCTGCTCAAATTCCATCAGATAGTATATTAAAGGCTAATATGGGATATGGTCACTATCCTTATGTAGAAAAAATTCCTGAAGCTCGTTTAAAAATTTTTGCGCCAATGGAAGTTATCAGTCAAGATGGCGAAAAACAAATACTGGTTCAAAAAGGAGAAAATTACCAATATCAATCAAGTAAACCTTTAACTAATGGCTCTTACTGGGTAACAGCAACATACAAACCAACATTCTGGTCACAAAATGCAGAAGGTTGGAAAATGGAAAATTTAAAAGGTTTACCTAATGCGACCTATTGCGAAGAAACCCAAATGTTTGCTAAAAAACTTATTACTGTAGGTAAACAAAAATTAAATGCTGAAATGGCAAAAACACGTATTGGTTTACCACTTGAAATTGTACCATTAGAGGATCCAAGTAAAGTAAAAGCAGGCGAACCGTTCCCTGTTCAAATCTTCTATAATGATCAGCCTTTAGCGGGAGAAACTGTCATTGCGACATCCGATACCATCGCAATGAAAGATTTTGAGGCCGTTGATGGACATCGTGAACCACAAGGATTCTCAGGGAAAACCGATGAACAAGGTCGTGTAAATATTATTCCTCTTATTGAGGGAATTTGGAAAATCAAAGTTATTCATAAAACTTCATTTCCAGAACAACAAATTTGCCAACAATCGGCAAACTACTCAACATTGATTCTTCCAATTGGAAAAGGTTTAGATAAACTGCCGCCACGACCAGAGCATCACCATCATTAATGTCTATACACCATAAAATAGTGGTGATAGAATGCAAAAACGCTAGCAATAAAATGGATATTTTTCTTACGAAAAATATCCATTTTTATTCAATATAGCAAAATAAAAAGAGATGTATATCGATGAACAAACAAAATAGTAAAACCGTTGCGGTAGTCACTTCAACAATTGGTCGTCCAGAATTAGCTTTGGCTATTAAAAGCGTGCAAAATCAAACTTATCCATGTAAGCATTATGTATTTATCGATAGCAATATTTTCTGGGATAAGGCTAAATCTATATTAGAACAATTCCCTGATGTAATTCCTATTTACTTACCAATGAATACAGGAAAAAACAGAATCCTTAACGGAGCCATTAATGCTGCTGCAGCTTTTCTTGTTGAAGAAGACATTATTTGTTATTTAGATGATGACAATCAGCTACGAGATGATCACGTGGAAAGCTTAGTAAACGTGATTGAACAAGGTGCTGATTTTGCTTATTCCTTACGATCTTTTTACGATTCAAATCATCAATTTATTTGCAATGATGATTTTGAATCACTCGGAAATTGGAATACAAAAAGCGATATTTTCGTAGATGTTAAAATAGAAGATATTCAGCAACAAATACATTTTAATTTTAACGGAATCAATGCTCATATCGATACCAATTGTTATGCCGTACCTCGCGAAATAGCGCAGAAAGCTGCACATGGTTGGCATACTCCATCTATCGGTGATCGAGGATTTTTGTCTGCTTTAAAAAATTTGGGTTTAATGGGACAAACCTCTGGAAAATATACTGTCAAATATACCGTTGATTTTAATAAATTAATCGTTGCTCGTAGTTTCTTCCCTCAATTAAGACTCTCAGATGAAATAAATGATCATATTTCTGCCGGCATATTAAAGCTGGTTAATCAGCAAAATATTGAATATTACAAAGGTCGCCCTTGGGCAAAGGAATAAAAGTAAACATTTTTCATCAAAAAACATAAAAAAATTAAAATTAGGCTTGACTTGCATTTCTTGTACTAGTTTAATAGTGCAAAAGTTTCCAAAAGGATATCAATATGCAAACTCAAGCCTTTATTGCGGTGACAGCCCAACCCGTTCCTTATTATGCTGACACGACTGCTATTTTTAATACACTTTGCCAAGCTAATTCGAATTCTCTTCTACTCGACTCTGCTGAAATCGGGAGTAAAAATAGTTTACAAAGCCTTATCTTAGTCAATGCTGCAGTTAAAATAACTTGCTTAGGTCACAGCGTCACATTTAAAGCATTAAACGAGAATGGAAAACAAGTTTTAAAAGAAATTCATCCAAAATTAACCGCGCTTGGAAAAGTAAGTGCGGTCAATTTTGAAGAAGAATTTTCTGTACAATTTTCGCCACTTGATAATCAACTCGATGAAGATAGCAAATTACAGTCTGCTACTATTTTTGATGGACTGCGTGTTATTTCTACTCTTTATCAACATAGCCAAACACCTATTTTCTTAGGTGGATTGTTTGCTTACGATCTCGTCGCAAATTTTATTCCAATGGATGGCATTACATTACAACATGATGGTATTAACTGCCCTGATTACAGTTTCTATCTTGCCGAACACCTCATTACTATCGACCATCAAAATCAACAAGCAACACTAAAAAGTTTCTGTTTTGCTCAAGAAGAACAAGTCAATATTGCGAAAACCTCGCTTTCTATCGCGCAAAAACTAAAAAATATTGATAATGTTCTTTCTATTAAAGCGGCAAGTGATGAGGTTAAAACAAACTTTGAAGATCCTGAATTTACTGGCATTGTGAAAGTATTAAAACACCATATTAACATTGGTGATGTATTCCAAATTGTGCCCTCTCGCCGTTTCTCCCTTGCTTGCCCGAATACATTAGCCAGTTACGCCCAACTCAAACAAAATAATCCAAGCCCTTATATGTTCTATATGAATGATGAAGACTTTATTTTGTTTGGTGCATCACCAGAAAGTGCGCTGAAATATGAGCCAGAAAATCGTCAGTTAGAAATTTACCCAATCGCAGGTTCACGCCCTCGTGGTTTTGATGCTCATGGTAATATTGATCCGGAATTGGATGCACGTTTAGAACTAGAACTTCGCCTTGATCACAAAGAACAAGCGGAACATTTAATGTTAGTTGATTTAGCACGTAACGACATTGCTCGAGTTTGCCAAAGCGGTACACGTAAAGTGGCTGAATTGATGCAAGTGGATCGCTATTCTCACATCATGCATTTGGTATCTCGCGTAGTGGGTAAATTACGCCCTGAGTTAGATGCACTTCACGCCTATCAAGCCTGTATGAATATGGGCACATTAACTGGTGCGCCAAAAATTAAAGCGATGCAGCTTATTTATCAATTTGAGCAACAAAAACGTCATAGTTACGGTGGTGCGGTGGGTTATCTCGCGTCCGATGGACATTTTGATACCTGTATCGTGATCCGTTCTGCTTTCGTACAAAATGGGATAGCTCATGTACAGGCAGGTTGCGGTGAAGTATTGGATTCAGATCCACAAATGGAAGCCGATGAAACACGCCACAAAGCCGCGGCTGTCTTAAAAGCAATTCGTCAAGTTAATACACAAGCAAAATAAGGAAGAATTATTATGGCTAATATTTTATTTTTAGATAACTTCGATTCCTTCACTTACAATCTTGTGGATCAATTCCGTGTGTTGGGTCACAACGTCACAATTTACCGCAATGACTGTGATTTAGAAAAACTGGTAGAAACGGCACTCAATACAACTGATACCATTCTTGCACTTTCTCCCGGGCCAGGAACACCATCAGAAGCGGGGATTTTGCTGCCATTGATCGAACGCTTAAAAAATCATGTTCCAATTATTGGTATTTGTTTAGGCCATCAAGCATTGATTCAAGCTTTTGGCGGGAAGGTTGTTCACGCTGGCGAAGTATTACATGGTAAAGTTTCTCGTATCACCCATGATAACGAAGCCATGTTTAAAGATCTTACTAATCCAATGCCAGTAGCGCGTTATCATTCTTTAATGGGACAAGATTTACCAAAGGAATTTATCGTCAATGCAGAATATAATGGCATTATCATGGCAATTCGTCATCGCGATTTACCTATTTGCGCATTCCAATTTCACCCTGAAAGTATTTTAACTGTGCAAGGTTCGCAATTATTACAACAATCAATTGAATGGTTGTTAAATAGATAAGACATCAAAAAGTGCGGTGATTTTTAACCGCACTTTAAAGGAGAAAAAATGATCACCGTATTCGGACTTAAATCCAAACTCGCACCACGTCGTGAACAACTGGCAGAAGTAATTTATAACAGCCTCTACCTTGGCTTAGATATTCCGAAAGGTAAACACGCGATTCGCTTTTTGTGTTTAGAAAAAGAAGATTTTTACTACCCTTTCGACCGTAGCGATGATTACACGATCATCGAAATTAATCTGATGGCTGGTCGTATGGAAGGTACGAAAAAACGCTTGATAAAAATGCTGTTTAGCGAATTGGAGTACAAGCTCGGCATCCGTGCTCACGATGTGGAGATCACGATTAAAGAACAACCAGCGCATTGCTGGGGTTTCCGCGGAATGACTGGCGATGAAGCGCGCGATTTAGATTACGATATTTATGTTTAATAAAATATAGAAAATTAGCAAATCCATATACAAAGAAAAACAGGAATAGACTATGCAACACAGCCAATTATTAGAACAACTTTATAGCGGACATTCACTTTCAACTTCAGAAAGCACAGCACTTTTTAATGCAGTCATCCAAGGTGAGCTTTCCAATGAACAAATTGCTGCAATGCTGATTGCGTTAAAAGTGCGGGGAGCAAATACTGAGGAAATTACGGGGGCGGTTGCCGCCTCATTACAAAATGCCAAGGCATTCCCACATCCAAATTATTCTTTTGCGGATATTGTGGGAACGGGTGGCGATGGACAAAATACCATTAATATTTCCACCGCCAGTGCGATTGTGGCAGCATCAATGGGAGCCAAAGTAGCAAAACATGGCAATCGTAGCGTGTCGAGTAAATCAGGTGCTAGCGATGTGTTAACGGCACTTGGCGTGAATGTGAATGTCACACCAGAGCAAGCTCGACAAGCATTAGATGAAATTGGTGTCTGCTTTTTATTTGCTCAACAATATCATTCTGGTTTCCGCCATGTTGCACCAGTCCGTGCCGCTTTAAAAACGCGCACTATCTTTAATATTTTAGGGCCGCTTATCAATCCTGCTCGCCCGACTTATCATTTACTTGGTGTATATGCGCCTGAATTAGTGAAAACCTATGCTGAAACTTCGGTTGCCTTAGGGCATCAACATTCCTTTGTTGTACATGGTTCTAGCTTAGATGAAGTCGCATTACACGGCGAAACACAAGTGGCAGAAATTAAAAATGGCAAAATTGAATATTTCACTTTAACACCTGAAGATTTTGGCTTAAAAACGCAATCTCTCGAAAGCCTTCGTGGGGGGGAACCGCAAGAAAATGCCCAAATGCTCACCGCACTTTTACAAGGTAAAGGCAAATCTGAACATGCTAATGCGGTAGCGGCAAACACAGCATTATTATTGAAATTATTCGGGCACGATGACTTAAAACAAAATGTGCAAAATGTGTTGGCGCATCTTGCATCAGGTAAAGCCTTTGAAACATTACAGAAATTAACCACATATTAATAAAAAGCTAATTTGATACGCCACAATAAGAAGAAAAATGATGATCACTCAAGATTTTACCAAACCCATTGATTCCGCTACGGTGTTACAAAAAATTGTGCTTGATAAAGCACAATGGGTTCAAGCAAAAGAAAAGGAACTTCCGCTTTCACAATTTAAAGAAAAGATTCAAAAATCTGACCGCTCTTTTTATGCGGCGTTAGCAAAAGGCACGCATCAAAAGCCCGCCTATATTTTAGAATGTAAAAAAGCCTCCCCTTCCAAGGGATTAATTCGTGCTGAATTTAATTTAGAAGACATCGCCAATGTCTATAAACATTATGCCTCTGCTGTATCTGTTCTGACAGATGAAAAATACTTCCAAGGGAATTTTGAGTTCTTGCCTTTAGTTCGCGATATCGTGAGCCAACCTGTGCTTTGCAAAGATTTTATGATTAGCGAATATCAAGTTTACCTTGCTCGCTACTATCAAGCGGATGCGATTTTATTAATGCTTTCCGTCGTCAACGATGAGACTTATCGTGTGCTGGCAGATCTTGCGCATTCTCTTGGTATGGGCGTATTGACAGAAACCAGCAATGAAGAAGAATTTGAACGTGCCCTTGCGCTTGGTGCGAAAATTATTGGTGTCAATAATCGTAACTTACATGATTTGACTGTGGATTTAAATCGTGTTGTTGAACTCACTGAAAAATACGCCAACCGTATCCCTGCTGATATACGTATTATTAGCGAATCAGGCATTTACAACCATAAGCAAATTCGTCAATTACAAAAAGTGGCGCATGGTTTCTTAATTGGGAGCAGCTTAATGGGCAACCAAGATTTGAATAATGCGGTTCGCTCAGTGATTTTTGGAGAAAATAAAGTATGCGGTTTAACGCGCGCGCAAGATGTCAAAATCGTTTACGAAAACGGCGCACTTTACGGCGGATTAATCTTCGCAGAACATTCAAAACGTTGTGTGAGTTTACGCCAAGCGCAAGAATTGGTAACCGCTGTTCCACTTCGATTTGTTGGTGTTTTTCAGAATCAAGAAATTGACTTTATCGTAAAAATAGCCAGCCAGTTACAGCTTTACGCGGTGCAATTACATGGTGTAGAAACTGAAGCATTTATTACCGCACTTCGCCAACAACTACCAAAAAACACGCAAATCTGGAAAGCGATTTCGGTCAATACTGAAACCCAAAGTGCGGTCGATTTTACCGATGATTTGAATGTGGAACGTTATATTTTTGATAGCCAAACAGAGAACCAACAAGGTGGCACAGGAAAAACCTTTGATTGGTCATTAATTCCTGAACATCTTAAACATAAGATTATTTTAGCCGGAGGTATTTCACCAAATAATGTGGAACAAGCCATTCAACAAAATTGCTTAGGCTTGGATCTTAATTCTGGAGTAGAAAGTTCTGCGGGCGTAAAAAATGAAGAAAAAGTGCGGTTAGTTTTTGAAAAAATTTTTAACTCGTTCTAGAATTTTTTGTTTAAGCACCACTGAATTTCAGTGGTGCTTTATTTTTAATATTATTTTTGTTCAAGTAAGGCGATTATTTTTTTCAGTGATGCAATTTCATCAGATTGTTTTTGGAGAAGCTCATCTTTATGCATAATAATCAAATTCAGTTTTTCAATCACAAAATCGTTACCACTACTTTTACCGTAATAATTAGAACTTAAGTTGCTATGTTCATTAATCAAAAATATATTTTGCTGATCTGAAGAAAGCAGTTCTACAATGTCCAAATTAAAAATCTGTGCAATCTGCTCTAACTTATCTAGACGCAATTTTGTTTCTCCACGTTCAATCTTCGCATAGCCATTAACAGACATATTCATCTTCGTTGCCATATCTTCTTGTGATAACGCATTTTGTTCACGTATTGTACGAATTTTTTGATTAAGATTCATTTTAGATTTTACCTAATTTGATGTTTTTCACCACAAAAAGGAGAGCAAACACTCCCTTTTATTGGTGTAGATTAATTGGTAGCTAGTGTATCATTTCTTCTCCTAATAACCAATACGATTAAATAAAAGGCTTAATAAACAACATATTAAGGAATGAAAAATGAAAAAGTTAGTACCTAGTATTATTTTAACTACAATCGCATCCACAGTATTATCTGGCTGTGTTCAATTTGTGCCTTATGAAGGGAAATCTTTAAATCCTGAAGCAAGAGGAATTACAACAGTGCGTTCTACTCCCTACGGTTGTAAAGTGTTAGGTGAGGCGGAAGGCAAGGAAACAACTAATCCATCTACCTTATATACTCGTGGCTCAGTTACTCGGGAGACCTTGAGAGATAGTGCGCTCAATGATCTTAGAAATAATGCTGCTGAAGCAATTGGTAAAGGAAAAAGAATTACATTACGAATTGTTGAAGAAAAACCAATTTGTATAAATCGTTGCCCATTAGATGAAGAAGGCTATGCAATAGAAAGCCATATTACTGGCTATAGAATCAGCGCACAAATTTTTGAATGTGGCGATAAAGATATCCAAGAAAATACATCCGCTCGACCTCAAAAGAAAAAATAACATAATAAGGCTGCGCAACATTGCAGCCTTTTTTCTTCCCTAAAAACAAACAAACAAGAATCCTTCTCATCTAAAATAACATTCCATTCACAATTTGTGACATATTTTTTCTATAAATTCTTCATTTCATGATTATGATCAAATTTTTTTTGGAGAAAACATTTATCATTGGCCAATTCCCACAATAAATGTGTGTCTTTGGAGTGATACTATGAATAATCCGGATGGCGTTTTTTCTGCATTAGCAGATGTTTCTCGCCGAGATTTTATGAAATTATGTACCGCACTTGCGGCTACGATGGGGCTAAATTCTAAAGCGGGTGCTGAAATGACGGCGGCAATGACCAGTCCAGCACGCCCACCCGTACTTTGGATTGGTGCGCAAGAATGTACTGGCTGTACTGAATCTTTACTGCGTGCAACCCACCCAACTGTTGAAAATCTCGTGCTAGATTTAATTTCCCTTGAATATCACGAAGTACTTTCTGCCGCATTTGGTGAACAAGCAGAAGAAAATAAACATAATGCTATCCATAATTATTACGGCAAATATGTGCTTGTAGTGGATGGTTCCATTCCAATTAAAGACGGCGGTGTTTACTGCATGGTGGCAGGCAAACCAATTGTGGAACATATTCGTGAAGCCGCAAAAGGTGCCGCAGCTATTATTGCCATTGGATCTTGCTCATCTTGGGGCGGTGTTCCATCTTGCGGTGGCAATCCAACAGGTGCGGTCAGTCTTTCTGAAGTTTTACCAAAAGGCACACCAATTATTAACATTCCTGGCTGCCCTCCTAACCCACATAATTTCTTGGCAACCGTTGCCTATATCATCACTTATAAAAAATTACCAGCAATGGATAAATTAAATCGTCCATTGTTTGCTTATGACCGTCTAATCCATGAAAACTGTTATCGCCGACCGCACTTTGATGCAGGCCGTTTCGCAAAAGAATTTGGCGATTATGGTCATCGTCATGGCTGGTGTTTATACCATTTAGGTTGTAAAGGGCCTGAAACTTACGGCAACTGCTCTACATTAGAATTCTGTGATGTTGGTGGTAATAACTGGCCAGTGGGTATCGGACATCCTTGCTATGGCTGTAACGATCAAGGTATCGGTTTTACCAAAGGCATTTTCCAATTAGCGAACGTCGAAAATCCAACGCCACGGGTGGAAAAACCAGATGTGAACAATATTGAAGGCGAAGGTGCCTCAATGACGGCGATTGGCTTATTAGGCGGTGCCGCAGCCATTTTAGCGGGCGTCAGCGTTGTGACATTGAAAGAATTAAGCAAACAACATAAAGCAAACAAAGTAGCAGACAAACAAGCCAATCAAGATCAAGGACACTAAAGATGGATAGACGAAATTTCCTAAAAGCAGGTCTGCTGGGAACAGTCACATCAGGTCTGCCCGTAGCAAAAGCGGAAGCGGTGGAAAATCTTCCACCAATTCCTGGCGCACTTGGGATGCTTTATGACTCCACACTTTGCGTTGGCTGTCAGGCTTGTGTCGCAGAATGTCAGCAAGTGAACAAAACTCCTGTCAATCCAAAAGGTGAGCAAACCTGGGCAAACAATGACAAACTCACTCCGTTCACACGCAACGTGATTCAAGTATGGAGCGATGGCGACGGCAAAAATAAAGATAAAACAGAAAACGGTTATGCTTATGTTAAAAAACAATGCATGCACTGTGTTGATCCAAACTGTGTTTCCGTTTGTCCAGTACAGGCTTTAACCAAAGATCCTAAAACAGGTATTGTTAAATACGATCCTGATATTTGTACTGGTTGCCGTTATTGCATGGTAGGCTGTCCATTTGATGTGCCAAAATATGATTACGACAATCCATTTGGTCAAATCAGCAAATGTGAACTTTGCAACCAAAAAGGTGTGGAACGCTTAGATAAAGGTGAATTACCAGGTTGTTGTCATGTTTGTCCAACTGGGGCAATTATTTTTGGTACCCGTGAAGAACTTTTAGCAGAAGCAAAACGTCGTTTAAGTTTATTACGTGGCACAGAATATGACTATCCTCGCCAACATGTAAACAGTAAAGACACTTATCGCGCAACTGTGCCAGCCTATCAATATCGTATTTACGGTGAAAAAGAAGGGGGCGGTACACAAGTATTAGTGTTAAGTGCGGTTCCACAAGAAAATTTAGGTTTCCCTGAGTTAGATGATATTGCTACAGGTGCACGCGCAGCACATTTACAGCACTTCTTGTATCGCGGTTTGGCATTGCCACTGGTGGCGTTAGCTGGTTTAACAATGATGACTTATAAGAATATGCACGGCGATAAGATTCGTGAACGAATTGAAGCGCAAAAAGAAGCAATGCGCCAAGCACGTAAAGAAATGGAAGAAGCGGAGGATGAACATCATGGGTAATCCACGTCCGGTAGGTGGTCGATTAATTTCCGCCAGTATTCTCTTTTTTGCACCTTTGGCCGTAATTTGTATCTTATTAATTATCAAACGTTTGTTCTTAGGTATCGGTTCCGTCACCGCACTTAACGGCGGTTATCCTTGGGGCTTATGGATTTCCTTTGACTTACTTGTAGGTACAGGTTTTGCCTGTGGTGGTTGGGCATTAGCTTGGACAGTATATATTTTCAACAAAGGGAAATATCACCCTCTTGTGCGTCCCGCATTGCTTGCAAGCTTATTCGGCTATTCATTAGGTGGTCTTTCCATCACGATTGATATGGGGCGTTACTGGCACTTGCCTTACTTCTACATTCCAGGTCAATTCAATACAAACTCGGTGTTATTTGAAACCGCATTTTGTATGACAATTTACATCATTGTCGTGACCCTTGAATTTGCACCAGTTTGGCTCGGGTTCTTAGGATTGAAAAAATGGTTTAATAAGCTCAACAAAATTATGTTCTTTGTCATCGCACTTGGCGCACTATTGCCGATGATGCACCAATCATCTATGGGATCATTAATGATCGCCGCTGGCCATAAAGTTCATCAAGTATGGCAAAGCTATGAAGCATTACCAATCTTATCATTGCTCACTGCATTTATTATGGGCTTTTCTATCGTCATTTTTGAAGGTTCTTTAGTGCGCGCAGGTTTGGCAGGAAAAACACCAGATGAACGTTCACTCTTTACCCAACTTGCAAAAGTCACCGCGGGATTAATCGCACTTTTCCTTGCAGTACGCTTTGGCGAATTGATTTACCATGACAAACTCCATTATGTATTCGGATTCGATAAACTTGGTAAATTTGAAGCTTGGATGTTTTGGATGGAAGTATGGCTAATGACATTACCATTACTCACTTTATTTCTTGGTGAGAAAAAATCTGATTCACGTTGGCTATTTATCTCAGCCTTGAGCATGTTACTCGGCGCAGCCCTATGGCGTTTAAATTATTCAATGATTATGTACGATCCTGGTAATGGCTATCGTTACTTCCCATCAGCAGAAGAATTGCTAATTTCTATTGGTTTCGTATCCATCGAAATTTGCGCCTATATTTTAATAATTCGTCTATTCCCTGTCTTACCAGTGTTGAAAGAAAAACATCATGAAGACTCGGAACAAATTATTGCCGAAAAAGCACAATTCAGTAAAAAAATGAGCGGAGCAGAATAATGACTGAAAAAAAACGTATCTCAATCGACCCTATCACACGCATTGAAGGCCATTTGCGTATCGATTGTGAAATTGAAAATGGCGTAGTAACCAACGCTTGGTCATCAGGCACAATGTGGCGTGGTATGGAAAATATTGTGAAAGGTTCAGATCCGCGTGATGCTTGGATGATTATGCAACGTATTTGTGGCGTTTGTACAACCGTTCACGCCATTATAAGTGTGCGTGCAGTGGAAGATGCTCTCGGCGCCAAGGTGCCAGTGAATGCACAATATATCCGCAATATGATTCTTTCTGCTCATAGTATGCACGACCATATCGTTCATTTTTATCAACTTTCTGCGATGGACTGGGTGGATATCACTGCGGCACTGAATGCTGATCCTGATAAAGCAGCTGAAATGCTTAAAGGTGTTTCAACATGGGGGCTAAACAGTGCAAATGAATTCCGCAATGTACAAAATAAAATTAAATCTTTAGTTGAAAGCGGTCAGCTTGGTATTTTTGCTAACGGTTATTTTGGTCACCCTGCCATGAAATTACCGCCGGAAGTAAACCTAATCGCAGTGGCTCACTATTTACAAGCCCTTGAATGTCAGCGTGATTGTAACCGTATTGTGGCATTACTCGGCGGAAAAACACCGCACATTCAAAACTTAGCAATTGGTGGTGTAGCAAACCCAATCAACTTAGACTCTCAATCAGTATTAAACTTAGAACGTTTAATGTTTGTAAAATCCTGTATTGATCGTTTAAATGACTTTGTTACCCAAGTTTATCGTGTTGATGCGGCGATCATTGCGGCTTATTACCCAGAATGGCTCAATCTTGGTAAAACATCAGGCAACTACCTTTCTGTGCCTGAATATCCAATTGATGGTGATAATTCTAAATTTGTTCTAACGGGTGGCTATATTGAAAACTTTGATATTTCAACCTTCCGTCCAATTACGCAACAAAAAGATGAATTTGTTGTGAAAGGCATTAAAGAAAGTGGTAAACATGCTTGGTATGAAGACGATGAACCGCTTGAACCTTGGGCTGGTTTAACACGTCCGAAATATACAGGCTGGCAAGATGAAGGCAAATATTCATGGGTAAAAGCACCAAGTTTCTACGGAAAAGTTGTTGAAGTGGGCCCTCTTGCCTATTTAATGTGTAACTTAGCCAACGAAAATAAAGATACATTACATCACTTTAACCATATTAAAGGGTTGTATGAAAAATTAAGCGGCAATACCTTATCTGTTGACCATTTACATTCAACCTTAGGACGTATTATTGCTCGTACCGTACATTGTTGTGTGCTAAATAATATTCTTGAACAACAATGGAAACTACTTGTTGATAATATTGGCACTGGTGATACCGTTGCTTATCTCAAAACAGACATTCCACAAACAGGTGAATTTAAAGGTGTTGGTTTTGGTGAAGTACCTCGTGGCATGCTCTCTCATTGGGTTGTCGTTAAAAATGGCAAAATCGAAAATTATCAAGCCGTTGTACCATCGACTTGGAATGCAGGCCCTCGTAACCAGAATGATGAAATGGGGCCTTATGAGCTTTCCATCCTCGGCACACCCGTAGCAGATCCGACAAAACCATTAGAAGTTGTGCGTACCATCCACTCTTTCGACCCTTGCATGTCGTGCGCAGTGCATGTTGTGAATACAGAAAATGGTGAAGTCACACAAGTGAAGGTGCTCTAATGAAACCATTAATCTTAGGTGTTGGTAATATTTTACTCGGCGATGAAGGGGTAGGCGTACGAATCGCCCAAGCCCTAGAAAATCGCCCTAAAATTTTACCGCACTTTGATGTGGTTGACGGCGGCACTTGCGGCATGGAATTACTGGATGAAATGGCGAATCGTGAGCATATCATCATCATTGATGCTGTACTTGCCAATAAACAGCCAGGAGAAATCATTGTGCTTCATGATGAGCAAGTGCCAGTATTTTTCTCGCGTAAAATTTCACCACATCAACTTGGTATTTGTGATGTGCTTTCTGCGTTAAAATTAACGGATGAATTCCCCAAAAATCTATGTTTAATTGGGATTCAACCAGAAACTTTTGAGCCGCAGATTGCATTAAGTGAAACAATTCAAAAACAATTTCCAGAAATTTTTAAAACATTAGAAAACGTTTTGAAAGAGTATGGATTTCACGTTCAAATGTAGATGAGAAATAATACATTTCACGCATGCCATAATTTGCTCTTATGGTATACGTGAATTGTTGAAATTCGCCTCTCTATAAATTTTAATAATTATGTATCGACACGAAAAAACACCAGAAAATACCACCGCACTTGAAGGTGCCATTCAAGGCTTCGCCGAAGATCCATCTTCAATCTTCCAAAACGAAATGCGAAAAGTTTCAGAAGAAATGAAAGATCTTCCTTTCTATCGAAAAAGTATCGACTGCTATTGTCCTAAATTTGTACTTTTTGAAAACCAATGGATAGGTACGGTTGTGACACCTTGGATGTTGAGCATTGTCATTTTACCAGGCAAAGATCAAGAATGGGAACCGCGTGAAATTGGCGATAAACTTTCAGTACAACTACCCTATAAAACCTTCACCTTCACAGTGAGTAGTTTAGAAAATATTCCACAATATCTTAGTTGTTCCCTTCATTCTCCGATTGATCCTGCCATGACAAATACTCAAGCAGCTCAACTCGCACAAGATTGCCTCAGAATGATTTTATCAATGCCAACAAAAGCAACAACTTTTGATCCAGATCGACGTAACTTATTCCGCGCGATAGTAAAATAGGCACAAATTTCAATAGGAGTGAAAGTATTATGTGTTTAGGTGTTCCAGGCCAAATTGTTAAGATTGGCGAAAGCGCTCTTCAACTTGCCACCGTGGATGTATGTGGCGTACAACGTGATGTGAATATTTCACTAGTCTGCAGTGGAGATCCTGCCGATTTACTTGGCAAATGGGTGCTCGTTCATGTAGGCTTTGCAATGAGTGTTATTGATGAAGATGAAGCCAAGAAAACCCAAGAAGCCCTACTCGCTATGAGTCAACTAGAACATGAAGTAGGTGACTTTTTAGGATTGAATCAAAAATAAAGATAACATACTGATCCGATGTAATTTATCTCATCGCTTAATCCTATAAGAGTAGGACAGGATATACCTGTCCACTCTATAAAACTAAAATGCTGAAGTATCTTGAAATAAACCTACCTTTAAATCTGTAGCGGTATAAATGATACGTCCATCAACTTCAACTTCACCATCAGCCATACCCATCACAAGCTTACGATTAATAACACGTTTCATATTAATTCGATAGATCACTTTTTTAGCCGTTGGCAAAATCTGTCCAGTAAATTTTACTTCACCAACTCCTAATGCCCTACCTTTTCCTTTGCCACCAATCCAGCCTAAGTAGAATCCTACAAGTTGCCACATTGCATCTAACCCTAAACACCCAGGCATAACTGGATCACCAATAAAATGACAGCCAAAAAAAGGTAAATTAGGGGTAATATCAAGCTCTGCTTCAATATAACCTTTACCAAATGCGCCTTTTTCTTCATTCATTTCGATAATTCTGTCCATCATTAACATCGTTGGTGCAGGCAATTGAGGCCCATCGTTACCAAATAACTCACCACGACCTGATGCAAGCAAATCATCATATGAATAACTGCTTTTTTTATTAGGTGTACAAGTGTTTTGCATTTTACCTTCCTATATACATGATAATTTCAGTAGTATACTGATTGAGTATATTCTAGAAAGAATAAATAAATCTGTAAATAGCGAACACTTGTTAGCAGAACTAGTCGGATCAGTGCCGTTTAATTATAACTAAAAGAAAAGCGAACAAATGTTCGCTTTTTTAATTAAGATTTAAAAAAATCCCAAAATCCTTTTTTTTCAGAATCGAGCCGATTCTCAATCCTACGTTGAATTAAACGAGAAATAGGCATTGTTTTTTCTGAATATTCTTTATTTTCATCTAATAAATCACGTTCAAATAAGTACTCACAGGCTTGATAAATATCTTCTACTGGATAAATAAAAAATTCATTATTTTTTACCGCACTTTTAACTTCATCAGATAGGCTCAGTTGCTGTATAGTTGTCATAGGAATAATCACACCTTGCTTGCCTGTTAATCCACGACGCTGACAAATTGTGAAAAACCCTTCAATTTTATCATTTACACCGCCTACTGAATGAACCAAACCAAATTGATCGATAGAACCTGTAATCGCAATGTTTTGAGGTAGTGGTAAATCAGATAAAGCACTCACCAATACACAGAAAATTGCAAGCGATGCACTGTCACCATCAATTTCACCGTAAGACTGTTCAAACACCAATGATGCAGAAAAAGGCAATTGAGAAGGGAGATCAAGAATATTAGAAAGACAAGCTTGAGCAATCATCATACCTTTACTATGAATATTTCCTGCAAGCTCATTTTTTCTTTCAACATCAATAACTTCCCCTTCACCAAACTGGACAATACAACTAATACGTGAGGGTTCACCAAAACTCACCGGCGTGCCTGGATATTCAATCACTGAAAGCCCATTTATCTGTCCAACAATTTCCCCTTGGGTCTCTACATAGACTTGTTCATTTAAAATATCTGCATAAGTTTGCTCTTTCAAAAAGCCATATTGTATAGATTTTCTTTGAAAAACAGCTTCAAAATCATCCGCACTTAATATTGAATTACCCGTTAATGTCACTACATCTTGTAACATTTCTTTAAGTTTAAGAGGTGAAATATTAATGAGAAATCGATCTTCACTTTCTCGTACTAATAATTTATATAATTTATTGAGTGCAGAAAAATTCATTTCAACATTAAGTGTTTGTGCTATTTTATTCACATAACCAGCCCACATCTTTTGAGATTCAACTTCTGCCACTGAAATATAACTCTCAATTTCAGCATAATCAGCAAAAGAATATAATGATTCTTCTAACTCACCTAAAGTTGCCAATTCTGTGCGATTTCCAAGCACAATAACTTTCAAATTAAGCTTATAACTAGGCACATCGCAGGGCAAGTGTTTAAAAGGATGAGCTGAATACCAATCAAAAGTTTGTGTTTGTAAAATTTGCTTTAGTCGTAACCATAAGTCAAACTGAGATAATAGCATTGCTGCACTTAAAATTAATACTCCTCCATTTGCACGATGAACTAATCCAGGATTTAGTTGAATATCATGCGAACTAGGATGAACACGAAGAGAACCAAACAATTGAAATTGATCACAATAAAGTGCGTTCACCACCTCACCTAGCGTAGCAAAATTATCGTCTAGGGAATGGGCCATCTCTGTATAAACACGTGGAAAAGAAAAAGCGTCTCCTTGCTCAACAACATAATTTACGCCAAAAACCGATTGTTCACGATGATGATGCAACTTAGTAAAGGATTCCAATAACGAAGCATATTCAGCTTGATCATCAGCTTTAAGCATTAGCAAAAAACGACTAGGATGACGTAAAAATACAGATAGAGCCTGTTTAGCATTAGGTTGTAATGACCAAAAATCAACCGTCTCTGGTGGGAATTCAGTTATAGCTAGATCTGGTTGCAACGCTTGCCAATCCAAGGCTTGTTGAGGAAAAAATGAACTCACAGTCACTCTCTTTTTGAAAAAATTAGGGCTATTATCGCATATTTCATACGCTTGTAAAAATCTGCTAGAAAATTCATTTAAAAAGACTTACACTAGTCGAGTTACCACGTCACTGAATAGTTAAAACATGAAATATCAAAAACTTGAAAATCAAGAAGCTAATTGGAAATGGATTTACCTCATTCGAAAATACCGTGAAGGAGAAAATATTACATGTTATGAAGAACGCAGTCTACAAGAGGCAAAATCACAAGAATTATTAGCCTGTCAACATTATCCCGAAAAAATAGAAGCATGGATAAAAAACCATCTTTCTCCAGCACTTCCAATTAAATTAGATCAGGCTATTCGGGCGCGCCGTAAACGCTTTTTTAATGGTGAAAAACAGCATACAAAAAAGAAGTCTATTGATTTAGAATATGCTGTATGGCAACGTCTTTCAAGATATTCTCGCAAAATGAAAATGACATTATCAGAAACTATTACCTATATGATTGATGAACGAGAAAGTAAAGCACAATTTGAAAATCAAATGGCTGCAATGAAAAACAGCTTGAAGAATTTACTCAAATAAAAAAGACAAGCTGCAATTCTTGTCTTTTTACTTAGGACTAAATAGAGAAAATCAGAGCAATATAATTACTCCTGGTTATCCACTATAGGGATAATTTTCGTGGCATGAGAGCCTTTGTCTCCATGAATCACTTCAAATTGTACTTTTTGCCCTGCTTTTAAAGAGCGATACCCTTCCATTTCAATAACAGAATAATGAGCAAAAATATCGGCATCTACCCCCTCAGCGGAAATGAAACCAAATCCCTTTGCATTATTAAACCATTTCACTACACCAATTTCCATAAAAGACCTCTCTAGGCTTTGCCTATTAAAACAAAATACCAATAAGGCGATTGCCTTATCACCTCGTCTGGTTAATATGTTCAGTTATTTTATGAAATAATGCAATGAGAAATCTTCAAAAATGATAACTAGATCACAAAAAATTAGTTTTATGATGCCTTTTTATTATGATTATGTGCTTCTCGTATCGCCTTTGCTACAATTTGGATAGCCTCACCACTACTTACACCTTTAGCCATCAACGCTTGAATTTGTTCTACTGCTTTTTGTTGTTGTTCATGCGTTAAAATAATATCAAACATTCTCCCATCCTAATTTATTCATTAATTTTAACCATTGTTCATCTAAACCTGCAGTGAGCTTTATCTCTATTTGTGTTATAGGGTGAATAAATATTAATTCATAAGCATGCAAAAATAATCGTTGACAACCTGTATGAGTAGTTAATGCTCGATTCTGATGTAAATCGCCATATTGAGTATCCCCTAAAATTGGATGAAAAATATGTTTCATATGTCGCCGCAATTGATGTTTTCGCCCCGTATAAGGAATCAATTTCACTAAAGAATAACGTGCAGTTTGGTAACGTCCAACTGGATAAGGCATTTCTGCAGTTATTATCCCTTCATATTTAGTTATGGCATCTTGAGGAGGTTTATCTTCTTGGGATAATTTATCTGCAATTTTATCTAACTGAATTTTTAATGGATAGTCAATGATGTCCCTTCCCTCTAAATATCCTCTTACGACGGCTAAATAAGATTTCTCCACACATCGCTGTTCAAATTGCTGACATAATATATTGGCAATTTCGCTATTTAATGCAAACAATAAGACACCTGATGTAGGACGATCGAGGCGATGAACAGGAAATACATGCTGACCAATTTGATCTCGTAAAGTTTGCATAACAAATTGTGTTTCGTGAGGATCAAGCCAGCTACGATGTACCATCATTCCTGCAGGTTTATTCACCGCAATCAATACATCATCTTGATATAGAATCTCTAATATCATTGATTTTTCAATAATTCTTCTAAGGCTATTAAAGGAGACAATAATTGTTCTAATTCATCAAACTCTTTCATTGCCTCTTCAATATAAGGGGAAATTGCAATCTGATTTGGCAATGGTGCACCACTTTCCAGCAATGCTAGCATACGTGGAATAAATACCCATTGTAACCATTCTTGAGCAGACATCGTATCAATAGAAAACGGTTCTTCACTGAGAAAAGCATCAGCTGCGGGAGGAATACTTTGCCATAATGACAAAGAATGCATAACATTTTGTAATTGCTGGATATACTTTTTTGTTTGATTACGCATAATAATTCCTCTAAAAAATATAATGCTTATTCTACAAAAAATCATATTATTTCGCAAAAACACTATAGTTTTAATCGTTAATCATCATCTTCCTTACTACTTAATCTCACTATTATGAAGTATTTTTCTTGATTTAAGTCATCATTTTATCAAGAAATGAATATAAACACTTTCCATCACGAAGAAAATATCCTACTATTTTAATAGGTTTTATTCTATTTCATTTAAGAAGGAGTGATTTATGTCTTTTGCCCAACAAAAACTTAGCGAATTAGCAGTTTCTATCCCGGGAGCAACAAAAATTTTTCGTGAATATGATTTAGATTTTTGTTGCGGTGGTTCTATCTTACTAGAAGTTGCCGCACAGCAAAAAAATCTTAATCTCTCTGAGATTGAAACGCGCTTAGCTCATTTACAACAAAGTAAATCAGAAAATAATGATAAAGATTGGAACGTTGCACATTATGACGAAATTATCGATCATATTATTACACGCTACCATAATCGCCATCGAGAGCAGCTACCTGAATTAATTACCTTGGCTCAAAAAGTTGAAAATGTACATGGTGATCGTGAAGATTGCCCAATTGGTGTAGCCGCACAACTAGAAAAAATTTACATAGAATTAAGTCAACATTTAATGAAAGAAGAACAAATTCTTTTCCCAATGATTAAGGCCAAAAATTATATGATGGCAGCTATGCCAATCCGTGTAATGGAAATGGAGCATGATGAAGCAGGGCAAGATGTAGAAGTCGTTAAATCTCTCACTAATCATTGTACAGCGCCTTCTGATGCTTGTTTTAGTTGGAAAGCTCTATACAGTGGGATTAATGAGTTTATTGATGACCTTATGCATCATATTCATTTAGAGAATAATATTTTATTCCCTAGAGTATTAAAAGAAAAATAATTTATGTAAAAAGGGCTAGATAAAATATCTAGCCCTATTTTTTAATGACGTAAATACCTAAATTATTTTTGGTATAAAGGAGCAGGTCCTTGAGTACCGCCATTAGATTGACTACCTTCCTGTAATTTTAATACAGAACCAGAAGCCGTCACTTCTACACGACGGTTAGGTCTTAAACACTCTCTTAACGCTTGTTTATCTGTTACATCATCACAAGCCTTAACTTGTGGATTTTTACCATATCCAACTGCGTTAATCTGAGCAACAACACCATCTTCTAATAAACGTGCTTTAACACGATTTGCACGACGTTGAGAAAGATTTAAGTTATAAGAATCTGAACCTAAACGGTCAGTATAACCTGCAACTTTAACATCTTTTGCACCAGTTGCCTTTAATTGATTTGCAACGTTATCAACGACTTCTTTACCACGCGCAGTTAAAGTATCTTTATCAAAATCAAATAAGAAATCACCGCTTAAACTGAATGCAGAATTACCGTTACAGCCATTAGGGAACCAAAAGAAAGATTGTGCATTATGGTTTTTATCAAATAACACTTTATACTGACAAACTTTGTGAACCCCATTTTCGCGATAATTAAATACATAATCCCATTCTTCTACGCCATATAAACCTTCAGCAAAATGAGGATCACCGATTAATTGACGAATTTGATCTTTATTTTGACCACGTTCGATCAAACGAACATTAGACCAATTTGGCCATGTACCAAATTGACTACCATCATGATTAAAACCTGATGTATCAATTTTTGGCCATACTAATTGTGGTACTTGCTCACCATTTACATCTTTATATTCAGGTGTACCAGCATCTGTTACTTTGCTTAAGTTACCACAAGCTGTCACAGTTGCGATTGCAACAGTAGATAATAAAATACGAGATAATTTCATTTGTTTTACCTTTTAATTTGTAAAATCCCTAAATTAAAGGGATAACTAAACTTTATAAATTTCAAAGAACAAAACTTTCAAAGTTTCGGCGCATATACTAATGGCAAAACTTTACCTTGTAAATAACAAATTACTTGATTTTGCCTAAATCAACCGTTTTTTTTGTAAAGATAATGTAAAGAAATTAAAGTTTATTGAATAAAATTATTTACCTTCTTCATCATATAACTATAAATAATATTCGCTAAACTTTCTTCTGCTTGGCGACCTAATTTTTTTATTAACGATTTTTTCAATCGATATTTTACCGCTAGAACTCGTTTTTCTTTCATCTTATCTAAAATCAAATCATCACTTGTAGTGATTTCATCAACTAATTTCAATTCTAGCGCTTGCGTCCCAAACCAATGCTCTCCTGTTGCTATTTTATCTATATCTAAGTGAGGACGGTTTTGTAAAACAAATTGTTTAAATAATTGATGTGTTTCTTCTAATTCTTGTTGGAATTTTTGTTTACCTTTTTCGGTATTTTCCCCCAACATTGTTACAGTTCGCTTAAACTCTCCAGCGGTCATTACATCTACATCCACATCATATTTTTTCAATAAACGATGAATATTAGGAATTTGTGCAACCACACCTATCGACCCAATGATAGCAAACGGAGCTGATACAATTTTATCAGCAATACAAGCCATCATATAACCTCCACTTGCTGCTACTTTATCCACCGCAATCGTTAACTTAATTCCTTTTTGTTTTAAACGAGCTAATTGAGATGCGGCAAACCCATAATCATGAACAATACCGCCAGGGCTTTCTAAACGTAGTAATACTTCGTCTTCTGGTTTTGCTACACTTAAGATTGCTGAAATTTCTTCTCTAAGTGCGGTTGTTTCTGACGCTGAAATATCACCATGAAAATCTAAGATATATACACACCCTTTCTTTTCGTCATCTACGGTTTCACCTTTTTTTAATTTCTCTTTACGTTTTTTGGCTTTTTGTTTTTCAGCTTTTTTCTCTGCTTTAGCTTGTTGTTTTAGCTCTTCTTCAGAAAAATTAAAATCGCGCAACACTCGAACTTGACTATCAAATTCTTCCAATAAATCCTTAATTTCCAGCTCGCCTACTTTCACTTTATTGTGCTGACGATGTGAAATAATTAAGCTCACAATGACTAAAATCACTAATAAAACCGTCAAAATTTCTAAAACAAAAATTCCATAGCCCGTTAAAATATCGTTTAACATTGTTTCTCCTCACGATGAATAATCCACCCCATTCTATACTTTTTTATGGAAAAAATTCCATACTCAGGTAGAATATCTCCATTTTTACGTAAAATTACATTTAGTTATAGAGGTTTATATGTCTAACGTAGCATCAATTGTTGATGTATTACAAGGAAAAGTGGCGATTGGTGAAACCGTCACTGTACGAGGTTGGGTACGTACCCGTCGTGATTCTAAAGCAGGCTTATCTTTCTTAGCAGTTTATGACGGTTCTTGCTTTGATCCAATTCAAGCGATTATTAATAACGATATTGAAAATTACGAAAACGAAATTTTACGTTTAACAACAGGCTGTTCTGTAATTGTAACGGGTAAAGTTGTTGAATCACCTGCAGAAGGACAAGCAGTTGAATTACAAGCAGAAAAAGTAGAAGTGACTGGGTTTGTTGAAGATCCAGATACTTACCCAATGGCAGCAAAACGCCACTCTATTGAATATTTACGCGAAGTGGCTCACTTACGCCCTCGTACCAATATTATTGGTGCTGTCGCACGTGTTCGCCATTGTTTATCTCAAGCAATTCACCGTTTCTTCCATGAGCAAGGTTTCTATTGGGTGGCAACCCCATTAATTACTGCATCAGACACTGAAGGTGCGGGTGAAATGTTCCGTGTTTCTACTCTTGATTTAGAAAATCTGCCACGTGGTGAAAATGGAAAAGTAGATTTCAGCCAAGATTTCTTCGGTAAAGAATCATTTTTAACGGTTTCAGGTCAGTTAAATGGCGAAACCTATGCTTGTGCATTAAGCAAAATTTATACTTTCGGCCCAACATTCCGTGCAGAAAACTCTAATACCACCCGTCACTTAGCTGAATTCTGGATGGTTGAACCAGAAGTAGCATTTGCAACGTTAGCGGATAACGCAAAACTTGCAGAAGATATGTTGAAATACGTATTCCGTGCAGTATTAGCTGAGCGTAAAGATGACTTACAATTCTTTGAAAAACATGTAGATAAAGATGTTATTACGCGTTTGGAAAACTTTGTGAACTCAGATTTTGCGCAAATTGACTATACTGATGCCATTGATGTGTTATTAAAATCTGGTAAGAAATTTGAATTCCCTGTTTCTTGGGGGATCGATCTTTCTTCTGAACACGAACGTTTCTTAGCGGAAGAATATTTTAAATCACCAGTTGTAGTGAAAAACTATCCAAAAGACATTAAAGCATTCTATATGCGTTTAAATGATGATGGAAAAACTGTAGCAGCAATGGACGTGTTAGCACCAGGAATTGGTGAAATCATCGGTGGTTCACAACGTGAAGAACGTTTAGATGTACTTGATAAACGTATGGAAGAAATGGGATTAAATCCAGATGATTATTGGTGGTATCGCGATCTTCGTAAATACGGTAGCGTTCCACATTCTGGTTTTGGTCTTGGTTTTGAACGCTTAATCGTCTATGTAACTGGCGTGCAAAATATTCGTGATGTGATTCCATTCCCACGCGCGCCAAGAAATGCGAATTTCTAATTCAATTTAACTTTAATATTGACCGCACTTACGCCAAAGTGCGGTCAATTTTTTCAGAATTTTAAGGAAAGCAAAATGGATAAAATTAAACAACTCTTTGCCAACAATTACAGTTGGGCGCAAAGAATGAAGGAAGAAAATTCGACTTACTTCAAAGAACTTGCGGATCATCAAACACCACATTACCTTTGGATTGGTTGCTCTGATAGCCGTGTCCCCGCTGAGAAATTGACGAATCTTGAACCAGGTGAACTTTTTGTACACCGTAATGTTGCTAACCAAGTGATTCACACAGATTTTAATTGCCTTTCTGTTGTGCAATATGCCGTCGATGTGCTTAAAATTGAACATATTATTATCTGTGGCCACACCAACTGTGGTGGGATTCATGCCGCTATGACAGATAAAGATTTAGGGCTTATCAACAACTGGCTTCTTCATATTCGCGATATTTGGTTTAAACACGGTCATCTTCTCGGTAAACTTTCCCCAGAAAAACGCGCGGATATGTTGACTAAAATTAACGTAGCGGAACAGGTTTACAATCTAGGGCGAACTTCAATTGTAAAAAGTGCTTGGGAACGCGGGCAAAAACTCTCATTGCACGGCTGGGTATATGACGTAAATGATGGATTTTTAGTGGATCAAGGAGTAATGGCAACCAGTAGAGAAACCTTAGAAATTTCTTACCGTAACGCAATCTCCCGTTTATCAACACTTGATGAAGAAAGCATTTTGAAAAAAGATCATCTTGAAAATGTCTAAAGAAAACGCCCTTTCGGGCGTTATTTTTTTAAGCTTTACCTTCAGCCAAATTTTTCTTTTCTTCCAATTCTTCCCAGCGTAAAAATGCGGTTTCTAATTCGGCTTCAGTATCCGCCAATGATTTTAATTTAGCATCGGTAATATCATGAGCCTGTTGGAAAAATGCGGGATCGGCTATTTCAGCTTGCAGTGCGGTGATTTTAGTTTCTAATTCTTCCAATAGTTGTGGAAGTTGTTCTAGCTCACGTTGTTCTTTATAAGAAAGTTTTACTGATTTCGGCTTAGAAGTGCGGTCATTTTTTACCGAATTTTCTTCTTTTAGCGGTTCAGTTTTTCTCGCTTTAGCCTGCTCTTCTACTGCTTTGCTTGCCCAGAAATTGGCTTGTTGCTGTTTCGCATCAAAGAATCCCCCCACATACTTATTCAAACGCCCTTCACCTTCAAATAAATAACATTCTGTCGCAGTATTATCAATAAATTGACGGTCATGGCTAACAATTAACAATGTGCCCTGATAATCAGTCAAAATTTCTTCTAAAAGCTCCAATGTTTCTACATCAAGGTCATTGGTCGGTTCGTCAAGAATCAATAAATTGTTTGGTTTTAGCAACAATTTTGCGAGCAATAAACGATTTCGTTCTCCCCCCGATAAGGCTTTAACTGGCGTCATTGCTCGTTTTGGCGGGAACAAGAAATCTTGCAAATACCCGAGCACATGGCGTTTTACACCATTGACTTCAATATCTTGTTTACCATCCGCCACATTATCCATTACGGTTTTTTCAGGATCTAAATCAGCACGATATTGGTCAAAATAAGCAATGTCTAATTTGGTACCACAACGAATTTTTCCTGATGTTGGCTTAATTTCACCCAACAATAATTTAATGAACGTAGTTTTTCCACAGCCATTTGGCCCAACAAGCGCAATTTTGTCTCCACGTAAAATCGTTGTTGAAAAATCTTTTAACAAGGTTTTTCCTGAGATTTCATAGCTCACATTTTCCATTTCAAAGACAATTTTGCCTGAACGGCTTGAGGTATCTAATTGTAATTTGGCCGTTCCCATTACTTCACGTCGTTGGCGGCGTTCCTCACGCATTGCTTTTAATGCTCGCACTCGCCCTTCATTTCTTGTGCGACGAGCCTTGATACCTTGGCGAATCCATACTTCTTCCTGAGCAAGACGTTTATCAAATAATTCATTTTGCAAGGCTTCAACGCGTAGATTTTCTTCTTTCGTGGTTAAATATAAATCGTAATTGCCTGGATAAGACACTAATTGACCACGATCTAAATCCACAATGCGTGTTGCCATTTTTCGAATAAAAGAACGGTCATGGGAAATAAATACAATGCTACCTTGGAAATCCAATAAGAAATTTTCCAACCATTCAATAGCTTCCACATCCAAGTGGTTGGTTGGTTCATCAAGTAATAACACATCAGGATCACACACTAATGCGCGTGCTAGTGCCGCTTTGCGCAACCAACCGCCCGAAAGTGCGGATAATTTTGTGTTTGGATTTAAGCCCAGTTTTAACAACACTTCATTGATTTTATTTTCAAATCGCCAGCCATCAGCGTGTTCTAATTTAGCCTGAACTTGCTCTAATTGACTTAAAATTTGATCACTGTAATTTTCTTCCAATTGAACAGAAATATGATGATATTCTTTCAATAAATCCGTTAAATGCCCTACACCTTCCGCGACATAATCAAAAATATTGCCTTGCGCATTACGCGGTGGGTCTTGCTCTAAACGAGAAACAACAAGATCTTTCTCGTATTGGATTTTGCCATCATCCATAAGCACATCGCCTGCGATGATTTTCAATAAAGTTGATTTACCTGCGCCGTTACGCCCAACTAAACAAACGCGTTCATTCGGTTCAATATGTAATTCTGCGTGATCTAATAAAGGTGAATCGCTAAAGGAAAGATATCCATTGGTTAAACTAATTAATGCCACAACTGCCCCATAAAAATTCAGTGAAAATTAACCGCACTATTCTATACAGTTTGCATAAAAAATCCCATCAATTCAATGGGATTCTCTATTAAATCAAAGTTGTTGATATACCCGCAATGCGTGTGCATCTGACATGCCTGCAATATAATCGCAAATAATCCGTTTCTTCCCTTCTTCTGGTGCATTACGCCAACGATTTGCAGTATTTCGTGGTAATAAACGTTCTGGATCAGATTCAAAAATCTGGAACATTTCTGTCAACATTCTCTGCCCTTTATATTCGATTCGTTGCGTATCCACATTGCGAATAACATAATCCCAAACGAATTTTTTAAATACGCCAAGTGCAGCAATCACTTCAGGTGGCAACTCTGCGTTATAACGTAACAAAGGTTCATCAAAATTTGCCGTTAATTTCCACCGTACATTGGTAATAAAAAAGTTCACCAATGCACCAATGGCTTGTTTTCGCTCAAAATGTTTATCAGAGAAAAGTCGTTGACTAATTGAATCAATATTTTCATGCAACCAAGCTGACGGAATTTGTTTTAATGCGGAATGTGCTGCTTGCCATTGATGAGGATTTACCACGCCAGTTACAATCGCATCTTCTAAATCATGCACGCCATAGGCAATATCATCCGCCAATTCCATAATGCTGCAATCCAGAGATTTAAAACGAGTATGTAAAGATTCAGCTGGGTTTTCCCGTACTTTTTTAAATTGACAGAATAAAGTGCGGTCATTTTCAGAAAGATTTTCTAGCAACCAATTAAACATTTTCAAATCATCGCGGAAAATGCCTTTTCCTGGAATCCAATCATGAATACGCACAAACCGCGGATCGATATTGCGAGAAAAATTAAGTTCTGCATATTGAGGCGAGGCCACATCTAACAACGCGGGATATTTCACTACACCCAATAGTGTTCGACGCGTTAGATTCATCCCTGCATTTTCAGTGTAAGGCTCAAGTTTCGTTAAAATTCTAAAGGTTTGTGCATTGCCTTCAAAACCGCCCTGCTCTGCCATCATATAATTTAATGCCGTTTCGCCACCATGCCCAAAAGGCGGATGCCCAATATCATGAGCAAAACACAAACTCTCAATAAGATCGTTACTTGGCAATAAAGGTTTTAATTGTTTTTGCAACTCGTTTTTATCAATATTTAATGTTTGCGAAAGGCTTTCAAAGGTTTCTAAAAATTTAAGCTGTGCAACGAGACTACTGCCAATCTGTGCGACTTCTAAAGAGTGAGTTAAGCGAGTGCGATAAAAATCATTTTCGCCAATCGCGTGAATTTGAGTTTTTGCTTGCAAGCAACGAAAGGCAGCAGAATGTAAAATTCGCCCCCGATCACGGCGAAATGGTGGGCGATTATCTTTTTCGCGTGGAGGATCAGGAAAAAAACGTTCTGTCCAAGAAGAATCAATGATGAGTGGTTTCATATCGCTTTGTTTTATTTGATTTTTCTGCATTATCTAATCATTTAGCACAAAAAACAACCGTACTTTATCTGGAACAAACAAAATCTAGAATGAATAAAGTGCGGTTGAATTTTCATTGATATTTAAACAAAGAAATAAATAAGCTTAAATACAAATGGCGCAAGAATAGAACTAATAATCCCACAAAGCACGAGAGAAATAGAACTATAACTTCCTGCCGTTGAGTTAGTTTCCATACAACTTACGGTACCAAGTGCATGAGAAACAGAACCAACGGAAAGTCCTATAGCTTCTTGATGTTTAATACCTAATTTTTTTAATACAAGGTAACCAAAAACAGAGCCTTGCAAACCTGCAACAACAACCCCTACGGCGGTAACAGCAGGAATTCCGCCTAAATGGCGAGAAACCTCCATCGCGATAGGCGTTGTAATAGATTTAGGTAAAACTGTTGCGACCATTTCAGGTGTTGCACCTAAAAGAAATGCTAAAAGTGCACCACTTAACATTGCTAAAAAAGAGGCAATGAAAACCGTTGAAAGAATGATTTTCCATTGTTTGGCAATTTGGCGAAGTTGCTCATAAAGTGGCAAAGCAAGAGCAACGATACTTAATGAAAGCAAATTGTTTATTGGTGCATTCCCAGCCATATAATCATCATATGGAATTTTACCTACAACTAAAATTACCACAAGAATCAATACGGTTAAGATAAATGAATTGAAAATGACTGATTTCCAACGTTTACTAATTTGTAATGCAAGCCAAAATCCGAAAATTGTTAAAAATGTATAAAGATAAATTGCGTACTGCTGCATAATTGACATCCAAATAAAGACTACATGTTTTCAGTTATTTGTTTCTCTTGAACTTGGCGACGTTTTATTACTTTTTTCCGTTTATGTGTAAAAGATTGGAGTTGATATAAATGATTGGCAAAAAAACCAATCACAACTAATGTAATACATGTGCTTACAATATTGGGAAGTAATAAAATATTAACCTGTTCTCTTAATAAATCAGAATATTTAATAATACCTACGCTTACAGGCACAAAAAGCACCGCCATAAAACGAATCAATAAGCTCGCGCCTAAATAAATCCAATCTAAATGAATTAATCGTGTCGTTAAACCTAAAAAGAGCAATAACAATCCCCAAATACTCCCAGGTACACCTACAGGTACATAATGTGCAATAAGATTTCCGAGATATAACATAATGTACAAAATGACCAACGAACGGGCCAATAAAAATGATTTTTGAACCATATACAACCTTTTTTTCAACTTTTTCCATAATGTTTCAAAATTATTTTACGCTTTTTTTTTCTGAATTGACCAGTTTTTTTCGGTAAAATAACCAGACTTAGATCAAGAACCTTGCAAAATGATAAATCGAAAATCGATATTTGCTATTTTATTACTAATTTTTACCGCTCTTTCGGCGTGCTCTAGTGAAGAAAATACTTGCCGTGTCGTTGGCATTAGTGACGGCGACACGCTTACCTGCCTTGCTAAAAATAATCGACAAATCAAAGTGCGACTAGCTGAAATTGATGCACCAGAGAAAAAACAAGCTTTTGGACAAAAATCTAAAAAAGCGTTATCTGATATGGTTTATCTCCGTGATGTGCGTCTTTCTTTAAAAGGTCAAGATCGCTATCAACGCACATTGGCGATTGTTTATTATCAAGATAAAAATATTAATTTAGAAATGGTTAAACAAGGTATGGCATGGGCTTATAAGCAATATTCCCATGATCCGATTTATCTTCAAGCGCAAGAAAATGCACAAGCCAAACGAATTGGTCTTTGGGCGGACAAGAATCCGATTGAACCAAGTCAATGGCGCAGACAAGAGAAAAATTAATATGGCTTTTGATTATCAAACGTTCCGTCAAGAATTTCCCTATTTCCAAGATGAAGATGCGGTTGTTTATTTAGATAACGCTGCTACCGCGTTGAAACCTCAAGTGTTAATTGATCGCACCGCTGAATTTTATGCTTCTGCGGGTTCAGTACATCGTAGCCAATATGATGCGGCCCAAACAGCACAATATGAACAGGCTCGCACACAGGTTGAAGAATGGGTTAATGCAGAAGATAAACGCGCTGTTATTTGGACGTCGGGTACAACTCACGCGATTAACTTAGTGGCAAATGGATTACTACCACAATTAAACGCAGAAGATGAAATTCTGATTAGCCAAGCAGATCATCATGCCAATTTTGTCACTTGGCACGAAACGGCGAAAAAGTGCGGTGCAAAAATTCGAGTTTTACCGATTTTAGATAATTGGCTAATTGATGAAAATGCGCTTATTTCTGCTCTTTCTGAAAAAACCAAACTCGTTGCACTGAATTTTGTTTCAAATGTCACGGGCACAGAACAGCCGATTAAACGCCTAATTCAACTTATCAGACAACATAGTCATGCGTTGGTTTTAGTGGATGCTGCACAAGCGATTAGTCATATTAAAATCGATTTACAAGATTTAGATGCAGATTTCCTCGCATTTTCAGCCCATAAAATTTATGGTCCAAATGGGCTTGGCGTTTTAACAGGAAAATTGACCGCACTTTCTCAACTTCAACCGCTCTTTTTCGGTGGGAAAATGGTTGATCGTGTATCAAATAATCGGATTACTTTTTCCGAGTTACCTTATCGTTTAGAAGCAGGCACACCCAATATTGCTGGAGTTATTGGCTTTAATGCCATACTGAATTGGCTACAAAAATGGGATTTTACCTCAGCAGAACAGCACGCTATATCCTTGGCAGAATCCGTCAAAGTGCGGTTAAAATCTTACGAGAATTGTCGATTATTCAGTTCTCCTCAACCAAGTACCGTTGTTTGCTTTGTATTTGACGGCATTGACTGTTCTGATCTTTCTACACTCTTAAGCGAACAAAATATTGCGCTCCGAGTGGGCGAACATTGTGCCCAGCCTTATTTAGCACGCTTAGGCGAACGCACCACATTACGCCTATCTTTTGCGCCTTATAATACACAGGAAGATGTAGAGGCATTTTTTACCGCCTTAGATAAAGCACTGGATTTATTACAATGATAGAACAATTAAAACAAGCTAAAAATTGGGAAGATCGCTATCGCCTGATTATTCAAGCTGGCAAAAATTTATCTCGCCCAAGCGATGATGAACTTGCTCAAATGCAACCTATTACTGGCTGCGAAGCACAAATGTGGTTTCAAATTATGCCTAAAAATGACCGCACTTTTCAATTCAACGGATTTAGCGAAGCCAGAATTATGAATGGCTTGCTTTGGATTTTACTCAATCAAATCAATGGTAAAACAGCAGATGAATTGAATACATTTGATATTACTGCATTTTTTAGCGAACTCGGCATTTCACAACGTTTAAGCGAAACACGTTTAAACGGCTTAAACCAAATCGGACAGCAATTAAAAAATTTATGTATTTAATCGAAACCTATTTTCTCCTAACTGCGCTCGAAAATAATATTGAATCACAAAGTCGTTTACTTAATGCCGTGATCGATCAATGGCGGTATAACGGGCAAATTATCGGACGTGAAATTCCTTTATATTTAGCGGAAGAAGATGGCGCACAAGGCTTTGCTATGCGTGTCATTTGCCCTGAGCAAGATAGTCTTTTCCCGCAAAATAATAATGCAGAAGTGAATCGAGCATTACAAGAAGCAGAAAAGTGCGGCGTAATTTTTGATGGTTTTCAACTTGTGGGTGATGATTTTAATTCAGATCAAACGGCAGAAAATACATCGCCAACTTGGCAAGTGCTTTACACAACCCATTTACAAAGTTGTTCGCCAATTCATAGCGGAGAAAATTTCGCACCAATCCCTTTGTATAAACAGTTGAAAAATCAACCGCACTTAAGCCAAGATCTGATTAAATGGCAAGAAAATTGGCAAGCCTGTGATCAACTACAAATGAATGGTTCTGTATTAGAACAACAATCTTTGGCAGAAATTTCAGATCATGAAAGCACGCTTTCAAAACATGGGCGTTATTTAGCACAAGAAATCGAAAAAGAAACGAGCATACCGACTTACTATTATTTATATCGTGTAGGTGGGCAATCTTTAGAATCTGAAAAATCCCGTTGCTGCCCTTCTTGTGGTGCAAATTGGGTGTTAAAAGACGCGATTTTTGATACCTTTCATTTTAAATGCGATACCTGTCGGTTAGTCTCGAATCTATCGTGGAATTTTTTGTAATTAATTTATAAAGTGTCGAAATTTGCAAAATTCGAACACCTAATCGGAGAAAAGATGAATTACCAAGACAACAGCTTAAAATCCTTAAAACTCGGTCAAAAAACAGAATACGCCTCTCAATATGACCGCACTTTATTACAGCCTGTGCCACGCGCGTTAAATCGTGATGGATTGGGCATTACTCAAAACCAGCCTTTTACCATTGGTGCCGATATTTGGACGGCTTATGAAATCTCGTGGCTCAATGAAAAAGGCTTGCCACAAGTGGCTATCGCAGACATTTATCTGGATTATCAAAGCCAAAATTTGATTGAATCAAAAAGTTTTAAACTTTATTTAAATAGCTTCAATCAAAGCAAATTTGCCGACTTCAATGCCGTTCAACAAACTATGCAACGCGATTTAAGCGAATGTGCGCAAGGCGATGTAAAAGTGCGGTTAAATCCAGTGGCAGTTTATGATTCTCAAAAAATTGATCATTTACAAGGCGATTGCATTGATCAACAAGATATTGAAATTACCAGCTACGAATTTAACGCTGATTGGCTGAAAGATTGCGTATCTGATGAAATTGTCGAAGAAAAATTAGTCAGCCATTTGTTAAAATCCAACTGCCTGATTACCAATCAGCCAGACTGGGGCAGCTTGCATATTCATTATGTAGGTAGAAAAATCGATCACGAAAAATTATTGCGTTACGTTGTATCGTTCCGTCAACACAATGAATTCCACGAACAATGTGTCGAGCGTATTTTTTGCGATTTAATGCACTACGCCAAACCAGAAAAACTCACCGTTTACGCACGCTATACTCGTCGTGGCGGATTAGATATCAATCCGTTCCGTTCTAATTTTGAGAATTTACCTGAAAACTTAAGATTGGCGAGACAGTAAAAGAAAAATGCGGTGAGATTTCACCGCACTTTACTACCCTTGCTTCAAATCATTTGCTTGCTGCAATAGCTGACGGCTTTCTTTTAAGAATTGTTCTGAATAATCGCCAAACCAATCTCGTACCTTATGGAAAGCATCAATAAAACCTTGACGATCATTATTTTCAAAGAAAGTTAAAGCTTCTTCGTAAGTTTGTTTTAATGTTTCAATTACCGCTAAATTTTCTGGCTTATCCATAATAATATCTGCGTAAAGCTCTGCATCTTGCGCAAATAAGCGACCGATCATCGCAAGTTCTAAGCGATAAATAGGGGAAGAAAGCGACAATAAATTAGCAAGATGAACGGGCTGTTTAGAAAGATGTAAACCATTCGCAAAAGTTGAAAAATGGCGCAAGGCTTGTATATAAGTCATATTGTGATCGTGTTCTGTGGCATCGGTTTGATAAACCTTTGCGCCCCAAATTTGAATTTGCTCAAGTAACCATTCGTAACGTTCAGGAAAACGTCCATCACAACGAACAACTACTTGTTTTGCCATACTTGCAATATCTGGCCCAAACATTGGATGTAAACCTAAAACAGCACCAGAATGGATTTCAAGCATTTTCGCTAGAGGTTCACGCTTAACAGAGGTTAAATCTGCAAGTAACATATTTTCTGTTAAATAAGGTTTTAAGCGTTCAATGGTTTCTAAGGTGAGATTAATAGGGACGGAAACGATCACGACATCAGCATTCGTTAAAATACTTTCAGCTACCGTCCAATCTTCACGATCTAAAATAGAAATTGGATAGCCAGATGCACGTAAATAACGAGCAAATAAGCTACCCAATTTACCATAACCGCCCACGATAACAATTTTGTGAATATCAGGATTGATGGTTTTAAAGCCAAATTGATTTTCATTAGCATAGGATTCGCGCATAAAACGGCGTAGAACATCTTCAATCAGATCTGCTGAAATGCCTGCTTTTTCAGCTTCTAAACGACGCGCTTGGAGCATTGCTATTTCACGCTCTGGCGCATAAATAGGTAATCCGTGTTGATGTTTAACTTTACCGACTTGAGAAACCAACTCAAGACGTTTAGCAAAAAGTTGGATAAGTTCGCGATCAAGCGAATCAATTTCAGAACGTAAATCCTTAAGGGCTTCCATAAAACTCACCTGCAATATTTAGTTTACATGTGTTGTAAAAAATAAATTACAGATGAGATTACTAGAATTTTATAGGAAAGGCAATTAAGTTATGCGGATTGCGTGATTAACCGTTGTGGGCGAATAATATTCCCATCGATCAATGCCACACCTAAGAATAAATTCTCCGCTGAAAATAACCGCACTTGGCCACTTAATTGCTGATCATTAGCAAATTTCACTCGCTGACCAAAACCAATGGCTTTACTCTGCTCTGCATTCAAATGCAAAGCGGGCAATTTACTTACTGCGGTATCGGTTGGCAGTAATAAACGATCTAATTCACTTAATGGAAAATTTTCAGCGAGCAGTTGTAGCTCATCAATTGGCATCATTTCTGCTACGGGGTAATCCGCTACGGCTGTACGGCGTAACATTGTCACATGTGCGCCACAACCCAGCACTTCACCCAAATCATCTACTAAGGTGCGAATATAAGTGCCTTTTGAACAATGCACTTCTAAGGTTAAATAAGGCGCGTGATATTCAATAAAATTGAGTTCAAAAATCGTAATTGGGCGTGCTTCACGCTCAACTGTAATACCTTGGCGCGCATATTCATAAAGCGGTTTACCGTTATGTTTTAGTGCAGAAAACATTGTCGGCACTTGCAAAATATCGCCACGAAATTGTTCAAGTGCGGTCAAAATTTGCTGAGTTTCAACATGAACTTCACGAGTTTCCACGACTTGCCCTTCCGCATCGGAAGTATCGGTACGTTCGCCTAATTTTGCCGTAACAAGATAACGCTTATCTGCATCAAGCAAAAATTGTGAAAACTTAGTTGCTTCGCCCAAGCAAATCGGCAACATCCCCGTTGCCAAGGGATCGAGCGCGCCAGTATGACCCGCTTTGTTCGCTTGAAATAAACGCTTCACCTTTTGCATGATATCATTTGATGACATGCCTTGTGGTTTATCCAACAAAAATACCCCATCAACATCACGCCAGCGTTTACGAGGTCTAGACATTAGTTGCTTTCCTCAACGTGTTTTTTTTCATCTTCACGCACAACATTTGTCACAAGATTTGACATACGCATCCCTTCAACTAAGGATTGATCGTAAATAAAGCGAATCTCTGGCACGATACGTAAACGCATCGCTTTGCCTAGTAATGAACGAATATAAGGCGATGCTTTTTCTAAGCCTTTCATGCCTTGCTCAATTGCCGTTTCATCGTGATCGAATAAAAAAGTCACGAAGATTTTTGCGTAAGATAAATCGCTCGATACTTCCACATCAGAAACTGTCACCATCCCAATACGGGGATCTTTCACTTCGCGTTGTAAAATGACTGCTATTTCTTTTTGTATTTCTTGAGCGACGCGATCGCTACGTTTAAATTCTCTTGCCATAGTTATTCCTTATTTATAAAAACGCCTCATTCTACTGGAAATCATTGGATTTAGCACGCGAAAATCCCTTTCAACCCGATACTGTTTTTCGATAAAATAACAACTGATAATTTGTTTGAATATTCAAACTTCCGATAAAAATCACTTTACAGAGGGCATAATTTATGCAAGCGAGACGAGACGAGACGAGACGAGACGACCAAGATTGTCGATGAAAATCACGTATTACAACAAGCATTTTTAAATGAATTAGATGAAAAACTTTGGGCATCTGCCGATAAACTCCGTCAACAACTTGATGCCGCTAACTATAAACATATCGTTCTTGGTCTTATCTTCTTAAAATACATTTCTGATAATTTCACTCATCAACAGGAAAAAATTCAGACGGAACTCTCCACACTAGAAAATCCCCTCTATCTTGACCGCACTTTTTTTGATACTGAAGAAGAGTATCAAGAAGCCTTAACCGCTGAACTGGAAAACCGTGATTATTACACCGCGGATAACGTATTTTGGGTGCCAGTTTCTGCGCGTTGGCAAGCCTTACAAGAAGTCTCTATTCTCAACACTGGGGCAGAATTGCCTTGGGGCGGGAAATTTTCCAGCGTAGCCAAACTGATTGATGATGCCTTCGATGCCATTGAAAAAGACAACGAAAAACTCAAAGGCGTTCTCCAACGCATCAGCGGCTACGCCGTAAACGAAGACACCCTGCGCGGGCTGATTATCCTCTTTTCCGATACCCACTTTACCCGTCCGACTTACAACGGCGAGCCCGTTCATTTAGGCGCAAAAGACATTCTCGGCCACGTTTACGAATACTTCCTCGGTCGCTTTGCCCAAGCAGAAGGCAAACGCGGCGGACAATATTTCACGCCGAAATCCATTGTTTCCCTGATTGTCGAAATGCTCGAGCCATACTCCGGCCGCGTATATGACCCGGCTATTGGAAGCGGCGGCTTTTTCGTGCAAACCGAACGCTTTATCTCCGCCCATCAAGGCAACATCAACAACGTTTCCATCTACGGGCAAGAATTCAACCCAACCACTTGGAAACTCGCCGCCATGAACATGGCTATCCGCGGCATTGATTATGACTTCGGCAAACACAACGCCGACAGCTTCACCCAGCCGCAACACATCGACAAAAAGATGGATTTCATTATGGCAAACCCGCCATTCAACATCAGCGATTGGTGGAGCGAATCCCTTGCCGATGATCCACGTTGGGCATACGGCACACCGCCCAAAGGCAATGCCAACTTCGCTTGGCTGCAACACATGATTTATCACCTCTCGCCCAACGGCAAAATGGCATTATTGCTTGCCAACGGCTCCATGAGCAGCCAAACCAACAACGAAGGCGAAATCCGCAAAGCCATCATCAATGCCGACTTGGTCGAATGTATGGTTGCCCTACCCGGCCAGCTCTTCACCAACACCCAAATCCCCGCCTGTATTTGGTTTTTAAATCGCAACAAAAAGCGCAAAGGCGACGTGTTATTTATCGATGCCCGCCAAATCGGCTATATGAAAGACCGTGTCTTGCGCGATTTCACCGCTGACGACATCGCCAAAATTGCCGACACCCTCCACGCTTGGCAAAAATCAGACGGCTACGAAGACCAAGCCGCTTTCTGCAAATCCGCTACTTTAGAAGAGATTAAAGATAACGATTTCGTTCTCACACCGGGACGCCACGTCGGCACCGCAGAACAAGAAGACGACGGCGTACCATTTGCAGAAAAAATGCAAAATCTGACCGCGCTTTTGAAGGAACAGTTTGCAAAAAGTGCAGAGTTGGAAACGGAGATTAAAAAGAATTTAGGGGGATTGGGGTATGAGTAAGATCACATTAAAAGAAATTATTGAATATCAAAAAGGTGCAGTTTTTAAATCTCAAGACTACCAAAAACAAGGTGTGGGTATTGTTCGAGTTTCAGATTTTGAGGGGGATAGCATAAGTCTAGACAATATTTATTATATATCTAATGAAATTGCTGATAAAAATAAAAAAGTTAGATTAAAACCTTATGATGTAGTTATTACTACTGTTGGTGCCACTGCAGGAAATTTCATAAGAGTTCCTGTTGAAGCTGATGGATATCTATTAAATCAAAATACTGTTAGATTAAGAACTAAAGAAAATAATAAATGGGATCAAATTTATTTATTTTATGCATTAAAGTACAAAAATTTCCAAGAATTTTTACTGCTAGGAGCCCAAGGTAGTGCTCAACCGAGCATAGTTTTAGATCAAATCTTAGATGCAGAAATTGCTTATCCTGACAATCGACGGGAAATCGCAAAGAAATTGTTTAGCATGGACCAAAAAATCCACCTCAACACCCAAATTAACCAAACCTTGGAACAAATCGCCCAAGCCCTGTTTAAAAGCTGGTTTGTCGATTTCGATCCCGTGCGCGCAAAAGTCCAAGCGCTTTCAGACGGCATGAGTCTTGAACAAGCTGAACTTGCCGCCATGCAGGCAATCAACGGAAAAACCCCCGAAGAATTGACCGCACTTTCACAAACACAGCCTGACCACTACGCCGAATTAGCCGAAACCGCCAAAGCGTTTCCGTGTGATATGGTGGAGGTTGATGGGATTGAAGTGCCGAAGGGATGGGAGATAAAAGCCTTAGATGAAGTTGCAAATTATCAGAATGGCTTGGCATTACAAAAATTCCGCCCAGAAAATAATGAACCATTTTTACCTGTTGTGAAAATTGCCCAATTGAGACAAGGTTATGCAGATGGCGATGAAAAAGCAAAAGCAAATATTAAGCCTGAGTGCATTATTAATAATGGTGATGTCGTTTTTTCTTGGTCTGGTAGTTTATTAGTAGATATTTGGTGTGGAGGTAAAGCTGCTTTAAACCAACATTTATTCAAAGTCTCATCCAAAGAGTATCCTAAATGGTTCTATTATTTTTATACCAAACATCATTTAACCGAATTTCAGCGTATTGCTTATGACAAAGCTGTGACAATGGGGCATATTAAACGTGAGCATTTATCTGCTGCAAAATGCATAGTGCCAAATGACGAATTATTAGCAAATAAAACATTAGAAAATATTTTAGAAAAAATTATTTTTAATAGGCTGGAAAATTTCAATCTTCAGGACACAAGAGATTTATTGTTACCTAGATTATTGAGTGGAGAAATTTAATTACTCACGAGGTTGATTTCACATCTGCCAAATCTCCCCTATCCCCTCTTTACTAAAGAGGGGGACTATTTGGAAGTTTATTAGCTGCAAGCGGTCGGATTAACAGAAAAATTACTCATGAAAAACACTTAAACTAAAATTACGCTCAATACCATTCCCCTCTTTTGTAAAGAAGGGTTAGGGGAGATTTAAACCACACACTAAGGAACACATCATGCTCAACGAAAACGACATCGAACAACTTACTCTTCAACGCCTGCAATCCCTCGGTTGGGAATATCGCTATGGTAAAGATTTGCCTGTTCATGAAGGCGAGTTTGCCCGTGGCGATTTGAGCGGTGTAATCTTTATTGAACAACTGCGTGCGGCGGTGCATAAACTCAACCCACAACTGCCGGAAAGTGCAGTGGATTCTGTGGTCAAATCGGCGACGAAAAGCGATATTGGCGACTTGGTGGTGCGTAATCAGGCGTTTTATAAGCTGTTGCGTGATGGTGTACGAGTGGAATATACGCTAAACGGCGAACAGAAAATTGAGATGGCGCGCTTGGTGGATTTTGAGCATGTGGAAAACAACCGCTTTGTTGCCGTCAATCAGCTAGAAATCCGCAGCCGTAAAGGGGGCAAACGGATTCCCGATATTATTGGTTTTGTGAATGGTCTGCCTTTAGTGGTATTTGAACTGAAAAATCCGTTGCGTGAATCGGCAGATTTATTGCAGGCGTTTAATCAGTTTGAAACCTATAAAGATGAAATTGCCGAGCTGTTTGTTTACAACCAAACCCGGATTATTTCAGACGGAATTGCCGCACGTTTGGGTTCGCTTTCGGCAGATTTCCAACGCTTTACACCGTGGAAAGTGGTCGATGAAAAAAATAAAAGCGAGCGCTTATATTTTGAGGATGAATTGCAAAGCCTGCTCAGTGGCTTGCTGAAGCCTGAGGATTTATTGGACTATATCCGCTATTTCGTATTATTTGAGCGGGACTCCAGCGGTAAAACCATTAAAAAAATCGCGGCGTACCATCAATATTACGGCGTAAATGAAGCGGTAGATTCCACGCTCTTTGCGACTTCCGAAAAAGGCGACCGCCGCATTGGCGTGATGTGGCATACGCAGGGTTCGGGAAAATCAATTTCCATGTTGTTTTATGCCGGCAAATTGCTCTCACAATCTGAATTGAAAAACCCGACGATTTTAGTCGTCACCGATCGCAACGATTTAGACGGTCAGCTTTTCCAAACTTTTTCTTCAGGCAAAGATTTAATCAAACAAACACCGCAGCAAGTAGAAGACCGCGAACAACTGCGCCAACTGCTCGCGCAAAATGAAGTGGGCGGCGTGTTTTTTACCACGATTCAGAAATTCGCCCTAAATGAGGAAGAAAACCGCTTCCCTGTGTTAAATGAACGCAGCAATATTATTGTGATCAGTGATGAGGCACACCGTAGCCAATACGGTTTTACCCAAAAACTGCATAACGGCAAATTTCAGGCAGGCTACGCTCGTCATTTACGTGATGCTCTGCCCAATGCATCGTTTATTGGTTTTACCGGTACGCCGATTAGCCTAGAAGATAAGGACACGCAAGATGTATTCGGGCGTTATGTGTCGATTTATGACTTGCAAGATGCAGTGGAAGATGGTGCAACCGTGCCGATTGTGTATGAAGCGCGCCAAATCCGCTTAAACGAAAAAGAACACGATGAGCTATTCAAAGAAATTGATGATTTGCTGGAAGAGGAGCAATCCCCTGCCCTGCGTTTGCAGGAAAAATTGTTGGGTTCGCAAGCCCGTCTGGCTGATTTAGCCGCGGATTTTGTGCAGCATTTTGCCAAACGCAATGAAATCGTCGACAGCAAAGCGATGATGGTGGTTTCCAGCCGTCAGATTTGCGTGGACTTATACAACGAAATCATCAAACTGCGCCCTGGATGGCACTCGGACAATATTAACGAAGGGGCGATTAAAATTGTGATTACAGGTTCTGCTTCCGATACGCCGGAAATGCAGAAACACGTTTACAGTAAACAGGAAAAACAAACGCTGGAACGCCGCTTTAAAGACCCGAACGATCCGCTGAAAGTGGTGATTGTGCGCGATATGTGGCTGACGGGCTTTGATGCGCCTTGTTGTAATACGATGTATATCGACAAGCCGATGCAAGGGCATAACTTAATGCAGGCGATTGCACGGGTTAACCGTGTATTCCGTAATAAGAGCCGAGAAAATGGCGGCTTGATTGTGGATTATGTAGGCATTGCTGACAAGCTCAGAGAAGCCACCCAGCAATATACTAACTCGCAAGGCAAGGGCAAGCTGACTGATAACGTGATTGATGTATTCTTTAAAATGAAAGAGCATTTGGAGTTTGTCCGCAGCCTGTTTGCAACGCCAGTTGAAGGGAAAACCTTTGATGTTCAGGCTGCCTTAGAAAAAGATAATCCGAATGATCTTTTGATGGCGATTCGTTTTGCTGCCAACCATATTTTGAGCCTCGATCAATTACCGTTTGATGGCAAAGCACACGAGCAACATTGGTTTGATAAAAAAGAAACAGAACCTCGCAAAAAAGCCTTTTTGAAAGCAGCAGGCTTGGTGAAAAAAGGCTATATGTTATGCGGCTCATTGGCTGAAGTTGAGCCATATAACCAAGAAATTGCTTTTTATGATGCCGTACGCGCTATTCTCACGAAGCGTAAACAAAACGGCACAGGCACAAATGAAAGACAGATTTTATTAAAAAAACTGGTTAATCAAACTGTGTATTCTGAAGGCGTGATTGATTTATTTGATCTGCTAGAAAAACCACAACCACAAATCAGTTTGCTTTCCGAGGAATTTTTACAAACTGTTAAAAATAGCCCAACTAAAAATTTATGGGTTACGGCAATGGAACGTTATTTAGCAAGTGAAATTAAAGTTAAATCAGGCACAAACTTAACCTTGCAAAAAGATTTTGAACAGCGTTTGAAGGAAGCATTGAATCAATACCACAACCACAATTTGACTGTGGTAGAGATTTTGGACGAACTCTTTAAAATGAGCCAAGATTTCCAAGAACGTTTAGCATTAGGGAAAAAACTAGGATTAACCAAGGAAGAACTTGCCTTCTATGAAGCCCTATCTCAAAATCAAAGTGCAAAAGATTTGATGGGTGATGAAGTGCTTTCTAAACTGGCGAAAGAAATCACGGAAACACTTAGAAAATCGGTCACAATCGACTGGCAATACAAAGAGGCGGTACGAGCAAAAATGCGTATTCTCGTTAAACGCGCCCTACAACGTTACAAATATCCACCCGATAAACAGGAAGAAGCGGTAACTTATGTGATTAAACAAGCTGAAGAAATTGCAGAGGATTTAACTAGATTCTAACCTATACAATAAAATCACTTTAATTTGAATGAATAATAACCTTACGTCTTATATCACTTAAATAAAGTTTATTATGAATAAAAAAACAGCTAATCTATATTTAATAAATTAGCTGTTTTTAATATCAAAAACTACAACGCCTCAATCGCTTTATACTGCTCTTGGATTTTTTCTAATCCAGATTGATATTCGGCTTGTTTTTCGCGTTCTTTCGCAATCACCGCTTCAGGTGCTTTGGCTACGAAAGCTTCGTTGCTGAGTTTACTTTCAATACGTTTAACTTCATTTTGATATTTTTCAATCTCTTTAGTTAAACGGGCAAGCTCTGCTTCTTTATTGATAAAGCCAGCCATTGGCACAAGCAATTCAGCATTGCCGACGAGTTTCGCTACCGCAAGTGGTGCAGTTTCGTTTGCGGCTAACACTTGAACGTTGTCTAATTTCGCCATGGCTTTTAAAAGAGCGGTCTGTTTTTCGAGAATTTTTGCGTTTTCTGCGCTTAAATTACGGAATAACAGATCTAAGCCTTTGCTTGGTGCGATGTTGCTTTCTGCACGAATATTACGCACCGCAACGATCACTTCTTTTAACCACTCAATTTCAGCTTCTGCTTCTGGATCAAAGCCGTTCTCTTCCACTTGAGGGAAAGGTTGTAACATGATGCTGTCAGCAGTAATGTCGACAAACCATTTTACTTTTTGCCAAATTTCTTCGGTAATAAATGGAATGAGTGGATGTGCTAAACGTAATAATTTCTCTAACACGTGAACCAAGGTTTGGCTTGCCGCACGGATTTGTGCTGCATTACCGTTTGCAAATACTGGTTTGGTAAGCTCTAAATACCAGTCACAGAATTGGTTCCAGGTAAATTCATAAATTGCATTGGCACAAAGGTCAAAACGATATTGGCTTAATGAATTACGGAAAGTTTCTACTGTGCGATTAAATTCTGATTGAATCCAACGATCTGCTAATGAGAACTCAATCTCGCCTTCGCTTAAATCTAATTTTTCATTCGTTAAGACAAAACGGCTTGCATTCCATAGTTTATTACAGAAGTTACGGTAGCCTTCTAAACGTTTCATATCCCAGTTAATGTCACGACCGTTTGAAGCCAACGCAGCTAATGTGAAACGCAATGCGTCTGTACCGTGAGCTGCAATCCCTTCTGCAAACTCTTTGCGGGTTGCTTTAGCAATTTTTTCTGCTAATTGCGGCTGCATCATGTTACCAGTGCGTTTTTCAAGTAAATCTTCAAGGCTAATACCGTCAATCATATCAATTGGGTCAAGTACGTTACCTTTCGATTTCGACATTTTTTGGCCTTGCTCATCACGAATCAAGCCTGTTACATACACCGTTTTGAATGGTACTTGTGGTTTGCCATTTTCATCTTTCACGAAGTGCATCGTAAACATAATCATGCGCGCAACCCAGAAGAAGATGATATCAAAACCGGTGATTAACACATCCGTTGGGTGGAACATTTTGAGTTCTTTAGTTTGCTCTGGCCAGCCTAAGGTAGAGAACGTCCATAAACCTGATGAGAACCACGTGTCTAACACGTCTTCATCTTGTTTGAGTTCAACCGCAGAATCTAAGTTGTATTTTGACCGCACTTCTGCTTCGTTACGCGCGACATAAACGTTTCCTTCTGCGTCATACCACGCCGGAATACGGTGTCCCCACCAAAGTTGGCGAGAAATACACCAATCTTGAATATCACGCATCCAAGAGAAATAAAGGTTTTCATATTGTTTCGGCACAAATTGAATTTCGCCGTCTTCCACCGCTTTAATCGCTACATCAGCAAGCGGTTTCACGCTTACATACCATTGGTCAGTTAACATCGGCTCGATTGGCACGCCACCACGGTCGCCATAAGGCACTTTGAGATCGTGTGGTTTAATTTCGTCTAATAAACCCAACGCTTCAAAATCTGCCACGATTTTCTTACGTGCAACGAAACGCTCTAAGCCACGGTAATCCGCAGGAATAGTTGCTTCATAGCTGGCAAGCGGTTTTCCATCAGTACCAATAATTTCGGCTTCATCACGAATATCCGCATTTAAAGTTAACACGTTAACCATCGGCAAGCTGTGACGTTTACCCACTTCGTAGTCGTTAAAGTCATGCGCAGGGGTGATTTTCACCACACCGGTACCGAATTCACGATCCACATATTCATCGGCAATAATCGGAATTTCACGGTTTGCCAACGGCAGAACGACCGTTTTACCGATTAAAGATTGATAACGCTCATCTTCTGGATGCACTGCAACCGCCGTATCGCCTAACATGGTTTCCGGACGCGTAGTTGCCACCACTAAATAGTCTTTACCATCTGCCGTTTTCGCACCGTTTGCTAACGGATAGCGGAAATGCCAAAGGGAACCTTTGCTCTCTTTGTTTTCCACTTCTAAATCAGAAATCGCGGTGTGAAGTTTTGGATCCCAGTTTACCAAGCGTTTGCCACGGTAAATCAAACCTTCTTCATGCAAGCGAACAAACACTTCTTTTACTGCATTCGATAAACCATCGTCCATGGTGAAACGCTCACGTTCCCAGTCGATAGAGTTTCCTAAACGACGCATTTGTTGGCTAATTGTGCCACCAGAATAGGCTTTCCAATCCCAAATTTTATTGATAAACGCTTCACGACCATAATCGTGGCGAGTTTTGCCTTCTTCTGCAGCAATTTTACGTTCTACCACCATTTGGGTTGCGATACCCGCATGGTCTGTCCCCGCTTGCCATAAAGTGTTATGCCCTTCCATACGGTTAAAACGGATTAAAGTATCCATTAAGGTTTGTTGGAAAGCATGCCCCATGTGTAAGGAACCCGTTACATTCGGTGGCGGAATTGCAATGCAATAGCTCGGCGCATTTTCATTTTCAGACGGTTTAAAATAACCGCTTTCTTCCCAATGTTGATAAAGGGCTTGTTCTACCGCAGACGGATTAAAACGGTCTGCCATTTCGAATTTTTGTGTCATTGTTGTTCTCTTTATGCTGGGTAAAAATTAACCACTATTTTACTTTAAATTTAATATCAACTATCGTCCTTGATTGTTAGCTTATAGATCGCTAATGCAGGAATACAAAGATAGTAAATATTCAATAATATTTTCAAGTGCACTGATATGCTATTTAACGAGGTTATCGACATAAATATTGCAATCTGAAATGCTCCCAAAGAGAAAGAAATAGCTTTCTCATTATCAGATAAAGCATGAAAAATAGACAATAAATAAACGATAAAGATAGATGACAAAATTGAAAGCGTAATATAAGAATATTCTATACTTCCTAATGTATCTATATTATTTTTAGAAGTATCCAATCTAGATGTTGGTTCAATAAAAGTAATCATTTGTACCAATATAGATAAAAATATTACTATAAATGCAGGCCAAACAGCTCTGTAACTTCTCTTTTCAAAAAAGATAAAAACACCCAAAATCCCTATGAAACTTAAAAGAGACATTAGAGTCAATATAAGGTTAGGGTAAAACATCTTATCCATATTAATTAATCTTTGTTATTACTCTACTAATTGAAATTCAATTATCCAAAACTCACTTTCAGTTGGATAAATCGCCTTAATCACCTCTTTCAATTCCGCCAAACTCATATTTTCCTGCTCTGCGTGCTGTTCCGTTAGTTCATCAAGGGCAATCGGCGATACATTTAACACTTCAATCGTGCAGAAGTATTTATTATCTTCAAAGCGCCCAACACGTAAAATATCACCTGCTTTAAAATGGCTTTCCGATTTATCTCTAATGGTAATGGTTTTACGCCCTGAGAGAATGTCGGCTTCAAAGCGTTGATAAAAGGTAATGTCGTTCATTTATTAACCCACGTTTTCAGTAGAAAGATTCCAACCTTGCAGACGTAATTGTTTATAGCGTTCTCGGGCTTGTGTTTTTAAAACGTCATCTTTCGGTACAAAATCAATAATCTGGGTAAAACTATGACTAAAATCTGGGATTTCTTGTTGCAAATTAATTAACACATCACGGCGTTGTAAATTTCGTTTCCCAAGCCATGAAATCTCAATTGGTGTGGGATATTGTGTTGCCTCACCCGATAAATTATGCGGTACAAATTCATTAGGATCTCGTTGCCACAAACGCTCATCAATTTCTAGCGCTTGCGCCTCACTTTCACAGCTAATCAATACTTTTTTCCCTGATCGCCATATTGAGGCAGCAAGATTACAGGCTATTTCTTCAACAGTTAACGTACAATCTTCCGTAAGAATGTAAAATTGTGCAGTTTTTGCCATTTTAGTCCCGTTATTTTCTCAATCTTGCCCTATAAAAAGGGTAAAATTTTAACGAAAAAACCCTAAAAAATAAATAATTAAATATACATTATTACAAATGCGTGAAAATCCACCGCACTTTTATGATCTATGTCACAAAACTGATTTTTAACGTTTTTGTTACGTTCCACTCATAACTCGGAAGTGTTAAAATCAATCCAGTTTTAATTTTCATTCAATTCATAGGAGTACAGAATGGCATTTCGTATTGAAAAAGACACAATGGGTGAAGTTCAAGTTCCAGCAGATAAATACTGGGCTGCACAAACTGAGCGTTCACGCAATAACTTTAAAATTGGTCCTGCCGCCTCAATGCCACATGAAATTATCGAAGCTTTTGGCTATTTGAAAAAAGCAGCCGCATTTGCTAATCATGATTTAGGTGTATTACCTCTTGAAAAACGTGATTTAATTGCTCAAGCTTGTAACGAAATTTTATCAAATAAATTAGATGATCAATTCCCACTCGTTATTTGGCAAACCGGCTCTGGTACACAATCCAATATGAATGTGAACGAAGTAGTTGCAAATCGTGCACATGTGTTAAACGGTGGTAAATTAGGTGAAAAATCTATTATTCACCCAAATGATGATGTGAACAAATCACAATCCTCAAACGATACTTTCCCAACGGCAATGCACATTGCGGCATATAAAAAAGTAGTTGAACACACCATTCCTTGTGTTGAACGTTTACAAAAAACTTTTGCGGCAAAATCTGAAGCCTTCAAAAACGTGGTAAAAATTGGCCGCACTCACTTAATGGATGCAACACCACTCACATTAGGCCAAGAATTTTCGGCTTATGCTGCTCAATTAGATTTCGGCTTAAAAGCATTAAAAAATACTCTTCCACATTTAAGTCAATTAGCATTGGGTGGTACAGCGGTTGGTACAGGTTTGAACACGCCGAAAGGCTATGATGTGAAAGTAGCAGATTACATTGCAAAATTCACCGCACTTCCGTTTGTCACCGCAGATAATAAATTTGAAGCATTAGCCGCTCATGATGCGATTGTTGAAACTCACGGTGCATTACGTCAATTAGCAATGAGTTTATTTAAAATTGCGAACGATATTCGTCTATTAGCATCAGGCCCACGTTCAGGAATTGGCGAAATTTTAATTCCTGAAAATGAACCGGGTTCTTCAATCATGCCAGGTAAAGTCAACCCTACTCAATGCGAAGCGATGACAATGGTATGTGCACAAGTATTTGGTAACGACACCACAATCGCATTTGTGGGTTCACAAGGTCACTTCCAATTAAATGTGTTCAACCCAGTGATGATTGCAAACTTCTTACAATCCGCTCAATTATTGGGTGATGCTTGCGTATCTTTCGATGAACACTGTGCAGTAGGTATTGAACCAAACTATCCTCGAATTAAACAACAACTTGAAAATTCATTGATGTTGGTGACCGCACTTAATACGCATATTGGCTATGAAAACGCGGCTAAAATTGCAAAAACGGCACACAAAAATGGTACAACATTGCGTGAAGAAGCAATTAATTTAGGTTTAGTTTCTGCTGAAGATTTTGATAAATGGGTTCGCCCTGAAGATATGGTGGGTAGTCTAAAATAATACACCGCACAAATTAACATCAGTAATATTAAAGGCGAGTAAAATTACTCGCCTTTTTACTCGTTTCTCGTTTGTTTTTTGATGCGGTTTGTTATAATCAACACAATTTTATTCACGGCAATTTATTATGAAAATGAAATCCCTTTTTGTGGCAATAATTACGTTTTTTTCTGCCGCACCTTTTGCTCATTGGCAACCCATCGGAAATGCCGAATACACGTGGGGGCCGTTCCATGTTTATACCATTGGTTTATTTTCCGAAACGGGCACTTATCAAGAAAATGAACGCCCATTAATGCTCTCTTTCAAATATGAAAAACCCATTGAAGGGAAAAATTTTGCGATTACGCTTATTAAAGAAATCGAAACCTTAAAACTTAATGATGGCGATACTCAAAGCTGGCTTAAAGAAATGCAATCTACATTTCCTGATTTCTCACCAAACGATATCTTGAACTATATTGCCTTACCAGATAGAGGCTACTTCGTCTTAAATGACACTGTTTTGGAACATGATTTTGATGCTAAATTTAATCAAGCATTTATCGGCATCTGGCTTGCACCGAATAGTACTTTTGTAAAACTTCAGCCACAATTATTAGGCAAAACGAAAAGCAATCATGAAGCAGCTGAATTTTATCTCAAACCTGAAATTGAATCCTTTGATGAACAAGATTCTACGCCTGAACTACCGCCAAACTATCTGTTAAATCAAGAGAGAAAATCTTTTGGATAAATAAAAACGCCGCCTTTTATCAAAAAGTGCGGCGATTTTATTTCCATTTTATTTCTGAATAGTAGCAAGAAATTCTTTACGCGTATCACGATCTTTTAAAAATACGCCTCCATAAGCAGAGGTAATAGTATAACTATTTGTATCTCTAATTCCCCGTGCTTTCACACAAAAGTGTGTTGCCTTAATATAAACGGCGACATCCTCTGTTTCTAAAATAGTTTGAAAAGCTGTGAGAAGTTGTTCTGTTAGCCTTTCTTGTACCTGTGGACGCTGTGCAAAAAACGACACAATACGATTAATCTTCGAAAGACCAATAACCCAATCTTTTGGATAGTATGCCACACAAACTTTACCATCAATCGTCACAAAGTGATGCTCACAAGTACTCGTCAATGTAATATCATTAACTTGCACCATTTCGCTCACTTTCATTTGGTTTTTAATTTTTGTCATTTTAGGGAAATTTGCATAATCCATTCCACTAAAAATCTCATCAATAAACATTTTTGCCAAACGATTAGGTGTTTCTTCAAGACTATCATCTCGTAAATCTAATCCAATTAATTTCATCACTTCATGCATATGTTTTGCAATACCTAAGCGACGTGCTTCTTTACATTGGTTTAGATCTATCATCGGCGTTTCAATGCCCTTAGCAATTAAAGCATCACGCACACTTATTGCATCTTGTGAAATATCGGTCATAACAGTCTTTCCTAAAAAAATAATGCGTTATTCTAACAAAGGATAAAGCGAACGCAAAATGAGAAAAATCACTAAGTAAAATGAAATCTTTAGTTTTAAGATTTTTCAGACTACAATACTTTAAAATTTTACTTTAATTAAGGAATCTCTATGCTCACGTTGGATCAAGCCCGTAATAATATGCTAGAACAAATCACCTTTCCTACACAAATTGAAACACTTAATTTACAACAAGCCGCTAATAGAATTTGTGCAGAAGATGTTATTTCCCCTATTAATGTCCCTTCTTTTGATAATTCTGCGATGGATGGCTATGCTGTACGTTTAGCTGATTTAGAAAAATCACTGACTCTTTCTGTTGCAGGTAAATCCTTTGCAGGAATACCATTTCAAGGCTCATGGCCTGCTCAGAGTGCAATAAGAATTATGACTGGAGCAATGATTCCTGAAGGCGCTGATGCTGTCGTAATGCAAGAACAAGTCAACATAAATGAAGACGGAACAATCACCTTCTCTGAATTACCTAAAATCAATCAAAATATTCGTCGTATTGGAGAGGATGTTAAAAAAGGGGATATAGTATTAACACAAGGTGATGAATTAAATGCCGTTTCTTTACCATTATTAGCTTCTTTAGGTATCTCAGAAGTAAAATGTTATCATCGATTAAAAGTAGCCATACTTTCCACTGGGGACGAACTTGTCGAGGTAGGTAAACCGTTACAAATTGGACAGATTTACGATACAAACCGATTCACCGTAAAATTACTGCTAGAAAAACTTCATTGTGAAGTTATTGATTTAGGATTATTACCAGACAATGAGGCTGAATTTGAAAAAGCCTTTATATCTGCACAAAAGCAGGCTGATTTAGTGATTACCAGTGGTGGGGTATCTGTTGGAGAAGCCGATTTCACTAAAACAGTATTAGAAAAAGTAGGTGAAATTAATTTCTGGAAACTTGCTATTAAACCTGGTAAACCTTTCGCTTTTAGTAAACTAGAAAATGCATGGTTTTGTGGCTTACCTGGTAACCCTGTCTCTGCACTTGTGACTTTTTATCAACTCGTTCAGCCCCTCATTGCAAAATTGCAAGGTCAAAAACGATGGAAAAATCCAGCACGTTTTTCAGCAATTGCTTCAACAAACTTAAAAAAAGCTCCTGGTCGCTTAGATTTCCAACGAGGTTTTTATCACATCAACTCACAAGGACAAATTGAGGTTAAGCCTGTTGGGTTTCAAGGATCTCACTTATTTAGTGCATTCATAAAAAGTAATTGTTTTATTGTATTAGAACAAGAGCGTGGCAATGTATCAGCAGGTGAACGTGTAACCATAGAACTCTTCAATCATTTATTGAGGTAACCTATGACTGAATTAAGTTACGAAGAAGAGCTACGATATAACCGGCAAATCATTCTTAAATCGATTGATTTTGAAGGGCAAGAAAAACTAAAAGAGAGCAAAATTCTCATTGTAGGTTTAGGTGGATTAGGCTGTGCGGCTAGTCAATATTTGGCCGCTTCAGGTATAGGACACCTAACCCTATTAGATTTTGACCATGTTTCACTTTCCAATCTACAACGTCAAGTGCTTCATTGTGATGCTAGACTGAATATGCCAAAAGTTGAATCTGCTAAAATAGCTCTAGAACAGCTTAACCCACATATTGATATTCAAACAATAAATGCAAAACTAACCGAAGAAAAACTAGCCGAATTAATACCGCACTTTGATCTTGTCTTAGATTGTACTGATAACGTCGATATTCGCAATCAACTTGATCGCCAATGCGAGAAAGCTCACATTCCCTTAATCTCTGGTGCGGCAATCCGAATGGAAGGCCAGATTTCAGTCTTTACCTATGAATCAAATACACCAACCTATCGTGAACTAAGTAAATTATTTGGGCAGAATATATTAAGTTGTGTAGAAGCAGGAGTAATAGCCCCAATTGTAGGGATTGTTGGTTCTATTCAAGCATTAGAAGCAATTAAAGTGCGTTTAAAAATTGGCAAGAATTTATGTGGTAGATTGCTCATTATTGATGGCTTTTCAATGAACATTCGAGAAATAAAATTACCAATAAATAACCCTTAGTTTTATGAGAATATTTTATGATGACTGAAATCAAAAAACTTGATCCTGATACAGCAATTGATATTGCGTACGATATTTTTCTAGAAATGGCAAGTGAAAATCTTGATCCAGCCGATATCCTTCTCTTCAACCTACAATTTGAAGAACGAGGAGGTGTTGAGTTTGTAGAAACTGCCGATAACTGGGAAGACGAAATTGGCGTACTCATCGATCCGAATGAATATGCCGAGATTTGGGTTGGATTAGTAAACAATCAAGATGAAATGGACGATATATTTGCAAAATTTTTAATTTCTCACCGAGAAGAAAATCGTGAATTTCATGTTATCTGGAAAAAATAATATCAAATACTAAAACTAAAAAATCCCTATTGAATTCACAATAGGGATTTTTCTATTTAATCACAAAATTATTTAGCAGCTTCTTTCACCGCATCAATTGTCTGATTCGTTTTTTCACCTATAGATTGTTTCATTTCTTCCATTTTTGAAGACGCTGCATTTTTGGCTTGTTCAACTTTTTCCATTGCCACATTCTTCGCATCTTCAACTTTAGCCATAGCTGCATCTTTAGTTTCAGCTATTTTTTCTGCTGCCGCTAATTTTGCAGAATCTACAGCGTTGCTCGTCATATCCTTCACATCAGATACAGCTTGTTGTGCAGTAGTTTTTACATCTGCTGCAGCATTAGTTGCAGCTTCTTTCACATCCGTAACAGCTGAAGTTGCCGCTTGTTTTGCCTCTGCAACTTTTTGTACAGCCTCATCTTTATCAAAACAACCGGTTAAAGCGACCGTTGAACCCAACACCAATGCAGCTAATGCTAATTTTTTCATAATAAATCTCCATTTAGTATTCATTTTGCAAAGCCCTATTGCTTTGTGTGGCGTAGTTTACGCATATTTCTTAAAAAGAAAATAGGTAAAATAAAAATTTACCTTTCTTTAAAAATCTTTACAAACAAAAATAGAACTAACCAATTGATAAATAAAATATATTTATAAAGTTTCATAAAAAATATTTATTTTTTGTAAAGATAAATAACCATTAATTTGATTATTAATAACACAATTAGATCAATGCATCTGCATTTTTATACATGAGAATTTTTGCATATTGTCCAGACCAATTTAAATATGCAATAGTCGCAGGGTAAAAACTGATTGGATTTCGCTTTCCATAGAGCTCCGCTACAATTTCACCGACTAAAGGTAAATGAGAAATAATAAATATAGATTTTATACCTTCATTACGCAATACGGAAAAATAATCCGTCACCATTTCTGCATGGCTATAAGGTGTAACACCGTCCCAAATTTCTATTTTTGATGATAGTTCACCATTAAAAGCCTGATTTACCTGCTCGAAAGTTTCTTGTGCTCGCACATAAGGACTAATAATAATACGATCTGGCGTGGCTAACTCTAACTGTTTTCTTAACCATTGCCCCTGAGTAAAGGCTTGTTTAATACCATAAGCAGTTAAGCGACGAGATTTATCACTATTAGCTATTACTTCAGCCTCGCCATGACGCATAATAAAAATATTCATTTACTTTCCTAAGTATTTGATAAAAATAAACCGCACTAAATAAAGTGCGGTTAAAAAATTAATGAGATTTCACTGCTTCTGCAATTTCTTCTGCACATTGTTGTGCAAGTTCCGCATCTTGGCATTCCACCATAACGCGAATAAGTGGTTCCGTACCCGATTTACGTAATAAAATACGACCTTTGCCTTCTAAACGTTTTTCAACATCTGCGGCAACAGATTTTACAGCGTCACTTTCAAGTGGATTATCCCCACCTGCAAAACGTACATTGATTAACACTTGAGGGAATAATTTAACCGCACTCGCTAATTCATTTAATGATAATTTATGCTGAGCCATCGCTGCCAATACAGCCAATGACGCAACAATGCCATCACCCGTTGTATTCTTATCAGCAATGATAATATGTCCAGAATTCTCACCACCAAGCGTCCAATCGTTTTCAACCATTTTTTCCAATACGTAACGGTCGCCCACATTTGCACGTAAGAAAGGAACGCCAAGCATTTTCAACGCAATCTCTAAGCTCATATTACTCATTAATGTGCCAACGACACCGCCTTTTAATTGACCTGAGCGCAATGCTTCACGCGCAATAATAAAGAGAATTTGGTCACCATCGACTTTATTTCCTAAATGATCGACCATCATGATGCGGTCACCATCGCCATCATAAGCCAAACCAACATCCGCTTTAGTTTCAACAACTTTAGCTTGCAATGCTGTCACATCAGTTGCACCACATTTTTCATTAATATTCAAACCATTTGGATCTGTACCAATTTCAATGACTTCCGCACCAAGCTCTCTCAACACGTTAGGTGCAATATGATAAGTCGCCCCATTTGCACAATCTACCACGATCTTATAACCTTCCAAGCCTAAATGAGCGGGGAATGTGCCTTTACAAAACTCAATATAGCGTCCTGCTGCATCATTAATACGACTTGCTTTACCTAATTCGGCAGATTCCACACAATCCATCGGTTGCTCTAACATCGCTTCAATGGCTTCTTCAATTTCATCAGGCAATTTAGTGCCTTTTGCTGAAAAGAATTTAATGCCATTATCATAATAAGGATTATGAGAGGCTGAGATCACGATACCCGCTTCAGCACGAAAAGTTCTGGTCAAATAAGCAATAGCAGGTGTAGGCATAGGGCCAGTAAATGCAGCAGATAAACCCGCAGCAGCCAAACCTGCTTCAAGGGCTGATTCCAACATATATCCAGAAATTCGGGTGTCTTTACCGATTAAAACCATTTTAGAACCTTGAGAAGCTAATACTTTTCCTGCAGCCCAGCCTAATTTTAATGCGAAATCTGGTGTAATTGGATAACTACCTACTTTTCCACGTACACCATCTGTTCCAAAATATTTACGATTTGCCATAATACAATTCCTTTAATTTTTTTATAAAACCATCAGGCATTTTCTGTTGCCTGCCAAACTTTGAGCATATCTGATGTTGCAGCAACATCATGTACGCGTAAAATTTTTGCACCTTTTTGCGCTGCAATAAGCGCACCTGCCGCACTACCTATCACTCTCTGATCGACGGGTTTATCAAGCACCGCACCAATCATTGATTTGCGAGATAATCCCGCTAACACTGGATATCCGCTATGACAAAATTCATTCAGATTTTGTAATAATTGATAATTATGCTGTACAGACTTACCAAAACCAAATCCCATGTCCCAAATTAAGTTTTCTTTTTTAACACCAGCAGAAAGACATTCATTAGTACGTTTCTGTAAAAAAGCCAATACATCTTGCACGACATTTTCATAATGAGGATTTGTCTGCATCGTTCTAGGTTGACCTTGCATATGCATAATGCAAACAGGTAAAGCAAGTTTCACCGCCGTTTCTAATGCATTTGGCTCTTGCAAAGCACGAATATCATTAATCAAATCCATTCCAACACTTGCCGCTTCACGCATCACAACTGCTTTTGAAGAATCGACAGAAATCCAGCAATCAAAACGGCTTCGCACTGCCTCCACTACTGGCACAACACGATGCAATTCTTCTTGTTCAGAGACTTCATCTGCATTAGGACGCGTAGATTCACCACCAATATCAATAATTGTCGCACCTTCTTCCAACATTTTTTCAACTTGGAAAAGCGCTTTATCCAAACTAAAAAACTGTCCGCTATCAGAAAAGGAATCAGGCGTAAAATTAAGGATCCCCATAATTTGAGGAACGCTTAAATCAAGACATTTATTGTTCGCGTAAAGTTTCATAAAGTGCGGTGGATTTTTAGATTGATTTTAATCGCGCGATTATAGCGGAATACGCCCAAGAAAAAAATCATTAGAGAAAAATAAAGCCTTTCCGAAGAAAGGCTTTGTTGATTAGAGAATTGATTAGGAATTAGAATCTACCGAATTTTCACCCGCACTTTGAGCATTATTGCTATTTGCATAAGCAGCTTGCCCTGTGTGCTCTTCCCATCCAGATGGTGGTGTGACTGGTTCACGATTCATCAATTGTTTGATTTGTTCTTCTTCAATGGTTTCATATTTGACCAATGCATCTTTCATCGCATGAAGAATATCCATATTATCAGTCAAAATCTGTCTTGCTCTCGCATAGTTACGATTTACAATTGCACGAACTTCTTCATCAATTGCATGAGCCGTTTCATCTGACATATGTTTTGCCTTCGCCATTGAACGACCTAAGAAAACCTCGCCCTCATCTTCCGTATAAAGAATCGGCCCTAATTTGTCAGAGAATCCCCATTGCGTCACCATATTACGCGCGATATTAGTCGCTACTTTAATATCATTTGATGCACCCGTTGAGATATTTTCTTCACCATAAATCAAATCTTCTGCTAAACGCCCTGCATACAAGGTGGAAAGCTTGCTTTCTAATTGTTTTTGGCTAATGCTAATTTGATCACCTTCAGGTAAAAAGAATGTCACCCCCAACGCACGACCACGAGGAATAATAGTCACTTTGTGCACAGGATCATGTTCAGGGACTAAATAACCCACAATCGCATGACCTGCTTCATGATAAGCAGTCGACTCTTTTTGTTTATCCGTCATAATCATGGTACGACGCTCTGGCCCCATATTGATCTTATCTTTCGCTTTTTCAAACTCAAGCATGGTGACCATACGTTTATTCACTCGAGCAGCAAACAAAGCGGCCTCATTCACTAAATTTGCTAAATCTGCACCAGAATAGCCAGGCGTACCACGCGCCAATGTCATTGCATCAACATCTTGTGCTACAGGCACTTTGCGCATATGCACTTTTAAGATTTGCTCACGACCTTTCACATCAGGCAAACCAACAACAACTTGTCGGTCAAAACGGCCTGGACGAGTTAAGGCTGGATCAAGCACATCTGGACGGTTAGTTGCTGCAATAACAATTACCCCATCATTACCGCTAAATCCATCCATTTCAACTAGCATTTGGTTTAAGGTTTGTTCACGCTCATCATGTCCACCGCCTAAACCCGCACCGCGTTGGCGCCCCACAGCATCGATTTCATCAATAAAGATTAAGCAAGGTGCATTTTTCTTAGCCTGTTCAAACATATCACGTACACGAGATGCACCAACCCCCACAAACATTTCTACGAAATCAGAACCAGAAATAGTGAAGAATGGAACTTTTGCCTCCCCTGCGATAGCACGAGCAAGTAAGGTTTTACCAGTACCAGGAGGCCCTACCATCAGGATACCTTTTGGAATTTTACCGCCCAAGTTTTGGAATTTATTCGGATCACGCAAGAAATCAACGATTTCGCCCACTTCTTCTTTTGCTTCATCGCAACCAGCGACATCCGCAAAAGTAACCTTAATCTGATCTTGGTTCAACATTTTGGCGCGACTTTTACCAAAGCTCATCGCCTTGCCGCCACCGCCTTGCATTTGACGCATAAAGAATACCCAGACGCCAACAAGGAATAACATTGGGAACCAAGAAATTAAAATTTGGGATAAGAAACCACGTTTTTCAAATGGCGTACCTTCCACTTTCACTTTTTTGCTTAACAAATCATCAAGCAATTTTTTATCTTCAAGTGGGGGCATTACGGTTGAATATTTAGAACCATCCGTTTTCGTTACCGTAATTTCATTGGCATCAAAACGCGCTTCTGTCACTTGTCCATTGCTTACATCGTAAACAAAGGTTGTATAATCAGTAGAATTATCTACCGAAGAGGAATTAAAACTCTGGTATGCTGTCATCATAATGACCGCTACTACCACCCAAAGCACCAGATTTTTGACCATATCGTTCAAAGTCTAACCTACCTTTCCTAAGTTAAAAAATTTTTTACAAGATACTACACATCATTAGCAATGAAAAGCTATCAAAGCAATTAGCCTTTATAGCCTGTCGCCACAATATATACTTCACGAGAGCGTCCGCGTGATGCTTCAGGCTTACGCACTTTCACCACATTAAATAAAGAACGAATTTCTCTTAAATATTCATCAAAGCCTTCACCTTGGAAAACTTTAACAACAAAGCTTCCTTTGGTTGCCAAGACCTGTTTACACATATCTAAAGCAAGCTCGACCAAATACATTGCGCGCGGAATATCCACTGATGGCATTCCACTAAAATTAGGTGCCATATCAGACATCACAACATCAACTTTATCTTCGCCTACACGCGCTAATAAAGCATTCAAAACATTTTCATCACGGAAATCGCCTTGCAGAAAATCAACGCCTACAATGGGATCCATTTCCAAAATATCACAAGCAATCACTCGACCTTTGCCACCAATTTGTCCCACCACATATTGCGACCAACCGCCAGGTGCAGCGCCAAGATCGACCACAGTCATTCCTTGTTTAAATAATTTATCCGTTTGCTGAATTTCATCAATCTTAAAATACGCGCGTGAACGTAACTTTTGCTTATGCGCTTTTTGCACAAATTGATCACTAAAATGTTCATTTAGCCAGCGAGAAGAACTTGCTGAACGTTTTTTCTTTCCCATAATCTTCTATTTTTGGTAGTAGTTTTGCTTATATTTGGTTACAATCTGCCGAATTCAAGCCGAGGCTGATTGAAATCAGTGAAAAACATTGAGAAAATCAACCGCTCTTTTTAATTAGGAATCCTTATGACAACCTTATCAACCAAACAAAAACAATTTTTAAAAGGTCTTGCGCACCATCTTAACCCAGTCGTTATGCTTGGTGGAAATGGCTTAACCGAAGGCGTACTTGCTGAAATTGAAAATGCACTTAATCATCACGAACTCATTAAAGTAAAAGTTGCTGGTGCAGATCGCGAAACAAAACAACTTATTATCGATGCGATTGTGCGTGAAACTAAAGCAGCACAAGTACAAACTATCGGGCATATTTTGGTACTTTATCGCCCAAGCGAAGAAGCAAAAATTCAGCTTCCACGCAAATAACAACAAAAGTGCGGTCATTTTTAACCGCACTTTTTTATTTAAATATAATTCACTTCAATAATATCAAACTCAACGACACCGCCAGGCGTTGTAATATTAACGGTATCATCTAATTCTTTACCAATTAAACCTCGCGCAATGGGAGAATTAACCGAAATCAAACCCGATTTAATGTCAGCCTCATCATCGCCCACAATGCGATAAGTGACTTCTTCGTCTGTATCAGTATTTACAAGCACAACCGTTGCACCAAAAATGACTTTACCGTTATTTGGCATTTTTGTTACATCAATAATTTGAGCATTACCAAGTTTACCTTCAATCTCTTGAATACGACCTTCACAAAAACCTTGTTGCTCACGAGCTGCATGATATTCTGCATTTTCTTTTAAATCACCGTGCTCGCGTGCTTCTGCTATCGCTTTAATAATTTCAGGACGACGTACATTTTTTAAGAAATCCAATTCTTCACGTAATTGTTCTGCGCCACGCACAGTCATTGGAATTTGTTGCATTGTTTTTCCTTTTACTAAATAAAACAAAAACCACGGCAAAACCCTAAAATCTTGCCGCAGTATTATTAAAAATAAACTTGAAATGAGAAAATGATTTACTCAATTTCATTCGGGGCTTATTATTGTTCGTCTAAAAAAAAATAGCAACCATAACAAACCTAATATGAAAAAATTATCTTCAATTTCCACCGCACTTGGATCCTTTTTACTTTCCATAAGCTTTAGCCTTCCAACCTTCGCAAATATTAATGTTTCAGACTTGACACAACAATTGCCTGAAGGCTCTAGCGTAGGTTTTATCGCAAAAAATATAAATCAAAACCAAATTATCTCGGATTATAATGGCTCAACCTTTATGCTTCCTGCAAGTACACAAAAAGTTTTTACAGCTGTTGCCGCTAAACTTGCATTAGGTGATCAATTCCAATTTGAGACCGCGCTTTTGAGTAATGGGAAAATTCAAAATGGGAATTTAGAGGGTGACTTAATCGTGCGTTTCACAGGCGATCCAGATCTCACAAGTGGCCAACTTTATACCTTACTTGCAGAATTAAAAAAACAAGGTATCAAAAAAATTAATGGCGATTTAGTATTAGATACATCTGTTTTTTCGAGTCACGACCGAGGATTAGGTTGGATTTGGAACGATCTGACCATGTGTTTCAACTCTCCCCCATCTGCTGCGAATATTGATAACAACTGTTTCTATGCGGAACTAGATGCCAATCAAAATCCCGGTGAAACAGTAAAAATCAATGTGCCTGCACAATTTCCAATTCAAGTGTTCGGACAAGTCTATGTAGCGGATAGCAATGAAGCGCCTTATTGTCAGCTTGATGTTGTTGTACATGACAATAATCGCTATCAAGTAAAAGGATGTTTAGCCCGTCAATCTAAACCTTTTGGCTTAAGCTTTGCTGTGCAAGATACGGATGCTTATGCTGCCGCGATTATTCAACGCCAATTAAGACAATTAGGTATTGAGTTTAATGGCAAAGTCATGCTGCCACAAAAACCACAACAAGGTCAGCTATTAGCGAAACATTTATCCAAACCATTACCAGATTTATTGAAAAAAATGATGAAAAAATCGGATAACCAAATTGCCGATTCATTATTCCGAGCGGTGGCATTCAATTACTATAAACGCCCTGCATCCTTTCAATTAGGCACATTAGCGATTAAATCCATCTTGCAAAAACAGGGAATTCGTTTTGGTAACAGTATCTTAGCCGATGGATCTGGTCTGTCTCGCCATAATCTTGTAGCACCTAAAACGATGCTATCCGTTTTAGAGTACATCGCTAAAAACGAAGATAAATTGCATTTAATGGAAACTTTTCCAATCGCAGGTGTAGATGGCACGATCAGTGGGCGAGGTGGATTAATTAGCCCACCATTAGTAAAAAATGTTATTGCTAAAACCGGTTCTTTGAAAGGGGTTTATAACCTAGCCGGCTTTATGACAAATGCTCGAGGGGAAAAAGTAGCCTTTGTACAATTTATTAATGGCTACTCAACAGGCGATTTGGAAAGCAAAACCAAACGAGCACCATTAGTTCAATTTGAGAGTGGCTTATACAACGAAATCTATAAATATTGATAAAACCTTCTAAAAAACACCGTACTTTACCATCCAAAGTGCGGTGTTTTTTTAATTACTTAACATACTCATTACCTAAAAATAATGGCCCTAAATGGCTTTTAGGAAGACCAAATTTTTCAGGATAAATTACATCGACTAAATATAGTCCATCAGGTTTTGCAGTTGGTGCCGCAAGCTGACGATTTTTTTGCTCTAGTAACCATTTCATCCATTCAATTGATTCTTTACCTGCACCAACTTCAATCAAACTCCCAACAATATTACGGACCATATGATGCACAAAAGCATTGGCTTGAATATCCACAATAATATATTGCCCAATCCGAGTAACTGATAAGTGATGAACATTACGCCACGGCGTGTTTGATTGACATTGTGCGGCACGAAAAGAGGAAAAATCATGCTCGCCTAATAAATACTGACCAGCTTGATGCATTTTTTCTGCATCAAGATCTAAATAACAGTGAGTAATTCCTCCGTGTAAAATAGCAGACCGTAATTTATTACAATAAAGAATATAGCGATATCGACGAGCCATTGCTGAAAAACGCGCATGAAATTCATCATCAACTTTTTTTGCCCAAGTAACCGCAATATCATCAGGTAAATTCGCATTTGTCCCGAATGTCCATGCTTTATCAGGGCGTACCGCACTAGTTTCAAAATGTACGACTTGCCCTGTTCCGCTCACCCCTGAGTCAGTTCTCCCGGCACAAAAAATTTCAATTTTTTCATTAGCAATAATGGAAAGCGCGTTTTCAAGTTGTTCTTGTATGCTACGCACATTTTCTTGACGTTGCCAGCCATAATAATTTGTGCCTTGATATTCAATACCTAATGCGATTTTCATCTTATGCCTTATTTTTGATAGAGTGAAATTATGGTAACGCAACTTTATAAGGTACGCAAATTTCATTATGTAAGAATGAACATATTTTTTCATTAAATGATAATAATTACCATTGATATAAATTAACCTTTTAGATATACTCGCGCCTCTTTTTACCTATATCTAATCTACGGAAGCATTTTATGAAATTTAAATTAAGCCTAATTTACACCGCACTTTTTGCCGGAGTTTCGTTTGTAGCTAATGTAAATGCAAAAGAATATTCAACTAATGAACACACATTAGAAGGTATTGAAGTCATTACAAAACTTGTTAATGAAAAAGGCTATAAGGCTGAACGCACTGAAATTACAGGCGTAAATTCATCAATTATTGATACACCTTATAGTATTGATATTGTGACACAAGAACAATTACAAGATAAACAACCAAGTACTTTAGAAGACGCAGTAAAAGGAATTAGTGGTTTAAGTCAAGGTAATAATTTAGCAGGTACACTTGATACAGTAAAACGCCGTGGCTACGGTGGAAATCGTGATGGTTCTATTATGCGTAACGGGCTTGCAAGTCCACTAGCACGTAACTTTAATGCTAACGTAGAACGAGTTGAAGTACTAAAAGGCCCCGCTTCAGTATTATATGGCATGCAAAATCCCGGCGGCGTAATTAACGTTGTAACTAAAAAGCCTTCCAATGAAGGGCATAAAACAACGTTAGATACAAGTTACGGTTCAAATTATAGCCGTAATTTTGGCATTGATGTTACTGGCCCCATTACTGGTACTGGATTCGCTTATCGCATCGTTGCTGATCACAAGAAAAAACATTCTTGGCGTAATTTTGGGGAAAATAAAGAAACAATCATTGCACCATCTCTATCCTGGAAAAATGATTCAACAAAATTAACCTTGTCTTATGAATATCAAGATTATAAAGGTGATTTTGATCGCGGTATTTTCATTGATACAAATAAAAAAGTTGGGCTTAACCATAACCCAAATTATGGCAAACCTGTTGATATTCCATTAGAAAGAAGATTAGATGATCCAATCAATGTAACAACAGGTTACTCTCATACCATTCAATTTAATGCTGAACATAAATTAAACCCGAATTGGACTCTGAAAACAGATTATGGATATGCAAAAAATCATTATTCTGATTGGCAAGCTCGTATTACAAAATATGATGCCAAAACCAGAAAGGTAACACGACGAATTGACAGTACAAATCCGTCCGATGCAGTAAATAATAGTTTGAATTTATCTGCTATTGGGATTATAGAACAATCCCCTTCCGTTACTCACCAATTACGTACAGCTGTTGAACTACAAAAATATCAGTTAACGATTGGCGATTTACGCCGTAGCGGAACACATACAATGTCTATTGATACCCCAGAATATAATTCAACACAGGTGATTAATGGGCAGGCATCGTCAAAAACAGATGTACGAACTAGCGATATGTTAGAACAATATAAAACTCTTGGTTTAGTCGTGCAGGATGCAATCTATTTGGGTGACAAATGGATTGTTTCTGGTGGTGTTCGGGCACAATGGCATCAAATAAAATCAGGACAAGGACGCGAAAATCAAAAATTCCGTAATAATGACAGTGGTTTTGCCCTTTTACCACAATTAGGTTTAGTTCACTTAATTACACCTGACTGGTCTATTTATGGAAATGTAGGTACGTCAGCTAAACCTAATCCCTCTCGTAGCTGGGATTACAAAGGTGAAAAAATCAAACTTGAAACAAGTCGTCAATTTGAAATTGGAACCAAATACAATAATGAATGGTTAAGTGCTAACCTAGCTTTATTCCATATAATTAAAGATAACACCGCAAAACGCTATAAAGATCCTGCTACAAATGAAAATGTTATTAAAATTGCAGGCAAAGATCGTTCTCAAGGTATCGAAATTGATATTAATGGCAAGCTAACTGACAAACTAACAATTTCAGCCAATTATACTTATACTAAAACAAAAGTATTGCGTGATGATGCTGAACCACAAAATATAGGTACTGATTTTGATAGTACACCAAGACATCTTGCAGGATTAACATTAATCTACGATTGGGGTCACTTCTTAGGTGGTCATTGGCGTACGGGTGCTGGTGCTGAATATCAAGGAAGTTGGGGATTTAACTATATCAATAATGGTCAAGCGACTTGGTTCAAAATACCATCTGCTACGCTTTATAATGCCTTTATTTCTTATGACGTAAAACTTGGCAAGCAAGATCTTAATTTACGTTTAACAGGCAAAAACCTTACTAATAAACGTTATTTTGTCTCTCATACCACAGCCACAATGGAACACTTATCTATAGGTTCACCGCGTGAAGTTGTATTAAGCGCAAAATTCAGCTTTTAATTCATAAAATATATCCCCTATCTCTATATAGGAATAGGGGATTTTCATTTTTTATAGGAAATCAATGAACTGGCAAACCGAACTTAATAATAGTTTAAACTGGATTTTAACCGCACTTTTTTGGGTGATATTATGCTTTAGCGCAACAATCTTAGCCTTAAAACAAACTACTTTCGGCAAAAAATTCTGGTGTATCGTGTCACCATCGATTAGTAAAAAAACCAGCATTAAACTTATTTTAATGTTGTTAGTGCTCTTTATAATGATATTGCTAGAAGTAAGATTTAGCGTGCTTAATTCATTTTTTTACAATGGATTATATAGCTCAATGCAAGAAATAAATATAGAAAAATTCTGGTTCTTTGCTAAACTTAATGCTCTTCTTGTACTTGTTCAAGTCATTCACTCGATTAGTGATTACTTCTTCCGTCAGGTATTTGAAATTCGATGGCTTGAAAGTTTAAACTCATCATTGATTCAACGTTGGCTAAATAATAAAAAATACTATCGTTTAAAATACGAACAAGATTTACCCGATAATATTGATCAACGTATTGAACAAGATGCTCGTGAATTTATTACTAGTACCGTACAAATTGTGCGTGGAATGATTAATTCTATTCTTACAACGATAGAATTTACTATTATCCTATGGTCACTATCTGGTGTATTAAGTCTATTTAGTTTAAATATTGAGAAAGGTGTCGTATTCTTTATTTATTCCTTTATTATCTTTGCAACTTTAATGTCAGTCTGGATAGGTAAACCGCTAATTAAACTAAATTTTAATAAAGAAAAACTCAATGGGGATTATCGTTACTCTTTAATCCGTGTACGTGATAATGCAGAAAGCATTGCTTTTTATCATGGTGAAAAAAAGGAACAACTATTCTTACAACATAAATTTACTCAAATAATTCATAATCGTTGGTCTATTGTATTAAAAATGCTTGGATTGGATGGATTTAATTCTGGAGTTACTCGAGTAGCAAAACTCTTACCATTAATGTTACAAGCACCACGTTTCTTTGCTGGACAAATTAAACTTGGTGATATGCATCAAACTGTACAGGCTTTTAACCGGTTGATGACAGCCCTTTCATTTTTTAGATTATTTTATGAGCAATTTACACTCTATCAGGCTCGTTTAAACCGTTTATATGGTTTTATGAAAAAAATGGATGATTTAGATAATCAAGAGTTTTATCAACCATTTCTATGTTCTCATCGTGTCGCATTAAAAGACTTTGGGATTAAAGATGAAAAAGGTCGTGTATTACTTAATAATTTAAATATTAATTTAGTTAATGGAGATGCACTATTAATTCAGGGCGCATCAGGCACAGGGAAAACTTCATTATTAAAAGCAATTGCGGGAATTTATCCTTTTGAAACGATTGGTATTGCAGAACATCCTTGCTCTGGAAGTTTATTCTTACCACAACGTCCTTACATGCCACAAGGCACTTTACGGGAAGCAATTTGTTATCCTAATATCAATCCCAACCATCCAGATCTAATTCAAACAATGGAAGATTGTGCCTTAGGTAAATATATCCACGCCCTTGATCATATAAATGACTGGCAAGTTATTTTATCTCCCGGAGAATTACAACGTGTTGCCTTTATTCGTATTTTACTCACTAAACCCGATGTTGTATTTTTAGATGAAACAACATCTGCATTAGATGAAACAACTGAGTATTTGCTCTATCGAAAAATTCGATATCATTTACCTGAAATGATTATTTTAAGTATAGGCCATAGAAGTACACTTCAACAATTCCACAATAAACAATTGAAATTAGATATATGTTTATTATGTGAATAATCGTTTGTTTTAACATATTTTAGATAATAAAAAAGCGAACCAAACGTTCGCTTTTTATTAAAATTTAATTTATAGCACTGAAACGTTAAGATCAGAACCGCCACCGACAATTCTAACCCGTTTTCCAGCAACAAAACTCGAATCAGCCTTTTGAACAACGACAATCTCTTGACCATCGTCTTTCTTAATCACTAATTCAGCACCATTTACTTGGCTCATTTTTTCTTCAATTTTACTGCCACCTACAGCACCAGCTAACGCTCCAATTACTGTTGCAATAGCCTGTCCACGGCCTCCACCAATTGCATTACCTGCTATACCACCTAAAGCACCTCCACCGATACCACCAACAATACCTTGGTTTTCGGCCTGGATTTTAACTGGTCTGACAGAAACAATTGTTCCATAAGTAATTGAACGCGCTTCTTTTGCTTGAGATGCTGTATAAACATCACCACTGAAAACATCTGTATTAGCACAGCCAGTCACAGAGAAAGCAACTAAAAGTGCTAATGTTGCTGTCATTTTTTTCATATGCTATATACCTTATTAAAGGGTTAAAAGAAATTAAAGTGGGTTTCTAGGTGATAATGTTGAAACATTTGTTGCTTTTTCATCACCAGAAACAATAACACATGCACCAACAACTAAAGAAGAATCATACTTACGAGTAATAACTACCTGTTCACCTTCTTGTTGATTACCTGAACAATCATTTTTACGAATAGTTAACTGTAAGTTTTCACCTTGTGGTTGACTAAATACAATATTACCTTTATAGGCATTTTCACCAACTGGCGCAGTTTGAGATGAACACGCAGATAAACCTAAACCAGCTAATACAACTAATGCTAAAGAGAATTTTTTCATTTGCTAAACCTCGAGTATTTTCTTAATAGAATAAGGATGAACCTTAATACAAGTATGATTTGATGTCTTATCAACAAAACTTACTGCAATAGATGGATTAGGCAATCTCTCGCCATCCACTTTAGGCTCGCTCACTTTAATGGTTAATTGAGTTAATTCGCTCCATAAAAAACGCATATTAATACGCTGTACCCATTCATTTATCGATTCATTCGGTAAAAATGGCATTACGACCTCAATATGCTCCCAACCTTCTACAGGATACTGCTTATTTTTAGGGAACGGTAGTTCAATAACATCAACGAACTGATTAGCGAACTTCACTGCTTTTTCTAACTGAATTAGATAAATCTTACGTCCGTTGACAATGTTATCAGATAAAATTCTACCGTATTTCAATAAAAGTGTCAGCCAGTTTTTTGCATTTTGTTCATTATTTACACGCACGGCAAGGTGATCGATTTCATAATTTGAAAAATCGATTGACATCATTTGAGCTAATTGTTGAATTTTTTTTTCAAATTCCGTCAAATCAGAAAAAAGTGCGGGTGATTTTTCCTGTAAATTTGTCATTTTGTCCCTTTGAGAAACTCATAAAGAACGGTATCATAGCCGATTATTTTCATTATTCAATTTGAACATAGGAAAAAACGTGAATATTCAATCTATTTTATCCGACAAAATCAAACAAGCTATGATTCTTGCTGGAGCAGATCAATCTTGTGATGCGCTTGTTCGTCAATCAGGAAAACCACAATTTGGCGATTATCAAGCCAATGGCATTATGGCTGCGGCAAAAAAATTAGGTTTAAATCCACGAGAATTTGCTCAAAAAGTTTTAGATAATGCTCAACTATCTGATATTGCAGAAAAATTAGAAATCGCAGGACCAGGCTTTATTAATATTTTCTTAAATCCAACTTGGCTAACAACTGAAGTTTCAGCTGCGCTTTCTCAAAAGAATTTAGGCATTCAAGCTACGGATAAGCAAACTGTTGTGATTGATTATTCATCTCCAAACGTAGCAAAAGAAATGCACGTAGGTCACTTACGTTCTACTATCATCGGTGATGCAGTTGTGAGAACTCTAGAATTTTTAGGTCACAATGTCATCCGCGCAAACCATGTTGGTGACTGGGGAACGCAATTCGGAATGCTTATTGCTTATCTTGAAAAAATGCAAAACGAGCATGCGAGTGAAATGGAATTGCAAGATCTTGAGGCCTTTTATCGCGAAGCCAAAAAACACTACGATGAAGATGAAGTTTTCGCTGAAAAAGCGCGTAATTATGTTGTGAAATTACAAGGCGGTGATGAATATTGCCGAGCGATGTGGAAACGTTTAGTTGACATCACGATGCAACAAAATCAACACAACTATGATCGCTTAAATGTGACTTTAACCGAAAAAGATGTGATGGGCGAAAGTCTTTATAATCCTATGTTACCAAGCATCGTAAAAGATCTTAAAAAACAAGGCTTAGCTGTAGAAGATGATGGCGCATTGGTTGTTTATTTAGATGAATTCAAAAATAAAGAAGGCGACCCAATGGGCGTAATCGTTCAGAAAAAAGACGGTGGTTTCCTTTACACTACAACCGATATTGCTGCAGCAAAATATCGTTATGAAACATTAAAAGCTGATCGCGCACTTGTTTTTTCAGATACTCGCCAAAGCCAACATATGCAACAAGCTTGGTTAATTACTCGTAAAGCAGGTTATGTACCTGACAGTTTCTCTTTAGAGCATAAAAACTTTGGGATGATGCTTGGTAAAGATGGAAAGCCATTTAAAACCCGTACCGGTGGCACGGTAAAATTAGCCGATCTATTAGATGAGGCGATTGAGCGTGCCACTGTATTAATTAATGAAAAAAATACAAATTTATCTAATGATGAAAAAGAAGCAGTGATTGAGGCTGTCGGTATTGGTGCGGTGAAATATGCGGATCTCTCCAAAAACCGTACTACTGATTACGTTTTTGATTGGGATAACATGTTAAGCTTTGAAGGTAACACTGCACCTTATATGCAATATGCTTATACCCGAATTCGTTCGATCTTTAATAAAACAGATATAAATTCGACCGCACTTTTAGCAGCACCTTTAACGCTTGAAGATGATAAGGAAAGAGCGCTTGCAATTAAACTTCTACAATTTGAAGAAGCGGTACAAACTGTTGGAAAAGAAGGCACACCGCATGTACTTTGTGCTTATTTATACGAACTAGCAGGCATATTCTCGTCATTCTATGAACATTGCCCAATTTTAAATGCTGAAGATGAGTCCGTAAAATTAAGTCGTTTGAAATTGGCATTATTAACAGAAAAAACCTTAAAACAAGGTTTGGAGTTGCTCGGTATCAAAACCGTAGAAAAAATGTAATTTAGATACTTAAAATCCCTTTCTTACGAAGGGGATTTTTTATGCTTATTTACAGAATAAAAAAAGTGCCCCAATGGGGCACTACTCGGAAAGCAAAATAGATGTCGGCTATTTAAGATAGCACTTGTTTTTAGTGGTTTCAGAATAAAGAAATCCGATCAGTTATGCAAATACATATTTTCAGATTTGTGAAGTTGGTCACGGTTTTTTTATCAAAATCAAGTTTTTTAAGCTTTTAAATAGGAAAACTCGAGAAAAAGACTAATAACAACGGTGGTAATAAATTTGTCACCATACCAAAAGAAATGGCGATAGGCGTTACTTCAATTCCGCCTGATTTTTGAATAATAGGCAATGTACAATCTAATGCGGTTGCGCCTGTAATCCCAATAGCTGTAGAGCGATAATGTTGCATAAACAATGGAATCAAAAATAAGCTCAATATTTCACGCGATAAATCATTGAAAAAGGCAATACTCCCCTGCATTGGTCCCCAAGCATTTGTCAGCACGACGCTTGATAAAGAATACCAACCAAATCCTGATGAAAAAGCTAAACCTTGAGTAATTGGCATACTTAGAAAAAATGCTGAAATAACACCACCAATTAAAGAACTTAGGGTAAAAATTGCCCCCATTATTAAACCTTGCTTATTTAATAAGACTTCTTTCAAGGAAATGCCGTTATTACGAAGCTGAATCCCGACAAAAAAGATCAACGCAATAAGCACGTAAAGATTGGAACCATGTGGGAAATGCAACCAATCATTGCACAACCAACCTAAAACGATGCCAATAATTACCGCACTTAATAATTTAATTGAGTCTATTAACGAATGCCAACGAGATGGTAATTCCCCCTGTAAATAATTAACAGGCTTAGACAAAGTGCGGTCATAAATAGCCAAACCTACGATATTACAAGTCAAAATAATAGCCGATAGCCCTAAAGCGGTCATACCAATAATTGGCAATTTTTGTTCTAAATGCTCTAGCTGCCCAAGCATAAACCCCATCATAAATAAAATGATGTAAAGCAATAACATCACAATTTTATTAATGAATGCTAACGCATTTTGATTCTGTATTTTGACTAAGTAACCCAACACCATCGGCACAAGCACAATGAGTAGTCCGTTAATTATTTCTTCCATTGTTTCCTTCACCACTATTACTTTTATCTCATCTGTAAAAGTAAAGACCATTTCAATATCTAAGCACTATTTATAATATATACTTTTTATCAATCTACCAAATTCCCAATGAAAGAATATCTACGTTATGCCAGAAATAAAAAAGCGGCTGGTTAAATTTTAATTACCGGCCGCTTGATTTTATTTCTCAATAAACTTAATTATTTGCTCCCGTCCTAAATGTCCTGGCACAGTTTTCTTCACATTTAAATCAGCATCTAAAAATAGATTAAACGGATAACCTCGAACATGAACACGATCAATAATTTCACCATTTTCATCTAGCAAGACTTTAATATTTTTATATTCTAGCCCGTTGTACCATTCAATAAAATCAGCAGTGCCTTTTTCGCCTTTGTGATCGGGCGAAACAATGGTAATTACTTCAAAATTGCGATCTTTTTCCGCACTTAAATCATCAATTTCAGCTAATCCTGCCAAACAGATCGGACACCAAGATGCCCACATTTTTACATACACAGGTTTGCCTTTATATTGGCTTAAAGTAACTGGCTGATTGTTTAAATCTTTGAGTTGCACATCCGCTAAATTAGTTTGTGCAAAAGCGTTTAGGCTGAATGCCATTAGAAATATTGATAGTAGTTTTTTCATTGTTTTTTCCTTTTATAGATTTATTTTGTTGAGGTTATGTTTTACGAAAAATTATTCGTAATCAATAAAATGCCCATCACGATAATTAAAATTCCGCCACCGATTTTAAATTTGTCTAAGTGTTTATTTAACCCTTTAGCACGTTTTAGTAAGCTGTCAGAAAAGAACGAAAACAGTACAAAAGGCGTTGCCAAGCCTAAAACATAAACAAACATCATCGATGCACCGTAAAGTGCAGAGCCTTCATCGCCTGATAAGGCTAACACGGAAGCCAGAATCGGGCCAATACAAGGTGTCCAACCAAGACTAAACGTTAAACCAAGCACAAATGCCTCAAGTGCGGTTGATTTTCCTGATGTTTTTATTTCCACCAATTTCGTGCGTTCCAACAAGCCAATTTTGAAAATGCCAAGTTGATGAATACCCAAAATAATCACAATAACGCCAGCGATAATGCGGGTGGTGTTACTAAATAAAATATTCCCTAAAAAACCAAAACTAAAGCCTAAACTTACAAACGTAAGGGAAAGCCCTAAAATAAATAAAAAAGTATTTAGGACTTTTTTACCACCTTTACTCAAAATACCAAAATAAATTGGAATAATCGGGAAAATACAAGGCGAAAGAAAAGAAGCAAGTCCCGCTAAAAATACAGTTCCAATAAGGAGTTGTTGATCTAACATCTTGCATCTCCTTATTTTTTAATGGATTGAATCAAATATCCGTATCCTGCCTTTTCCATTTCAGCTAACGGAATAAATTTAATTGATGCACTATTAATGCAATAACGCAAACCGCCTTTATCTTTCGGACCGTCGTCAAAAACGTGACCCAAATGGGCATTGCCCGCACGGCTTAACACTTCAGTACGTTGCATATTAAAACTATTATCCGTTTGATAATGCACTACCTCTTTTGCTATTGGTTTCGTAAAACTCGGCCAGCCACAACCCGATTCAAATTTATCATTTGAAGAAAAAACAGGCTCGCCTGTGGTGACATCAACATAAATACCCGGTTGGAAATTATCCCAATATTCATTACTAAAAGAGCGTTCAGTATGTTTATTTTGAGTGACGGAATATTGCAACGGTGTCAATTTCGCTTTGAGTTCTGCATCACTCGGTTTCGGATAATCTTTCTCGTCAATCACAGGTTCATCTGCTTTGGTAATATCAATATGGCAATAACCATTTGGGTTTTTCTTCAAATAATCTTGATGATATTCTTCCGCTACGATGTAATTTTTAAGCGGTTGAACCTCAATTTGTACTGGTTTTTTATATTTGGTTTGAAGCTGGGCGAGTGCTTGTTCGATCACCGCTTTATCTGCCCCATCTTGATAATAAATCCCTGTGCGATATTGTCTGCCACGATCGTTGCCTTGTTTATTTACGCTGGTTGGATCAATCACTTTAAAATAATATTGTAATAATTTATCGAGTGAAATTTGATTTGCATCGTAAGTAACTTTTACGGTTTCTGCATGATCGGTTACCCCAATCATCTGATAACTAGTTTTCTCCGTATTACCATTGGCATAGCCAGAAATCGCATCTTTCACACCGTGAATACGCTCCATATATGCTTCCATACCCCAGAAACAGCCGCCAGCAAGATAAATTTCTCGAATGTTTTGTGTATTTTCCATTGCCATTTTTTGTTCTCCAGATGATGATGTTGAACTCTGTATCGCTAAAGTTGGTGTAGCACAGCAAAGTGCGGTAATGAATAGAAATGTTTTTGATAGTTTCATTGTTTTTCCTTATGATGTGAAAATTAACGTTACATAAGGTTAGACGGCGGACAATCTGATTTCTTACAGATTTTTGTAAAATTTTTTAAGAAATTTATGAAAATCCATTGTTATAACCAATAATAAAGAGCTAAAAAACACTGTTTCGCCCTCTTTTCTAAGGTAAAAAAGGATCTATATGCAATCATATTCCACTCCTTCGCTTTATCACAAAGCGATTAGTTTTATGGTATCAGCGTACTTTTCCATTACCTTGATGAATGTATTTGTCAAAACCGCTTCTCAAACAATCCCTGCAAGTGAAACCTTATTTTCACGCTTTTTAATCGGCTTGCTTTTCTTACTACCTTTTGTAATTAAAGATCTCGACTTTAAAGTAGATACCCGTCAATGGAAATTTTTAATCCTGCGGAATGCCGCGGGTGTATCGAGCATGTTGATTAACTTTTATGTCGTGAAGTTCTTACCGCTTTCCATCGCTGTCTTATTGATGAATACCTCTGCCCTATTTATCCCGATTTTATTGCTCTTTTTCCATCAAAAAACACCGCTTAATGTACTTTTGTGTAGCTTAATCGGTTTTCTTGGCGTTTCCATTATTTTACTCACTAATCACAATGGCAATGTTGATCCTATTTATGTGCTGATTGGATTATCTGGTGCTGTATTGGCAGGAATGGCATTTATTGGCTTACAAGAATTAAACAAATACAACACACCAAAAAATATCGTATTTTATTTTCATCTGATTGGTACACTCATGCTACCAATCTTCTTTATTCATCAATGGAAAATCCCTAATTTATACGAGCTTGGTTTATTGCTATTGGTGGGCGGATTTGGATTGATTTTCCAATTATTGCTCACTCGCGCTTTCAGATATGCGCCAGCCAACGTTATTACCCCTTTTGCTTTCACTGGCGTCATTTTCTCTAGCGTTTTCGACTGGCTCTTTTGGCATCATACGCCTAACCTCTATTTTTGGTTCGGCGCAGTTGTAATTGTGGGAGCGGTAAGTTTATTGGCAAAAATGAAGAAATAAACACTTTATTTATAAGAATATTAAATTCAGTACAATTAGGTTAGCTGGCTCAATAAAGTGCGGTGAAAAGTAACGGTGTTTTTTTACTCTGTCAAAATTCCTAATGTGAATCTTTAAATTTCTTCATCATCATACTTAAAGTTTTGCAATTTCGTTGAAAACGACGGCAATGAGGGCAAGTTAACAAATGCATTTTTAAACCTATTTTTTCTTGCAGTTCTAATGATCGCTCATGAGAATCAGAAATTATTCGAGTGGCTTGAATACAACGCATAATTTTCTCCTAAAGTTTTTTTGATAAACAATTTTGCAACTGCAAACGGGCCCGATAAAGTGTGGTATGTAAGTTGGAGGTAGTAAGCTGAGTTTCTTGACAAATTTCATCCGATGACAATTCTAAAAACTCTCTCATCATGAAAATTTTGGCATGTTTAGCGGGTAAACAAGTAAGACAGGTTTCAAAAATCAACCAAAACTCATCAGAATACACTGTTTCCTCTTCGCCCTGTAATTCGCTCGGATAATATTCTATTTTCCAATGCCCTGTATCATCAAAAAATGTATTAGTTGACTGTTCATCTTCAATTTCACTTTCTAATACAAAGCGTCCTTTCTGACGAAGATAATCAATAATTTTATTTTTTAGAATGGCAAAAACCCAAGTTTTAAAAGCGGCTTGATGTTTAAAATTCGCGAGATTGTTAAATGCACTTAAAAATGCTTCTTGTACTAAATCCTCAGCAAGATCGGTATGGTGCAACTGTAACATTGCAAATTTCAGCATCTGCGTACGAATTTGTTGGAGTTCCGTATCAGAAATGGCATTCATTTTAATTCCTTTAAAATTTTTGTAAGAAATGAAAAAGTGTTTCGTCTAATAACATGAAAGAAACTATTTCTTTCAATACTATTTTTACCACTTAAACAAGGAAATTTAAAATGAAAAATATTACATTCAAAAGTGCAATCTTAGGTATGGCTATGTTATTTGGTGTAACAACCGTTTATGCAGAAGAAATGAAATCTGATGCCATGCCAATGAAATCAGAACCGATGATGAATACCCCAATGAAAAAAATGATGAAATCAGATGACATGCAAATGCACTCTGACCACATGATGAAGTCTGATGAAATGGGAATGAAATCTGATATGAAAATGAAATCTGATAAAAAGATGAAATCAAATAAAAAAATGAAAATGGCAAAAGAAAAAATGTAAAGAACAGTCTGTAAAAGTGCGGTAAAAAATCTCAAAAATTTTTCACCGCACTTTATTGAAACAGAGTTTACATCACCACCACATCAAACTGTTCTTGGTTATAAAACTGTTCTGTTTTTACCTTTACTCGTTTGCCAATAAACATTTCTACTTCTGGCAGCAAACCGTGAGATTCTTCATTAATAAGATATTCGGAAACCGCTGGTGAGGCATAAACAACAAATTGTTCACTACTGAATAAATGATACACCCGAATAATTTCACGCATAATTTCGTAACAAACTGTCTCAACGGTTTTCACCCGACCGCGTCCATGGCAAGTTGGGCATTCATCGCATAGTACATGCTCAAGGCTTTCACGAGTTCTCTTACGAGTCATTTCCACAAGGCCTAATTGCGTAAAGCCATTCACATTGGTTTTCACACGATCTTTAGAAAGCGCATCACATAAAGATTCTAATACTCGATTGCGGTGTTCATCTGTTTGCATATCAATAAAATCAATAATGATTATGCCACCAAGATTACGTAGTTGGAGTTGCTGAGCAATAGCTTTAGTTGCTTCAATATTGGTATTGAAGATGGTTTCTTCTAGATTACGATGCCCCACAAATGCACCGGTATTAATATCAATGGTGGTCATGGCCTCTGTTTGCTCAATAATTAAATAGCCACCTGATTTGAGATTAACACGTTTATCTAAGGCTGTTTGGATCGCATTTTCAACCCCATACACATCAAATATAGGTTGATTGCCAGAATAAAGAACAAGTTTATCGCTTAATTCAGGCATAAATTCATCGGTAAATTCTTTCACTTCGCCAAAGCAAAGTTTAGAGTCGATACGAATTTTTTCTAAGTTTGTGCCGATAAAATCACGCAAAATACGTTGTGGAAGCGCTGGCTCGCCGTAAATTTTTGATTTAGTTGGATATTTAGATTTACGCTCTAAGACTTTACGCCATAAGCGCTTTAAAAATTCAGCATCTTGACGTAATTCTTCTTCGCTTGCTCCTTCTGTGGCGGTGCGAATAATGAACCCGCCAAGTTCATCACAAAAAGGTTCAACCAATGCTTTTAAACGGGCACGTTCTTCTTCGCTTTCAATGCGTTGTGATACGCCCACGTGGCTATTTTCTGGCATAAAAACAAGATGACGCGATGGCAATGTGATGTCTGTTGTTAAACGTGCGCCTTTTGTACCAAGCGGATCTTTCACTACTTGTACAACAATATCCTGCCCTTCGCGTACTAATTCTGAAATGCTCTTAACTTTAAATTGCTTTTGTTCATTTTCATCTACACATTCTGTGTGGGATACAATGTCAGCAGCGTGTAAAAAAGCCGCTTTTTCCAAACCAATATCAACAAAAGCAGACTGCATTCCAGGTAGCACTCGAGTCACCCGACCTTTATAAATATTTCCGACAATTCCTCGTTTGGCTTGGCGTTCAATATGCACTTCGCGCAACATTCCTGTTTCTACTAGCGCAATGCGTGTTTCGTTAGGAGTTACGTTCATCAATAACTCTACAGCATCCATTTTATATTCCTAATTTCTTAAATTTCATCAAATATTCAGTCTAAATAGAATAATAGCCCGAAATAAGGTAAAATGCACCCTTTCTGAAATTTTTAACCCATTTTGGACTTTTCAAATGTTTGGATTCGACCCAACTCTTGTTACTTTTACTATTTATATTTTCGGGATGTTGCTGATTGGCGTACTCGCCTATTATTACACGAATAATTTATCAGATTACATTCTCGGCGGACGTCGTTTAGGCAGCTTTGTCACGGCAATGTCTGCTGGTGCTTCAGATATGTCTGGTTGGCTTTTAATGGGCTTACCTGGTGCAGTATATTTATCAGGCTTAGTTGAAGGCTGGATTGCTATCGGCTTAACGCTTGGCGCTTATTTTAACTGGCTTCTGGTGGCTGGTCGTTTACGTGTTTATACTGAATTAAATAATAATGCCCTCACTCTTCCAGAATATTTCCACAATCGCTTTGCTACATCACATAAATTATTAAAAATTGTTTCTGCTACGATTATTTTAGTATTCTTCACTATTTATTGTGCTTCGGGTGTAGTGGCAGGTGCAAAATTATTCCAAAATTTATTTTCAGTCGAATATTCCACCGCACTTTGGTATGGCGCATTAGCCACCATTCTTTACACTTTTATTGGTGGTTTTTTAGCAGTAAGTTGGACAGATACCATTCAAGCAACCCTTATGATTTTTGCGTTGCTCTTAACGCCTATTTTTGTGTTATTAAACATTGGTGATACCACTCAATTTTCCGCGGTATTAGCTCAAGCTGAAGCAGCCGCCAATAAAGATTTTACCGATTTATTTACTGCCACTACCCCACTTGGTCTATTAAGCCTTGCCGCTTGGGGATTGGGATATTTTGGGCAACCACATATTTTGGCACGTTTTATGGCGGCTTATTCTGTTAAATCACTTATCAAAGCTCGTCGCATTAGTATGACATGGATGGTGCTTTGCTTAGGTGGTGCAATTGGTATTGGTTTCTTCGCGATACCTTATTTCTTTGCCAATCCAAACATTGCAGGCACAGTCAATAACGAACCTGAGCAAGTGTTTATTGAACTCGCTAAACTTTTGTTTAATCCTTGGATCGCGGGCATATTACTTTCTGCTATTTTAGCTGCAGTAATGAGTACATTAAGTGCGCAGTTGTTAATTTCATCTAGCTCTATCACAGAAGATTTCTACAAAGGTTTTATTCGCCCTAACGCATCTGAAAAAGAGCTAGTATGGCTTGGAAGAATTATGGTATTAGTTATTGCCGCACTTGCGATCTGGATCGCACAAGATGAAAACAGCAAAGTATTAAAACTTGTCGAATTCGCTTGGGCTGGTTTTGGTAGTGCATTTGGCCCTGTGGTGCTTTTCTCTCTTTTCTGGAAACGAATGACCTCATCGGGCGCGATGGCAGGTATGCTTGTAGGCACAGTGACAGTATTTGCTTGGAAAGAAGTTGTTCCAGCTGATACCGATTGGTTCAAAGTATATGAAATGATTCCTGGATTTGCTTTCGGTAGCCTTGCAATTATTGTTGTCTCATTGCTTTCCAGCAAACCGGAACAAAATGTTCTCGATACCTTTGACAAAGCAGAAAAGGCCTATAAGGAAGCAAAATGATCGACTTTCGCCCTTTTTATCAACAAATTGCGACCACAAATTTATCAGACTGGTTAGAAACCTTACCACTCCAATTAAAAGAATGGGAAACTCAAACTCATGGCGATTATACAAAATGGAGCAAAATTGTTGATTTCCTACCTGATTTACATGCTGATGAAATCAATCTCAAAAGTGCGGTGAAATCTGACCGCTCTTCTCCCCTTTCAGAAGGTGAAAAACAACGAATTATCCATCATTTAAAACAATTAATGCCATGGCGAAAGGGGCCTTATCATCTTTTCGGCATTCATGTAGATTGTGAGTGGCGTTCAGATTTTAAATGGGAGCGTGTTCTTCCTCATTTAGCACCGCTGCAAGGTCGCACTATTTTAGATGTAGGTTGTGGCAGCGGTTATCATATGTGGAGAATGGTAGGAGAAGGCGCAAAAATGGTCATCGGGATTGATCCTACCGAGCTTTTCCTTTGCCAATTTGAAGCCATACGCAAGCTGCTTAATAATGATCGTCGAGCAAATCTTATCCCGCTTGGTATTGAACAAATGCAACCATTAGCGGCATTTGACACTGTATTTTCAATGGGCGTACTCTATCATCGTAAATCCCCATTAGATCACTTAAGCCAGTTGAAAAATCAATTGGTAAAAGGGGGTGAATTGGTATTAGAAACGTTAGTGGTGGATGGCGATGTAAATACTGTACTCGTACCGGCAGATCGCTATGCGAAAATGAAAAATGTTTATTTTATCCCCTCTGTCGCTGCACTAATTAACTGGCTAGAAAAAGTTGGCTTTACCAATGTACGTTGTGTGGATGTTGCAACAACCACATTAGAAGAACAGCGTAAAACTGATTGGTTGGAAAATGAAAGCCTGATTGATTTCTTGGATCCAAATAACCACAGTAAAACCATTGAAGGTTATCAAGCTCCGAAAAGAGCGGTCATTTTAGCGAATAAATAAGCTTTCAATCAAAAAAAGGGGGGATATTCTCCCCCTTATTTTTACCTACTACTATAAAATATTCTTTTCACCACGGGATAAACTAATTAATCCTGAACGAACTATTTCAAGCAATGTTGCCTCCTCTTTTAATGCATTAATAAAAGCATCAATTTTATCTTTCGTACCGCTAAGCTGAACGGTATAAGATTTTGGCGTCACATCTACAATCTGTCCACGGAAAATATCCGATAAACGTTTGATCTCATCACGAGATGAACCAACAGCTCTTACTTTAACCAAAACTATTTCACGTTCTACATGCTCTTGCTCACTCAAATTAATCACTTTAAATACATCAACTAATTTATGAAGTTGCTTTTCGATTTGCTCTAAAACCTGCTCATCTCCCACAGCTTCTATCGTCATACGAGACAATGTAGGATCGTCCGTTGGTGCAACTGTCAAACTTTCAATATTAAATGCACGTTGGGAGAATAAACCAACAACACGCGATAAAGCACCAGACTCATTTTCGAGTAAAACAGATAAAATTCTACGCATTAGTTTGTCTCCTCTTGAGGTTTACTTAAAATCATTTCATTCATTGCGCCACCACGAATTTGCATTGGATACACATGCTCAGATTCATCTACATTAATATCTACAAATACTAATTTATTTTTAATGCTGAATGCTTCTTGCAATTTACTTTCAAGTTCATCTGGTGTCGCAATTTTTATACCGACATGACCATAGGATTCAGCCAATTTCACAAAATCAGGCAAGGAATTCATATAGGTTTGCGAATGGCGGCCAGAATAAATCAAATCTTGCCATTGTTTTACCATTCCTAAGAAATGATTGTTCAAACAAATAATAACAACAGGGATGCCATACTGAGTTGCAGTAGAAAGCTCTTGAATATTCATTTGAATACTTCCATCGCCAGTAACGCAAACAACCGTTGCTTCCGGATGAGCCAATTTTACGCCTAATGCAGCAGGCAAACCAAATCCCATGGTGCCCGCGCCACCAGAGTTAATCCAATGACGAGGCTCATCAAATGGATAATGTAACGCTGCAAACATTTGATGTTGCCCTACATCAGAAGCCACATATGCCTGTCCTTTAGTAAGACGATATACCGCTTCCATGACTTGTTGCGGTTTAATCACGCCAGAAGTGCGGTCAAATTCCAAACATTTTTTTGCTTTCCATTGGTTGATTTCTTGCCACCAACTTTCAAGATCTGTTTGAGATTTTAATCCCTCTTCATTCAATAAACTCAAAAATTCTTCCAATACATTTTTCGCATTTCCGACAATTGGAATCGCCGCTGGAACATTTTTAGAAATCGAGGTTGGATCAATATCAATATGAATTACTTTGGCATTTGGGCAATATTTTTCTAAGTTATTTGTTGTACGATCATCAAAACGAACACCAACCCCTAAAATAAGATCACTTTCGTGCATTGCCGTATTGGCTTCGAAAGTACCGTGCATCCCTAACATTCCTAGGAATTGTTTATCTGTGCTTGGATACGCGCCTAATCCCATTAGAGAGGCTGTTACAGGTAAATTTAAACGATGTGCTAAAATTGTTAATTCTTCACTACACTCCGCTGAAATTGCCCCGCCACCCACAAAAAGCACAGGTTTTTTCGCCACTAAAAGTGCTTTTAATGCTTTTTTAATTTGGCCTTTATGTCCATTTACTGTGGGATTATAAGAGCGTAACTCGACAGATTTTGGATATTCATACGGATATTTAAAATTAGGATTTACTGTATCCTTTGGAATATCCACCACAACAGGACCAGGACGACCAGTTGAGGCAATATAAAAGGCTTTTTTTAGTATCGCCGGAATATCTTCTGCTTTTTTCACAATAAAACTATGTTTTACAACCGGGCGAGAAATCCCTACCATATCACATTCTTGGAATGCATCTCGGCCAATTAAATTACTCATGACCTGACCAGAAATAATGACCATAGGAACAGAATCTGTATAAGCCGTTAAAATACCAGTGATTGCATTTGTAGCTCCAGGGCCAGATGTTACTAACACACATCCCACCTTACCTGTTGAACGTGCATAACCATCCGCCATGTGAACAGCCGCTTGTTCATGGCGAACTAAAATATGTTCAATACCACCTAGTGTATGGATTGCATCATAAATATCTAATACCGCTCCACCAGGATAACCAAATAAATACTCTACGCCTTCATCGCGTAAAGACTGAACGACCATCTCTGCGCCAGATAACTTCTTCATCTTTTACTCCTAAAACGAACCGCACTTTTTAAAAGTGCTCATGCTTTGTATCAATGATTTACATCATACTAAGCAAAAAGTTTTTGTCTAGTGCACACAACAGCTAAAAACAGCATTTAAACAGAATAAAAAATTAAATAATAACAAAAATTCAGATTATTATAAAAAAAACAATAATTTTAAATAAAAAAATGCGACTATATGTCGCATTTTATAAATTAAGCAAAATTTAATTTTTTATTCAGTTTTTTGAACTAGATCACATTTTTAACGTTTTTTCACTGCAAATACGATTAAAAATAATGAAACCGCTGTCGCAACAAAACCAGCTAAACCTGAATAAGTAAAACCGACCACGATATAACCGATAGCCGTGGCAGTTGCAACTGTCGCGGCATAAGGAAGCTGGGTAGTCACATGATCCATATGGTTACATTTTGCACCGGTTGAAGACAAAATCGTTGTATCCGATACTGGCGAACAGTGGTCACCACATACCGCTCCCGCCATTACCGCTGATAAACAAGGGAGTAATAATTCTGGCGCAGCATTTGCAGCCATAGCCGCTGCAATTGGTAACATAATACCAAATGTCCCCCAGCTCGTACCAGTTGAGAATGCCATTGCAGAACTAAGAATAAATAAAATTACAGGTAAGAATTGCATTGGGATATTACCAGAAACAAGAGAAGATAAATATTTACCAGTTTGCATATCCCCAACGACTTTATTAATTGTCCACGCAAAGAATAAAATCGCAATTGCACCAGACATTGATTTAATACCTACGATCCAAGAACGTGCATATTCTGGAACACTTACTTGACGATCAATAATAATTAATAAAGTAGAAACTAGAATTGAGCAAGTACCACCCACAACTAAAGAAGTTCCAACAACCGTATTTTCAAATGCACCTAAAATGCTAAATTCTTTACCATCCGCTGCTAATGCTGATGCACCAGTGTAAATCATCATTGTAACCGTTGAAAAAATTAAAACTAAGATAGGTAATACGAGATTACGTACGTGACCTTTTGCACCCGTTTCTTCTTCTAATTCATCTTCAGAATTTTCCAAAGCTAATTTTTCATGGCGTGCCATTGAAGCAATATCGAAAGAAAAATATGCTACAAAGAACACCATAATAATTGAGAAAATTGCATAGAAGTTCATTGAACTCATTGCCACGAATGCGCCAATTGGTGTGTACTCCGTGATCGAATAAGTCGCTAATAAACCGCCTACTAAAGTAATAATGTATGCGCCCCAACTTGAAACAGGCATCATTACACACATAGGTGCTGCCGTTGAATCCAAAATATAAGCAAGCTTAGCACGAGAAACTTTAAAACGATCTGTCACAGGACGAGCAATTGCGCCTACAGCAAGACTGTGGAAATAATCGTCAATAAAAGTAACAAAAACTAATGATGCAGCTAATAATTTAGCACCACGACGACCTTTAATACGGCTTTGTGCCCATTCAGCAAACGCACGATTACTACCTGATACAGTTAAAAGTGCGGTTAAAACACCAAGCAATAATAAGAACAAGACAATGTTCATATTAGAGTTAATTGCACCATCAGCATAAACAAGTGAAATCACGTTGCTTGATAGATAACTGAAAGAGGGGCCAATATTCCAGCCACCTAACATTAACGCACCAACAATAATCCCTGCACTGAGAGACACCAATACACGACGAGTTGCAATCGCCAAGACAATCGCCAGTAAAGCTGGGATGATTGACCAAACTGAGGATGAAAAATCGATAAGTTCCATTAAGAGATACCTACAATTAATGGAGAGAACGGAAAGCAAAGGACAGAATAAGACCAGAACAACCGTAGCGCTCCATAGTTAATCAAAAAAACTATGACAGTGACGCCCCTTTCAAGTACGCCACCAACTAGCTGAAATGACTTTCAACTAATTTCGGCAATCATTCCTTTCTTTTTTCTTCATCGTTATCCACTCAGAAAAAATACTTATAATAATTGCACCTCTACTTTTGTAGTGTCTAACAAGATTACCTTAAAAATCTTGCATTGCCAACAAAAATAATATTATTTTTATAATAAATTTAGATAAATACACCTTAATTTTAAAACAAAATATTAACATAATTTAATTTTAATATATTTATATAAATTCAGTATTTACAAATTTTTTAACTTTCTCTATTATTAATAACGCCAATTTTAAATTAACAAACATTGATTTTTACTATGAGGTTTATAATGAATGAATTAACAAAAGGATTAATGAATCTACGTAGTTTGCGTGTTGCTGTACGTGAACTCACTTTAGAACAAGCAGAAAGCGCGCTTGAAAAGCTACAAACTGTAATTGAAGAAAAACGTATTGCTGAAGAGGAATTGATTAAGTCTGAAGCAGAACGTAAAGAGCGTATTGCAAAATATAAAGAATTAATGGAACAAGATGGTATAACGGCTGAAGAATTCCAAGCTATTTTTAATGTGTCATCAGTTGCTCCTAGAGCTAAACGAGCACCTCGCCCTGCAAAATATGCCTTTATTGATGAAAATGGCGAGCATAAAACATGGACAGGCCAAGGCCGAACACCTCGTCCTATTCAAAATGCATTAAATTCAGGTAAATCATTATCTGACTTCGAAATTTAATTTTTCTATTTGAAACTAGAACCCATTTTTATGGGTTCTATTTTTTTATCTAAACCTAGCACGCAACATTATGATCGAAAAAAAAATATTACTCACCGATTGTCCTGATGATAAAGGCCTAATAGCTAAAATAACTAACATTTGTTACAAACATCAACTAAATATTCTGCATAATAATGAATTTGTAGATTTTGAAACCAAACATTTCTTTATGCGCACAGAATTGGAAGGTATTTTTAACGAAGCTACTTTATTAGAAGATCTAAAATATAGCTTACCCGAAGGAACACATTGTCGATTAATTGGTGCAAAACGTAAACGAATTGTTATTTTAGTCACAAAGGAAGCTCACTGTCTCGGCGATATTTTAATGAAAAATTATTATGGTGCGCTTGATGTAGAAATTGCAGCCGTAATCGGCAACCATGATAATTTACGCGAGCTCGTTGAGCGCTTCAATATTCCATTTCATTTAGTTAGTCATGAAGGCTTAACTCGTATTGAGCACGACAAATTATTAGCTGAAAAAATTGATGAATACACACCAGATTATATTGTTCTCGCTAAATATATGCGTGTACTAAATCCCGAATTTGTTGCTCGTTATCCAAATCGAGTGATTAATATCCACCATTCATTTTTACCTGCTTTCATTGGCGCAAAACCTTATCAACAAGCCTATGAACGAGGTGTAAAAATTATCGGCGCAACAGCACATTTCATTAATAATGAATTGGATCAAGGCCCAATCATTATGCAAAATGTCATTAATGTGGATCATACTTATAGCGCAGAAGCGATGATGCGTGCTGGACGTGATGTGGAAAAAACCGTGTTAAGTCGCGCACTTGATCTTGCTTTACACGATAAAATTTTTGTTTATAAAAATAAAACGGTGGTGCTGTAATGGAAAAAATCACCCTTTCTCCAATAAGTGCGGTTGAAGGAACAATTAATTTACCGGGTTCTAAAAGTTTATCAAACCGAGCATTACTTTTAGCCGCCTTAGCTAAAGGCACAACAAAAGTAGCCAATTTATTAGATAGCGATGATATTCACCATATGCTTAATGCATTCAGCTCCTTAGGCGTGAAATATCAACTTTCTGATGATAAAACAATTTGCGAAATTGAAGGCTTAGGAGGTTCGTTTAATATTCAAGATGGACTTTCTCTTTTCCTTGGCAATGCAGGAACCGCAATGCGTCCCTTAACAGCCGCGCTTTGTTTAAAGGGGCAAAAAACGGGGGAAATCATCTTAACAGGTGAACCTCGTATGAAAGAACGGCCAATTCTACATTTAGTAGATGCATTACACCAAGCGGGTGCAGAGATTCGCTACTTAGAAAATGAAGGTTATCCTCCGCTCGCAATTCGTAACAGTGGGATAAAAGGGGGAAAACTCAAAATCGATGGTTCTATTTCATCCCAATTTTTGACCGCACTTTTAATGTCTGCTCCACTTGCAGAAAATGATACAGAAATTGAAATTATCGGTGAATTAGTCTCTAAACCTTATATTGACATCACCCTTTCAATGATGAAAGATTTTGGTGTTCATGTTGAAAATCATGATTATCAAAAGTTCTACGTAAAATGCAATCAGTCCTATATTTCACCTGGTAAATATTTAGTAGAAGGTGATGCCTCATCAGCCTCTTACTTTCTCGCAGCTGGCGCTATTAAAGGAAAAGTAAAAGTAACAGGAATTGGCAAAAACTCAATTCAAGGCGATCGTTTATTTGCTGATGTATTAGAAAAAATGGGTGCAAAAATCACTTGGGGAGAGGATTTTATTCAAGCCGAACATAATGAATTACACGGTATTGATATGGATATGAACCATATTCCTGATGCTGCAATGACGATAGCAACCACTGCTCTTTTTGCCAACAGCGAAACCGTCATTAGAAATATTTATAACTGGCGCGTAAAAGAAACTGATCGATTAACAGCAATGGCAACTGAGCTACGTAAAATTGGTGCAGAAGTCGAAGAAGGTGAAGATTTTATTCGTATTCAACCGCTTGCATTCAATCAGTTTAAACATGCTGATATTGAGACTTATAACGATCACCGCATGGCAATGTGCTTTTCGTTAATTGCACTTTCAAATACATCAGTCTCAATACTTGATCCTAAGTGTACAAGCAAAACATTTCCGAAATTCTTCTATGAATTTGAGAAAATTTGTATAAGAAAATAACTTAAAGTGCGGTCAAAAATATGACCGCACTTTTCGTACATTATAATCCTACATTATCTTTAATCCGTTCAGCAAACATGCCGATGCTCAATGCAAAATAATTAGATTTATTCCAATCTAAAATAGTACGGAAATTATTCGAAACTAAAAATGCTCTGCCTGCTTCACGATCAGGGCGAACTAACCAAAGCTCAGCATTTTCAAGTGTACTTAACTTGGCTTGCTCCTGTGGATTGGCGCTTTTTAATATTAGCCCCATCGCTTGCCAATCTTTTAAAGAGCGAGCTTTATTGCTTTCTGTACCAGAATAACTCAAATCAATAGGTTGCGTGAGCATCACCTCTACGCCCCAGGGCAAACTATTATCCCAGCCTACTGTATGCAAATAATTTGCAATAGAAGCAAAAGTATCAAACTGGTTTTTCCAAATATCTTTTACGCCATCATTATTTCCATCAGCCGCATAACGTAAGAAAGTGCTTGGCATAAACTGAGTTTGTCCCATCGCGCCCGCCCATGAACCTAACATACGTTCACGTTGAATATGATCTTTTTCAAGCATTTTCATGGCTGAGATAAATTCTTTCGTAAATAATTTTTCTCTCCGACCTTCAAAAGCCAACGTTGCCACTGCAGAAAGTACATCATATTTGCCTTGATAATGCCCGAAACTACTTTCCATTCCCCATAACGCAAGCAAATATTCCTGCTGAACACCATATTTTTGGCTTGCTTTTTGCAATGGGGCTTGCACTTCCGAATAACGCTCACCCGCGACATTCACTTTATTTTGCGTTAGCACTCTATTGAGATAATTGCTCGTTCCATTAGGATTAGCCACTGGAGGTGAATTCGGATCTCTTTTACGAATTTTACCGGCTTGTTCACGATCTAAATCTACTGCCTTTTGCATATAGAGAATATTATTTTGAGCATTCAATACCGATAATGACACACCTTCAGCGGCGGCTTTACCTTTTAAAAATTGAACATAATCATTAAAATTTTCTGGCGTTCTTTGCTTAGTATAACTGGTGCTATTGACCACTGGCTTAATATCAGGCGAACTAGAACAGCCAACTAAAAAAAGTGCGGTGGATAATGCAGAAATTTTAAATAAAATATTTAATTTCATCGTATTTCCTATTTACGTAAAAAAGTTTGATAAAGGCTTTTCAATAACGAGGTTGGCAATAAACGAGAACCAAAGCGCAATGCAAAAGTAAATAATCCAGATAACAATCCTTGAATTCCCAAGCGGTATTTCAATTTGAACAAACGCCATTCTGCTTTGGCTTGATTGACTCCACGGCGGCGACTCACCATACCATTTCCTACTCGCGCATAAACTAAAATATCAGGCAAATTCGCCACATATAAACCTTTTGCGACAAGTTTGATCCACAAATAATAATCTTCTTGAAGATCTTCATATCCAGCACAATTAATGACCGCACTTTTTTGATATGCCACCGTCATATGATTAAACGGACAACGTTTTTGCGTGAATTTGATAATTTCTTGAGCTGACGTTGGCACATTACGATATGCCACAATATCATTTACATTTTCACCAAATTCAGCAATTTGTCCGCCAAAAATGATGGTTTCAGGATGCTGTTCAATAAACGCCACTTGTTTTTCAAAACGATCAGGCACACAAATATCATCGGTATCCATACGGAAAACCCAGTCATAAGCACAATGTAATAAACCCTCGTTTAAGGCTTTGCCTAAGCCTCGATTTTGCGGCAATTTAACTAATTTTAATGGCAATTTTGTTTCAAATTCTGTCACAACGGATTCTAATTCTGGCGTTACTGCGCCATCAAAAACTAATACAATTTCATCTGCTTGACGAGTTTGTGCCACAAGACTTTCAAAACACTCCCGCAAGAATTGAGGATTTTCCTTAATATATAAGGACATTAGGACTGAAAATTTCATTTTATTTTCCTACATAAACCGTTTTAAATTAATGGCTAATTTTGGCGAAATTAAAATAACCAACGTAATAATGAATTGCTTAATGCTTTTTGTTTTCTTAAAAATATCAAAATAATATTTTGCCGCTTTACGCGATAAATTCATGATATGGGGATAAGCCAAAATATAGCTCGCGTTAATATCAAAATTATGAGCTTGCTCTACCGTTTTTACATAATGCTCGCGAATATAATCAATGGCTTTCTGCGTATTAGTAGTATCCGTAGACACACTTGAACGTTTAGTATGAAAAGTACAATAAGTCAGTGGCTCATTAATTTTATAAGGGGTAAAACTCGGCTCTTGTAGCAGTTTTAACAAGAAATCATAGTCTTCCAAAGAACGAAGTGCGGTGGATAATCCACCTATTTTTAAAAACGTCTCTTTTTTAATCGCAACCATTGGCATGCCACCAATCTTATTGGCTAACAAAATACGTTCTGTCGAGATTTCTTGGGGTTCAATCGGTTGAGTCACATAAGTAAACCCTTCATTGACCATTTCACACTTAGCTGGATGATAAATAAAATTAACGTCCGGATTTTGCTCAATCACTTGTAGTACTTTTTCACATTTTTCCGGCATAAAACGATCATCATCATCGAGAAAAAGCAACCAATCTCCCTTTGATGCACGCGCACCAATATTACGACTTTCTGCTGCACCTTGATTCGTTTCATTACGAATCACCGTAACTGGAAAAGAATAGCGTTGCTCAACGACGACTTTTTCTTTTGAGCAATCATCCACAATAATCACTTCAAAATGAGTCGATGTTTGTTGAGTTAAACTTTCTAATAAAGTTGGCACTTCTGCTTTTCGATTATAAGAAGGCACAATAATGCTTAACATAATTCCTTCCTTTAATTAGCCAAATTTTTCTTAATCGCAAAGATTTTTTTTAATGGATATTTCATTAATTTTTTAAACAAATTATTGGATAAAGATCCACGGATACTTTCTAAATTGCTTATCAATACAGGATTTTCAATTACCATGAGAGGGCGAACCACTTTATTTCTTATATTAAAATCCTGTTCAAAAAGTAAAAAATCATCCGCCAACCAAAATGGTTTATTTTGAGAAATTTGCTGGATAAATCTTCTTGCAGCAGATTTTTTAATAAGATAACTCACCGTGCCAGCAAAATAACTTTTATAAGGGAAAGCGTAATTTACATTGCCTGTTTTTTTGCATAGAAAAGAAAAAGTTGTCGGATAATTAATTTCTAAATCAAAATCATTGAAATCATTAATTTTGGACTGTCCAACCAATATAATTTCAGACTCAAGTTTTTCTGATAAAAGTGCGGTTAAATTTTGCTGAAAATCTGAGTGAAATAAAGCATCGTCTTCACAGACTAACGCATAACTATCTTCAGCGATGCCATTGTCTTCAACAATTTTTTGGTACACAGAAAGATGACTTAATGTACAGCCGATTTCGCCCTTAGTGACATTACGGCCATAATGTGCTTTAAATTGTTCAATATTAAAAATAGAGACTAATTCATCCCAATCTTTTTGCATGGTATTAATAGCAGAAAAAATTTGGAAATCCTCAGTATTTTTTTGAGAAAAGAATAATTCCCGACGCTGAATATCTTTGTCTAAAGAGATCAAATATTTTTTTAACATACAATTATTCCTTATAAAATCGCTTTCCATTCTTCAATAATTTTCTCAATGCCATAATCTTCACTCATTGAACGAGATTTGTCTGACATTTGTTGATAAAGCTCAGAATTATTCATTAATGAATCTAAACCATTAACCATTTCTTCAACATTATTTTTTTCACAAAGAAAACCATTTTCTTTATGCTCCACTAATTGCTTGACGCCAGGAGAACAATTAAAGGCAACAATAGGTAAGCCAAATGCCATCGCTTCAATAACGACTAAAGGCAAGCCTTCTGTTTGTGAAGGTAAACAATAAATTGAACTGCTTTCATAATAAAAAGCGACATCATTGGTACGAGGAATAAAATTAACTGAATCTTCAATATTCAAGGCTTTAGCAAGATTTTTTAAATTCTCTTCTTCCTCACCAGATCCCACTATTTTTAAATTCCAATCTGGATGATTTTTTGCTAAAACTTGCCAGGCTTTTAATAAATAATCAAAACCTTTATAAGAAAATAAATGCCCTACAGATAAAATAGTTTTATTTTCCCATTTTGCTAATTTATTCTTTGGCAAAAGCGTATTTGGATTAGCAATACTGATTATATTGTTCGTTTTAAATTTTTCTTGCCACAGCGTTTTTTCTGGCTCGGTTAATGTGACGACTTTATCGCATCTTGTTGAAGCTAAATATTTACCGAGCGTGCGAACTAGACGATTGCCAGTAAAGTTAAAAGAATAATGCTCCCATAAAATATGCTTTACATGTACATTGACTAACGCCAAAGCAGAAAAGAGCATAATCGCACCATCAACCACAATTAAGGTATCCAGCTGCAATTCTTTAACTAATTTTCTTAATTTTTTTGTAATAGAAAAATAATCTTTTTTCAATGAATAGGGCAATTTATTCATTGCGTAAATATTAATTTTTTCATCGACTTGGAAAAAAGGCTTATTACCGCCAATGCTAATAAAAGAAACATCATATCCCTGTTTAGCGAGAGCATTGGCAACATTAATAGAAACGCGCTCCGTTCCACCCGCACTTTCGATATTCATAATAAAGAAACCAATTTTTTTCATCTTAAATTTCCTTATAAATCGTTAATCCAAGCTCTGAGAATGAATCGTAACAGAACTGCCATCTTGGAATACTGGTTCTAATAAAACGAATTTCTACATTAGGATGACTTAATAAATTAAAAGCAACAGAACTGAAAAACGTGTAAATAATCACCTTTTTATTCGATAAATTCTTAAATACGTAATCTTCAAAAATGAGTTCTGATTCAACATAATTTACCCCATCCACTCGGTAATCTTCTGCTGGATGAGGGAAATAATAGTCGAAAGGAATCTGATCTTTTAATTTTTTTATTAATGAGATGTTTTCCTCTTTTGTATTTAACAAGGGCTGCCCAATAAAAAATGAGACCTCTCCATCTATATCGCAATCTACTTTATTATCCCATAAGGAAATAGGTTCAATATTGGAAACAATATTTTTGTAATTAGGATAAACCGTATAATGTTTTTTTATTTTTTTAAATAATTTATGCACATTATATTTATCGCCAATAAAGGCTTTAATCAGTTTATATTTAAATGTATCAGGCTCTCTCAATAAATTGGGGTGAGGGAAAATATTATCTGAGCCATCATCAAAGGTGTAAAGCTCTTTAAATGAAACATGGCTAAGATAAGTTTGTAGCCATAATGAATTAAGATTGGCGAGAAAAACCTTATCAAAACTTTTATGCGTAATTTTATTCTTAAGCTGGCGCATTAACTTGAGAGAATCGAAACCTTTTAGATCTTTTCCCGTATCAATGTTCACCGAATCACTACAAACTTCCGCTAATTTACTCGCGTACAAGGTTCTTTTTTTATCCCACACACCACCAAACATGACGCCAAAGAATTGCTCGTTAGGATGTAATTCAATGATTTTTCTCGCAATTAATACTTGCAATGGTGTGCAACAAAGAATGAGATTCATAGGGTTTTACTCACTTTAGATGTCATAAAATAAAGAATAGGAATAATGGAAAGAGAACCAATAATTCCAGCATAAGGGATATATTTAATTTCTGTAAAAGTTAAAGCCACAAGGCTCGCTACATAAATGATTGTAGATAAAACGGAACATTGGGAAATAAGTTTATTTTTTCCATAATAGAAAAGATAATTAACTAAAATCAAATAAGGAATACTTAATGTGGTCGAAATTAAAAATAAAATAAAATAATATTTCGTTCCCACAAATTGACTTCCTAAAATCCAAACGAGCACATCTTCAGGAATAATCCACATAACTAAAGCGGGAATAGGGATCAGCAAAAAGGAAAATAGCGCCCATTTATGTAACTGTTGAATCACTAATTTTTTTTGTTTTAAAGCTTCATAAAAATAAGGAATAATCGCTTTATTAAGAGCTTGAATAGCAATAGAAACCACCAAAGCAAGTTGAGCGCCCATGGCATAAAGCCCTAAATCTGTTTCACTGAATTTGTGATAAATAAAAATACGGTCTAACTGCCCTTTTAAGAAAAAGCTCGCATGATGCAAAATAAGCGGCAATCCAAATCCTAAAATATAAAATAATGCAGATTGATAATGTTTAAAGTGATATTTTTTAGATGTTGCACTCTTTCTGTAAAGAAAATAAGAAAAAAACCAAACGACTAAATTGCTCAATAAAATGGCCAAAATTCTTTTTTCAACAAGATCATTTTGATAATACTCAAGCAATGCGATAGTAAATACCGCACCAGTAACAGTGAGTGAAAATTGAATAAAAGCATAAGACCAAGCCTTTTTCTGGCATTGTCTTACACTTAGCTGAACATTTAAGAAAGATTGAAAAATTGAAGAAAGTGCGGCATAAAATAATATTTCAGACTTAGCAATCCAACACCCCATTAAAATAATGCTTCCAATTATCGTGGTATAAGCATAGCCAGTATTTACCACTAAATTTAATGAACGTTTTCCGTAAAAATAAAAATAACGGGAAATTGCGCCCTCTTGAGTTAAAGAAACCACAATCAAAAATAAACTTAAAAAAGTTTGATAATAAGAAAGTGAGCCATATCCTTCTACGCCCAATTTACGCGATAAATAAGGCAAAAGTAAAAAAGGAACTAACTTTGACGATAATTCCCCAACAAGGTAAATGACACTGTCTTTAAAAACTTTCATAAATATAACCGCACTTTTGATGAATTCGAGCGTTTGTTTATCAAAAAATAAGGGGCTTATTTTAACAAAATCAACATAGACAAGCTATGACTAATCATTATAATGAAACCGCTCTATATCAAGGATCTTATCTATGTTAGAACTAGGAAAACTTCTTACCGCACTTATCGCACCACCTCTCAATACCTTTGTATTACTGATTATTGCAGCGATTCTTTATCGTGTTCATTTTAAAAAATTAGCCAAATTTATTGCGCTTATCAGTTTCACTTGGCTTTATGTCATGAGTGCGCCTTTTACTGGTTTATTGCTAACAGATAATGATGACACTCCAGCCATTACCCTAGATGACTATAAACAAGCTCAAGCCATCGTCATATTAGGAGGTGGATCTTACCCAACCAAAGAACTGTATGCAGAAACGACTTCTGGCGCACCGCAACTAGAACGTTTACGTTATGCGGCATTTTTACAAAAAGAAACAGGCTTACCTGTTTTAACCACGGGCTATTCTTTGATAGGCATTTCTGAAGGCGATTTAATGGCAAAAGAACTTAACCAATTCTTTAATGTGCCAACGCAATGGATCGAAAATAAAGCCCGTAATACAGAAGAAAATGCCAGTTTCACTAAAAATATTTTAGTGAAAGATAATATTCAAAAAATCATTTTAGTAACAAATCAATGGCATATGAAACGAGCCAAATATCTTTTTGAAAAACAAGGATTTGATGTTCTTCCTGCTGCAGCGGCAAGCTATGGCAGCAAAGGAAATCTATCTGCAAAATCTTTTGTTCCTGACTTAGGTGCGTTGAATAGCAATATGGTTTTATTAAAAGAATGGATTGGTTATTGGAAAGTTCATTAATCTGATATAAAAGAGGTCGCAAAATGCGACCAATCTTCTAAAATTCTTTTGAGATTAAACTTTCAGCTAATTGTAAATCCAGAGTTGAATCAATATCAATCGAGCGATAAGTAGGCATTAAATAAAAACGCATAGGCTCAATAAAAAAACGTTTTTCTACAAATAAACGCTCAATATCATTAATATAAATAGCTCCATTTGCACGGTAAGATTTAGGTAATTTTTGACGCGGTGCTTCAAAATCACTTATCTCATGAATAGGTTTTACATCTTCATTTTCTAAAGTAAATGATTTATAAGGATGATGTTCGCATTCACAAGCTGATATGACCGACTTATATTTTCCTCCTAGGAAAATTTCCATCGCATTACGAATATCTAAAGCATTGCGTAATGGACTTGTTGGCTGTAACAAAACAGCTACTCCCTCAGAAATATTTAGGCTTTCTAAGCAATGTAAAATAGCATCAATTGTGCGAGTATCGCTTTGTGCTAAACTCTCAGGGCGAGCCACCGAAATTGCACCATATTTTTCTGCTTCTTTCAGAATCTTCTCCCCATCAGAGGTTACAACAACCTGATCAAACATTCCTGATTCTTGTGCAGCTAAAATGGCACGACCAACTAAAGACACACCTCCAACAAGCTGCAAATTTTTATCTTTAATTCCTTTTGAACCAGCCCTAGCAGGTATAATTGCAATTCTTTTCATTTTTTCGCTCCACATGACAAAGTGTCTTTCATTCTAGAATGTTTCTCTTGTTTTAGCAAAAATTAATCTTTAACATATCCTCATCTATTTGCTAATAAAAGGAAAACAAATGATTCAACTTACTCGCGAACAACTTATTGAACTATTCAATAAACGTAGCTCTACACGCTATTACGATCCAAACAAAAAAATTAGCAACGAAGATTTTCAAGCTATTTTAGAATGCGCAAGATTATCACCAAGTTCTGTTGGTTCCGAGCCTTGGAAATTTTTAGTCATCCAAAATAAAACCTTACGCGAAAAAGTGAAACCATTCAGCTGGGGAATGAGCAATCAATTAGATAACTGTAGCCATCTAGTGATCATCCTAGCAAAGAAAAATGCACGTTATGATAGTGAGTTTTTTACCGATGTGATGACACGTAAAGGTCTAAATATAGAACAACAACATGCGGCACTAGAAAAATATAAGAGCTTTCAAGAAGAAGACATGAAATTACTTAAAAATGAACGTGCTTTATTTGATTGGTGTAGCAAACAAACCTATATTGCCCTTGCCAATATGTTAACTGGGGCAACCGCACTTGGTATTGATTCCTGCCCTATTGAAGGATTCAATTATGATAAAATGAATGAATGCTTAGCTCAAGAAGGTCTATTGGATCCTAATGAATACGGCGTTTCTGTTGCAGCAACATTTGGTTATCGCTCACGTGATATTACTAAAAAATCTCGAAAGGAATTTGATGAAATCATACGCTGGGTAGAATAATCCTGTATAAAGTAAAAAGCTCCCAACTTGGGAGCTTTATTTTTAGCATTTAAAATTAGCGACGTAAACCTAAACGAGCGATAGTGCTTTGGTATAAAGCAAGATCAGTACGTTTTAAGTAGTCTAAAAGTTTACGACGACGAGAAACCATACGTAATAAACCACGACGACCATGATGGTCTTTTTTGTGCTCAGCGAAGTGAGCTTGTAAGTGGTTGATTTGTGCAGTTAATAATGCGATTTGAACTTCAGAAGAACCAGTATCTTTCGCATCACGACCAAATTCAGCAACGATTGCTGCTTTTTTTTCAGTACTTAGAGACATTTTTTACTCCTAAAAGGTAGTGTTGTTAATACATCATTCGCCGATCTCTAACTCAGCGATGACAAGGAGCTTGCATTCTAGCGATGAATCGGCTTAAATGCAAGGTTTAAAGCTAAAAAATAAAATTGAAAAACATTATATCTTTTCAATCACCACCTTTATATCCTCTGGCGGTGCATAATAAGGTGCAGAAGTGATAAATAAACGAATACCCAATTTGGCATAATCTGATACATTATCTTTATTTACCCCTCCAGCGACAGAAAGCAGAATATCTTTCTGTTTTAATTGCAGTAGATCTAAAGCCTTTTTCACATCCTCCAAAGACCATTTATCAAGTTGAATAATGTCTGGTTCAGCCATATACATTTGCTCAAATTGAGCATAATTATCTGCTTCTAAATTAATTTTATTATAAAGTAATGTTTTTATAATCATATGTTATTAATTAAATAATTCTTCAAACAAAGGTGCTATTTTAGCTGCTCCCCAAGGATTTAAATGATCATCATCTTTGTATAAAATATTATCTTTGTCTGAACTATAGCACCAATCTTGATCACAAAGTATTGTAGTAGGATCGATAAGTTTCACCTTACAATTTTTCTCACTTTTTTCTTGTAATTGTAAAATCTTATTGTTTCTATCAAGATAATCTTTTTTAGAAACTCTAATCGATATATCTGAATTATGATAAAACTTAGCTCTTATCAATTCATTCGGGACATTAACCCCCATTTCTGGTATTGGCTTAACCCAATAGACTGAATTATTTTCAGATAATCTACAAGTTGTAGTAAAAAAACCTTGAGCTAACTCACTTCTTACCAGGTTAACTAATTCAGCGTTATTAATATCTGGTTTTTTATTTATATACAAAGGAGATATAATAAAATCGTCTTTTTCATTATGTCTAAGAAGATATTCATTGTATCTATTTAAAATCACAATCTTAACATTAGGATTACTAGATATAATCTTATTAATACTTTCATTTAACCTTAAGCATTTTTCATAATTTTTATTATCTGATTTAATACCAGTAATAATAGCACAACCGTGACTAGCAAATAATAAAAAAGATTTTTTCTTATCAAAAGCTATTTTTTCTAAGCCAGAAACTATACTACCTGCGTGACTATCTCCTAATAAAATGAAACTAGGTTTTTCATTATCCACCCCAAATAAACAAAGTTCAGCATTATCCAAGCACATCCTTCCTTTCTCGGTAGAATATTCAAAATATTTTTCCATATGAATAGATTGATTTTCAATCGGAAGTTTAATTTTTTCATTTGAAACCAACTGTAAAAACTTATCTACTGAAATTATTAACAGAACCATTAGGAATAATTGTTTTATTATAGATAACCGTCCAATAAAATTAGGTCTTTCAAAAAAATAATAACTAAAAAAACCTAATAAGATAGATAGAATTGCTGCACAACATAATTGATAAATGTTATCTAACCCAAATAAAATAAAACCTACATAAACAGGCCAATGCCATAAATAAATAGAATAGGATGCCTTGCCTATTTTCTGAGCAATAATATTTTTTGTAAGAAAAGTATCTTTACCTGGAGCAATAATTAATAATGTTGCCAAAACAGGAAAAATAGATCGATAGTCTGGCCATGAATTATTCTCCTTTACAAATAAGAAAAAAAAGATAAGGATCCCCCACCCAAAGAAAGATAGTATAATTTTTAGAAATCTATTAATTAACAAGTTATAATTATTTTCTTCTAATTTATATTGATAAATAAATAATATTGAACCAGCTAAAAATTCCCAAATACGATATTGTAAAAGGAAAAATGCTTTTTGTGGAGAAACTGATAATTTATAAAGCATTGCTAAAAAGGAAACAATGGAAATAGCAAGTAAAATATTAACTACCTGTTTCTTTATTTTTGTTATTTTATTAATAGCAAACAAAATAACTGGGAATAAGATATAAAATTGAAACTCAATACCTAATGTCCAAGTATGCATCAACCAATGCTCATTTACTGAACGACCAAAATAATCAAAGTCAGAATACTTTAGGTTATATCTAAATGTTGCAGCATATCTAGATTCTGTTAAAAGCTCATTAAAATCCAGTCGAATTAGAAAGAAACAACCAAATACAAATAAAATGAAGACCAATGCAATTAATGCAGGAGCGACTCGACGAATACGGCTATTATAAAATGCAAATAAATTCAAATTATTTTGATAAACTTGCGGATATAAAATTGCAGCCATTAAATAACCAGAAATTACAAAAAATACATCAACTCCGGCAAATCCGCCTGAAAAATGTAATAACTGAAAATGAAATAACAATACAGCTAAAGCAGCCCAAGCTCTTAATCCATTGATATCTTTACGAAAAGATAATTTTTTACTCATTAAGTATCCTTATTAGTAAAAATAAAGGATGATTAAATAAAAAAATCTAATCATCCTAATATCAAAAGATATTCTAATCTTTCAATAATTTAATTTTTTCAATCACGTTTGTTGTTGAACAACCATTTTCAAAGTTTAGCACTTTAACATCGCCGCCATTTGCCCAAACTTCTTTTGCGCCAGCAATCTCTTCGGGTTTGTAATCTCCGCCTTTGACTAAAAGATCTGGTAGAATTTCACCGATTAAACGCTGTGGTGTATCTTCAGTAAATGGCACCAACCAGTCCACTGATGCCAAACCAGCAAGCACAGCCATTCGAGTTTCAAGATTGTTAATTGGGCGACTTTCACCTTTTAAGCGTTTAACGGAATCATCGCTGTTTACCGCGACAATTAAACGATCGCCCAATTTGCGTGCATTTTCTAAATAAGAAACATGGCCTGGATGCAAAATATCGAAGCAACCATTAGTCATCACAATTTTTTCACCGCGCGCTTTAGCTTGTGCGACAGCATCTTTTAATTCTGCTTCACTCATAATGCCAAATCCCGTTTCAGGGCGAGCATGAATCGCATTTTCAAGTTCCACGGTCGAAACCGTTGAAGTCCCTAATTTACCTACCACAATTCCTGCGGCAACATTGGCTAAATAACAAGATTCTTCGAAAGAACGTCCATCTGCTAATGCGGTTGCTAATACGCTAATGACAGTATCACCGGCTCCCGTCACATCAAATACTTCTTTTGCAACGGTTGGCAAATGATAGGGTTCTTGATTTGGGCGTAATAATGTCATCCCTTTTTCAGAACGCGTCACCAAAAGTGCGGTTAATTCAATATCAGAAATTAATTTTAAACCTTTCTCAATAATCTCTTCTTCTGTATTACATTTGCCCACAACGGCTTCAAATTCAGACATATTAGGTGTCAATAATGTCGCACCACGATAGCGTTCAAAATCAATTCCCTTTGGGTCAATCAACACAGGAACATTCGTTTTGCGTGCAATTTGAATCATTTTTTGAACATCTTTAAGCGTGCCTTTACCATAATCAGAAAGAATCAAAGCACCGTAATTTTTTACCGCACTTTCTAATTTCGCTAATAAATCCTTGCAATCTACATTATTGAAATCTTCTTCAAAATCAAGGCGAAGTAACTGTTGGTGACGAGATAAAATACGTAATTTAGTAATGGTTGGATGGGTCTCTAATGCAACAAAATTACAATCGATTTTTTGTTTTTCTAATAAATGAGAAAGCGCAGAACCTGTTTCATCTTGTCCAATCAATCCCATTAATTGAACGGGTACATTAAGTGAAGCAATATTCATCGCCACATTTGCCGCCCCCCCCGCGCGCTCTTCATTTTCCTGTACACGAACCACTGGTACCGGTGCCTCTGGTGAAATACGGTTGGTTGCGCCAAACCAATAACGATCAAGCATCACATCGCCTAATACGAGTACTTTTGCTTGCTTAAATTCTGCTGAATATTGAGCCATTTTAAAATCTCTCTATTTGAATAACCAAAATTGTGGCGATTTTACCACAACTCAAATTTACGATAAACTACGCCCCTAACTTATGTGGAAAGAACAATGAAAAACGAAAAACTCCCTCAATTTCAACCGCACTTTTTAGCCCCAAAATACTGGCTGTTTTGGTTAGGCGTGGCAATTTGGCGAAGTATTTTATGTCTTCCCTATCCTATTTTGCGCCATATTGGTCATGGTCTAGGTTGGCTGTTTTCACATTTAAAAGTAGGTAAACGTCGCGCTACCATTGCACGCCGTAATCTTGAACTTTGTTTCCCTGATATGCCGGAAAACGACCGTGAAGCGATTTTGCAAGAAAATCTCCGCTCAGTAGGAATGGCAATCATCGAAACTGGCATGGCTTGGTTTTGGTCGGATTCACGTATCAAAAAATGGTCGAAAGTTGAAGGCTTACATTATCTAAAAGAAAATCAAAAAGATGGAATTGTTCTCGTCGGTGTTCATTTCTTAACACTAGAACTTGGCGCACGCATTCTTGGTTTGCATCATCCTGGCATTGGGGTTTACCGCCCAAATGACGATCCAGCATTTGATTGGCTACAAATTCAAGGACGTTTAAAATCAAATAAAAATTTACTAAATCGTAAAGATTTACGCGGAATGATCAAAGCTTTACGCAATGAAGAAACTATTTGGTATGCGCCTGATCACGATTACGGCAGAAAAAATGCCGTTTTTGTACCATTTTTTGCGGTGCCCGATGCTTGCACAACCACGGGTAGTTATTATTTATTGAAATCCTCATCAAATAGCAAAGTAATTCCATTTTCGCCATTGCGCAATAAAGATGGTTCAGGCTATACCGTGAGTATTTCAGCGCCTGTTGATTTTACGGATTTACAAGATGAAACGGCGATTGCTGCACGAATGAATCAAATCGTTGAAAAGGAAATCATGAAGGGCATATCACAATATATGTGGCTACATCGTCGTTTTAAAACGCGTCCAGATGAAAATACGCCTAGTTTATACGATTAAAAGTGCGGTCGAATATCACCGCACTTTTTGATAGAATTTTCTCAAATTTAAAAAATTAACGACTCATCTAACCATGACAACCAATTATTCAGCTGAAGAAATTACCGTTCTTAAAGATCTCGAACCGGTACAAATTCGCCCCGGTATGTATACTGACACCACTCGTCCGAATCATCTTGCACAAGAAGTTATTGATAACAGCGTGGATGAAGCCCTTGCGGGTTTTGCCACAAAAATTGAAGTAATTTTGCATCCAGATCAATCCATTGAAGTCACAGATAATGGTCGTGGTATGCCTGTGGATATTCATCCTACAGAAGGCGTTTCCGGCGTAGAGGTAATTCTGACTAAATTACATGCTGGTGGTAAATTCTCCAATAAAAATTATGAATTTGCGGGTGGTTTACACGGTGTGGGGATTTCTGTGGTGAATGCGCTTTCTGAACGTGTGGATATTCAAGTCAAACGTAATGGTGAAGTGTATAAAATTGCCTTTGAAAACGGCAATAAAGTAGAAGAATTGGAAGTTATTGGGACTTGTGGCAGACGCACTACTGGAACAACCGTTCACTTCAAACCGAATCCAAAATACTTTGACAGCGCGAAATTTTCCGTTAGCCGCCTACGCCATTTATTAAGAGCGAAAGCGGTACTCTGCTCAGGGCTTGAAATCAAATTCATTGATAAAGTAAACAATACTCAAGATATTTGGTTATATGAAGATGGTCTTTCCGATTACCTTATCGAAGCAGTTGACGGCTTTGAAACGCTTCCGGAAAAACCATTCGTTGGTGAATTTAAAGGAACAAATGAAGCCGTTAGCTGGGCATTACTTTGGTTACCAGAAGGTGGCGAAATGATTGGCGAAAGCTATGTAAACCTAATTCCAACAATTCAAGGCGGAACACATGTTAATGGCCTACGCCAAGGTTTATTAGATGCCATTCGAGAATTTTGCGAATTTAGAAATCTATTACCACGCGGTGTAAAACTTACCGCTGATGATATTTGGGATCGTTGTTCTTACATTCTTTCCCTTAAAATGCAGGATGCGCAATTCGCGGGACAGACTAAAGAACGCTTATCATCACGCCAAAGTGCGGTCTTTGTCAGCGGTGTTTTAAAAGATGCGTTCAGTCTATGGCTCAACCAAAACGTACAAGACGCTGAAAAATTAGCAGAAATTGCCATTAGTTCCGCACAACGCCGATTACGAGCAGCCAAAAAAGTCGTACGTAAAAAACTTGTTAGTGGGCCAGCATTACCAGGAAAATTAGCAGATTGTGGCTCACAGGATTTAGAAAAAACGGAATTATTTTTAGTGGAGGGCGACTCTGCTGGCGGTTCGGCAAAACAAGCGCGTGATCGCGAATATCAAGCGATTTTGCCGTTACGTGGAAAAATCTTAAATACATGGGAAGTTTCACCTGATCAAGTATTAGGTTCAACAGAAATTCACGATATAGCCGTGGCCCTAGGCATCGATCCTGATAGCAATGATTTATCACAACTTCGCTATGGTAAAGTATGCATTCTCGCGGATGCTGACTCCGATGGTCTGCATATTGCCACCCTACTCTGCGCCCTGTTCTTACGTCATTTTCCGAAATTGGTACAAGACGGTCACGTTTACGTAGCAATGCCACCACTTTATCGCATTGACTTGAATAAAGAAGTCTTCTACGCATTAGATGAAAGTGAAAAAGAGGCAATTTTAGATCGGTTGAAAAATAAAAAAGGCAAACCGAATGTTCAACGCTTTAAAGGTTTAGGTGAAATGAACCCATCACAATTACGTGAAACAACTATGGATCCTAATACTCGTCGCCTTGTTCAATTAACTTATGATTTAGAGGAAGACCAAGGCTCGAATACATTAGAACTCATGGATATGTTATTAGCGAAAAAACGTTCCGAAGACCGTAAAAATTGGTTACAAGCGAAAGGCGATCAGGTTGATTTATCTGTTTAGACTAAATTAATCTCAGCAAATCCGAATTTTAATAAATTAAGAATATATTCAATTAACAGAAACCAAAATGACAAATATCAATTATGAAGGCATTGAGCAAATGCCTCTTCGTACCTTCACTGAAAGGGCTTATCTCAACTATTCCATGTATGTCATCATGGATCGTGCGCTGCCTTTTATCGGAGATGGTTTAAAACCCGTTCAACGCCGCATTGTATATGCAATGTCTGAACTTGGCTTAAATGCCACGGCAAAATACAAAAAATCTGCCCGTACCGTTGGTGATGTACTCGGTAAATTCCATCCTCATGGTGACAGTGCTTGTTATGAAGCGATGGTGTTAATGGCACAGCCGTTCTCTTATCGTTATCCGCTCGTAGATGGTCAAGGTAACTGGGGGGCGCCAGATGATCCAAAATCTTTCGCTGCCATGCGTTATACGGAATCACGCCTCTCTAAAATCTCTGAAATATTGCTGAGTGAACTCGGACAAGGAACGGTAGATTATCAACCAAACTTTGATGGAACCTTGACTGAACCACAATATTTACCTGCTCGTTTACCTCATATTTTATTGAACGGCACAACAGGTATTGCAGTGGGTATGGCGACAGATATTCCACCACACAATATTAACGAAATTGCTGATGCGGCAGTAATGTTGCTAGATAATCCGAAAGCGGGATTAGATGATGTACTTAAAATTGTTCAAGGTCCAGATTTTCCAACAGAAGCGGAAATTATTTCGCCCAAATCAGAAATTCGTAAAATTTATGAGCAAGGTCGTGGCTCAATAAAAATGCGTGCAACTTGGAAAAAAGAAGACGGTGAAATTATTATCTCAGCACTTCCGCATCAATCTTCGCCATCCAAAATTATTGCCCAAATAGCCGAACAAATGACGGCAAAAAAACTGCCAATGCTAGAAGATATTCGTGATGAAGCGGATCACGAAAATCCAATTCGTATTGTGCTAGTTCCTCGCTCAAATCGCGTCGATACCGATGCATTAATGGCACACTTATTTGCGACTACAGATCTTGAAAAAAGCTACCGTGTAAATATGAATATGATCGGGCTTGATCATAAACCTGCGGTAAAAGGCTTATTAGAAATCTTAAATGAATGGCTTACTTTCCGCCGAATAACCGTGACTCGTCGTCTTCAATATCGTTTGGATAAAGTGCTCTCTCGCTTGCATATTTTAGAAGGTTTGATGATAGCCTTTTTAAATATTGATGAGGTTATCGAAATTATACGCCATGAAGATGATCCAAAAGCAGAGCTTATAGCACGCTTTAATTTAAGCGATGAACAAGCCGATGCAATTTTAAATTTACGCTTACGTCATTTAGCGAAATTAGAAGAAAACCAACTCAAAGCTGAACAAAATGAACTTGAAAAAGAGCGGTTAAATTTAGAAGCAATTTTAGGATCGGAACGCCGTTTGAATACGCTTATCAAAAAAGAAATTCAAGAAGATGCGAAAAAATATGCTAGTCCACGAATGTCTCAACTGGTCGAACGAGAAGAAGCCAAAATGATCTCTGAAAGTGACATGACACCAGCAGAGCCTGTCACTGTCATCTTATCCGAAATGGGCTGGGTTCGTTGTGCTAAAGGACACGATATTGATCCTAAATCATTAAGCTACAAAGCTGGTGATAATTATCGAGCTCACGCTTGTGGCAAGAGTAATCAAGCTGTTGTATTCATTGATAGTACGGGGCGAAGTTATGCACTCGATCCGCTTTCATTACCTTCCGCGCGTTCGCAAGGTGAACCCCTCACAGGTAAACTAAATTTACCCGCTGGTGCGACCATTGAATATGTCGTAATGGCCAGCGAACAGCAAGAATTATTGATGGCTTCTGATGCGGGTTATGGTTTTATTTGTAAATTTGAAGATTTAATTGCACGCAATAAAGCAGGAAAAGCCTTGATTTCTTTACCGGAAAATGCCAAAGTGATGGAGCCTAAAACGCTGGCGAATGCCACCTCACTTGTTGTCGCTATGACATCCGCTGGCAGAATGTTGATTTTCCCGGTAAAAGATTTACCGGCATTATCAAAAGGCAAAGGCAATAAAATTGTGACAATTCCTGCCGCAAATGCAAAGGAGCGCAGTGAATTGTTAGTGAAATTATTGCTTATTTCAGATCAAGCAAGTCTTGAATTTCATTCCGGAAAACGAAAAATTGTATTAAAACCGGAAGATCTGCAGAAGTTCCGTGCTGAACGAGGCAGAAAAGGTTCGACATTACCACGCGGATTACATACCAATGTTGAAATAGTGGTAATCGAACCGCAACACAACACATAACTTAAACACAACATAGGGAGATCCAATTTATGAGTCATACATTTAGCACGTATGAAACCCTTGCACTAGCAAGCTTAGTCTTGCTCTTGGGTTATTTTCTCGTTAAACGAATTAGCATCTTAAAAACATTCAACATTCCTGAGCCAGTTGTTGGTGGATTTATTGTTGCTATTGCTCTTTTAATTTGGAATAAAGTAGACGGTACATCCTTTAACTTCGATAAGAATTTGCAAACTACCATGATGTTAGTGTTCTTCACTTCCATTGGTTTAAGTGCAAACTTTTCCCGTTTAATTAAAGGCGGAAAACCACTTATCGTATTTTTATTCGTCGCTGGTTTGCTAATTATTTGCCAAAATGTTATCGGTGTCATAGGTTCATTAGCATTAGGTATCCACCCAGCATACGGCTTATTAGCGGGTTCTGTCACATTAACTGGCGGTCATGGTACTGGTGCTGCATGGGCTGATACATTTACTCACCAATTCAATTTACAAGGTGCAACTGAAATTGCGATGGCATGTGCAACCTTTGGTTTAGTCTTTGGTGGTATCATCGGTGGCCCTGTTGCACGTTTCTTATTAAATCGTCAAAAACAAGGTGAAAATCCTGAAAATGATGAAGTAGATGATATTCAAGAGGCTTTTGAACATCCAACTTACAAACGTAAAATTACTTCACGTTCGTTAATTGAAACCATTGCAATGATGTCTATCTGTTTGCTTATCGGCCAATATTTAGATGCTCAAACAAAAGGTACCGCATTCCAATTACCAACATTCGTATGGTGTTTATTTACCGGTGTAATTATCCGTAATATTTTAACCAATATCTTCCGTTTCCAAGTGGCTGATTCGGCTATTGATGTATTAGGTAGCGTGGGTTTATCTATCTTCTTAGCTATCGCCCTAATGTCATTAAAACTTTGGGAACTTGCAGGCTTAGCGGTAGATGTATTAATCATCCTTGCAGTACAAGTTGTCTTTATGGCGGTATTTGCAATCTATGTTACTTATCGCGCAATGGGTAAAGATTATGATGCGGTTGTATTAAGCTCTGGTCACTGTGGTTTCGGTTTAGGAGCAACCCCAACAGCCGTTGCAAATATGCAAGCCATTACCAGCCGTTTTGGGCCATCACACAAAGCATTTTTAATCGTTCCAATGGTCGGTGCATTCTTTATCGACTTAATCAACGCTGCGCTATTAAAAGTTTCATTTGCAGTTGTAAATATGCTCGTGTAAAGTGCGGTTGAAATTGACAATGTTTTAGAGAAATGCCTTTATTTTGAATTGGTAAAGGCATTTGTTTTAAGGAAGAAAAACAAAAGGAAAAATTATGCACGAATTGTCTCTTTGTCAAAATATGCTGGAAATAGTAGAACAACAATGCAAGAGTCACGATATAAAAAAAGTTACGGATCTTTGGCTAGAAATTGGCGCGCTCTCTTGTGTAGAACCTGATGCATTAGAATTTTGTTTTGATATAACCTTTCAAGGTACGGCTGCTGAAGGCTGTAAACTTCATCTCATTCCTATTGCAGCGCAAGCCTGGTGTTGGCAATGTCAAAAATTAGTTGAGATACAAGCTCATCATGATTCTTGTCCAAATTGTGGCAGCATACATTTGCAACGACAAAGCGGTGATGAGTTACGTATTAAAGAAATTGCCTTTGAATAAACCACTCTTTTTACATTTCTAATATTCTTACCTACATCATATTTCATTAGACATAAAAAAGGACAGGCATAAAGCCTGTCCTCATCATGATAAATATTATTAAGCCACAAGTGCGGTTTCTTTTAAACGAGATTTGAGCTTAGTATATTCAGTGACAACATAGTGCTCAGCCCAACGTTGATCTTCAATTTTTTCGATACGCACTGCGCTGTATTTATATTCCGGAGTACGAGATCCCGGATTTAAATGTTCAGCGGTGAGTTCGTTACATTTTCCGATCCACCATTGGTAAGTCATATAACACGCACCTTTGTTAGTACGAGAACTTACATCAGCACGAGATATCACTTTACCACGAGATGAAGAAATCCAAACAAGCTCATTATTCTTAATGCCTAAAGCTTTCGCATCTTGATCGTTCATTTGAACAAATCCTGGCTCATCAGCCAACGCAGCAAGTGCACGGCAGTTACCCGTCATTGAACGGCAAGAATAGTGACCAACTTCGCGCACGGTAGAAAGCACTAATGGATATTCTTCAGAGACTTCTTCCATTGGTGGTTCCCAGTCGCAAGCAAAGAACTCTGCTTTACCATTTGGACGGTCGAAGATTTGACCTTCATACAAGTATGTAGTGCCTTGATCTTCAGGACCTTCATCTGTACATGGCCATTGAATATAACCCAAGCCTTCCATTTTTTCGTAAGTCGCACCTTTATAAATTGGGCAAAGCTCACGCAACTCATCCCAAATTTCTTTGGTATTGTTGTAATGCATTGGATAACCCAAAGCTTGTGCCATAAGACTAATGATTTCCCAGTCGTCTTTCACATCACCAACAGGATCTACCGCTTTATAGAAACGTTGGAAACCACGGTCAGCCGCACTATAAACACCTTCATGTTCAGCACAAGATGTTGCCGGTAAAAGCACATCTGCTTCCGCTGCAGTTTGAGTCATAAAGATATCTTGAACAATAATAAACTCAAGATCTTTAAAGGTTTGTTTCATTGCATTCAAATCAGGTTCAGTTTGTAAAGTATCTTCACCCATAATATAGAATGCTTTGAGTTTACCTTCTGCCACAGCATGTGGCACTTCACTCAATGGTACACCTGGTTTGGTTGGAATAGACGGTACGCCCCATGCTTTCGCAAATTTAGCGTTGATTTCTGGATCCGCATAGCTTTGATAACCAGGTAAAGTATTATATAAAGCCCCCATGTCACATGCGCCTTGTACGTTATTTTGACCACGCACAGGGTTTACACCAACATTTGGTTTACCAAGATTACCCGTCAGCATTGCTAAACTTGCCAACGCACGCACAGTTTCCACACCTTGGCGGAACTGACATACTCCCATACCCCAGAGGATTGTCGCAGTTTCTGCTTTCGCATAAGTGCGGGCAATTTCTCTCAACATTTCAGGCTCAACGCCAGTGATATGTTGAGTTGATTCAGGTGTATAAGCTTTTATAGTTTCATAGAACGCATCGAAATTTTCGGTATGTTCATCAATAAATTTTTGATCTTGTAACCCTTCTTCAAGAATCACGTTCATCATTGCATTCAAAAATGCGACGTTACTACCATTGGCAAGTGGCGCATAAATGTCAGCAATACGAGCGGTTTCAATTTTACGAGGGTCACAAACAATAATCTTCGCCCCTTTTGCTTTAGCGTGGTTAATACGACGCGCTACAATAGGGTGAGATGTTGAGGCATTATAGCCAAAGATAAATACGCATTTAGTGTCTTCAATCTCAACGATTGAGTTGGACATCGCGCCATTACCCACTGATTTGAGCAGACCTGCTACAGATGGGCCATGTCAGACACGTGCACAACAGTCAATGTTGTTATTGCCTAATACCGCACGAGCAAATTTTTGCATAACGAAATTCACTTCGTTACCAGGTCCACGAGAAGAACCCGTTACCATAATTGACTCATTGCCATATTTTTCTCTAATTTCTTTTAAACGTTTTGCAGAATAGGAAATTGCTTCTTCCCAGCTCACTGGCGTGAACGGCTCGCCACGTTTGTAGCGAATCATCGGTTGAGTTAGGCGAGGAGTGAGGATTTTTGTATCATGCACAAAATCCCAGCCATAATATCCTTTCAGGCAAAGCTCCCGTTCGTTTGTTTTACCGTTTGCACCTTCAGCACCCACAATTTTGTTGTTTTCAACCAATAGATTGATCTTACAACCTGAAGCGCAATACGGACAGACAGTAATCACTTTTTTAATTGCCATAATAATGTCCTTATTGTAGATAACCAGAATGAATTAATCATTCCGAGTAATATAATACGACTAAATAAGAAAAATAGTCTTATTAATTTTATGGTTTTCTTGATATAGAACAGGTTTTAAGTAATTTTTTAGAATATTTAAAACAAGTAAAAAAATAGCCGCACTTTATGCGGCTATTTTTATATAACATTGGAAATAAATATATTTATTTTCCCCAGACCTCTTCAGCAATGTCACGGATAAACTCTAGTTTTTTCCATTGTTGTTCTTCAGTTAAAATATTGCCTTCTTCTGTAGAAGCAAAACCACATTGAGGGCTTAAACAAAGCTGATTAATATCGACATATTGTGTTGCTTCCTTAATGCGTGCAATAATTTCATCACGATTCTCTAAGTCACCTGATTTTGATGTCACTAATCCTAGAACAACTTGCTGATTTTTAATAAAACGTAACGGTTTAAAATCACCCGCACGATCACTATCATATTCTAAGAAGAAACCATCTACATTACAGTGACCAAATAAGATTTCTGCTATAGGTTCATAACCACCAGCAGAGAACCAAGTAGAACGGAAATTACCTCGACAAATATGCATTGTAATGGCTAGATCAGCTGGTTTAGCCGCAACAATTTTATTAATCATATAGACATAATCTTTTGCGATTTGATCAAGATCTAAACCTCGCTCTGTATAGGCCTTGCGTTTATCTTCAGCACAAAACTCACCCCAACTTGTATCATCCAATTGCAAATTGCGACAGCCTGCAGCATAGAAGATATTCATTGCTTTAATATAAGCATCAGCAATATCATCAAGTAATAATTGATTATTATCTTGATAACGCGCAATAGGATGATAATCTGTTTCACGTACTGTACAAATTAAATGCAACATGGAAGGAGAAGGAATGGTTAATTTTACTTCTGTTTCACCTGAAATTTTTTGTAAAGCACGATAATGTGCTATGAATGGATGATTCTCAGAAAAATCAATTTTATCAACAATACGTAAAGTTTTTGGGCGGACACTATGATGCTTAAATTGTACCGAAAATTTTTCTACATCCACTTCTTTTACACCATCTAAAGCGGCTAAGAAGTCAAGATGCCAGAAAGTTCGACGAAACTCCCCATCTGTTACAGCAGATAATCCCACTGACTTTTGATGCTCAACTAATTTTGAAATTTCACTATCTTCTACTTGAGTTAAGTCAGCACAAGAAATGTCGCCACAGCTACATTGATGGCGTGCTTGTTTTAATTTTTCTGGGCGTAAAAAGCTTCCTACAATATCAAAACGATAAGGGGCTTGAGTTCGAGTTTTGGCATTTGGAAATAATTTGCTCATGATGCTTTCCTATAATTAAATTTTAAATGAAATGCGGTCGATTCTAACAAAGAATATCTAGCGATTGAAGTTTTAGCCATCTAGATGTATATGAATTTTCTTTGTGGTTTTAAGAAATAAATTTCATATAAGTCATTAAAAGCAGATTCTTACAATATTAAAAATACCGCACTTTCATGCGGTATTCACAAAATTAATGGCTACTTAATACTTGGGCTGGTTGTAATTTAGCGGCCCTACTTGCTGGATAAAGACTAGCAATTAAACTCAATGCAAGCGCTGCAACTAAAACCATCAAAACATCCAACCAATGTAACTCGCTTGGCAAAAAATCGACAAAATACACATCGCCCGATAACAATTTCTTACCAATAACCCACTCAATGCCTTGAATAAAGATTGTAAGATTTAATGCAAGTATAATGCCTAACACAATACCAATTAAGCAACCTTTCATTCCAGCCTGTAAGCCATACCAAATAAAAATACGTTTAATGAAAGCATTATTCGCTCCAAGCGTACGCATAATGGCAATATCACCCTGCTTATCTTTTACCGCCATAATCAGCGTAGAAACGATATTAAAACATGCTACCCCAATCACGAGCACCATGGCGATGTACATCACTGTTCGAATAAGTTGAATATCGCGATACATATAACCAAATTTACCAATCCAGTTTTGAATATAAAGCATCTGCGGATAGTAGTTAAGCATAGATAAATCCAAATTTTTCACAGAAAAAGGATCATCTAATTTCAATTCAACACCTGTTATTTGATCAGGTTTATAAGTTAAAAATTCTTGTGCTTGAGCAAGCGGTAATAAAGCATAACTATAATCAAGTTGTCCATCTAAACGTAAAATTGCAGTGACTTGCACTCGTTCACGAGTTGGTTGAGCAAGTTGTTCATCGCCGTTTTGCTGAGAAATAAGTAAAGTAACCCAATCACCCGCTTTTACATCAAGTTCTCTAGCAATCCCCGATCCCAAGACTAATCCGCCTTCTTTACCAAATTTATCCCAGCCTTGCTCTTGTACGAAATTACCAAGAGAGCTCACTCGTTCTTCTGCTTGTTTTTCAATGCCCTTCACCTGAACTACTTTCAGTTTTGAGCCATTTTCTACCAATGCAGTAAAACTAACAAAAGGGGAAATACCTTTAATTTGGGCATTTTGTTGTAAGCGTTTTTCCAAATTTTGCCAATGATGAATGGTTGGCTCCATCGCATTGGGCGCTGATAAAATCTCTGCGTGGGGAACCACTGCAAGAATTCGTTGGTTAAGCTCACGCTCAAAACCATTCATCGCACTTAAGCCAACAATTAAAACGGCAACACCCAGCGCAATACCGATAGCTGAAAATTTTGCAATTAATGCAACCAAAGGATTTTTCTGCTTGCCACGTTGATAACGCCAACTAATAAAAAACGGCGTATTCATCACACACCTTCCTTCAAAATACCATCTTGCATCACTAAACGGCGTGATAATTTTTCAGCAAGCCCCATATCGTGAGTGACTAATAAAAAGGCAATATTTTGTTCTTGATTAAGTTGTTGAATGAGTTCAAAAATACTTTCTGTGGTTTTATGATCCAAGTTACCTGTCGGTTCATCCGCTAAAACTAACGATGGATTATTCACCAAAGCTCGTGCAATCGCCACACGCTGACGTTCCCCACCAGAAAGCGCAGATGGACGATGCGTAATTCTATGGCTTAATCCCACCGCACTTAACATTTTTTCGGCACGATCTTTCGCTTCTGTTTTATTTTGATGACCAATCAACATCGGCATCATCACATTTTCAAGTGCAGTAAAATCCGCCATTAAATGATGGAATTGATACACAAATCCTAAATAACGATTACGCAAAGCAGCTAATTCATCAGCCGATGCTTTTTGCAAGGATTGTCCATTAATAAACACTTCCCCACTACTTGGCTGATCAAGTCCTCCTAAAGTGTGCAATAACGTACTTTTCCCTGAACCAGAACTTCCCACAATCGCAACCAACTCAGCGGGTTCCATAGAAAAAGAAACGCCTTTTAATACTTGCGTTTGATTTTCCCCCTCTTGATAAAATTTATTGATGTTTTCGCATTTTAATAAATAATTATTCATTTTTTACTCGTTTTAACCGCACTTTAGCGGCAGATCATCTCATTAAAAACTGGCGCGAGTCTATCACACTTTTCTCTGAGCTTAAATTTCAATGCGCCCAAAGCATTCAAATCCCGTTTCAGGAAAATATTTTTTAAGATAACGTTTTAGATAGCCCTGTGTCTCTTGACTAATGATAGGATCATATTCTGGATAACCGTTATACATTACGCTTAACACTGACACCCCATGAGAACGACAGGCCTCTAAACTTAATAATGTGTGGTTAATACTACCTAATTTTCCCGATGTCACTAAAATCAAAGGGTAATTGTTTGACTGGATATAATCTAACGTCGTCGCATCGTCACAATAAGGCACCATTAATCCTCCCGCTCCCTCCAACAATACATAATCATATTTTTCTGCCAAAAGTGCGGTGGATTTTTCAATAATTTTTTCATTAATTTCTCGCCCTTCGAGCTTTGCCGCTAAATGAGGAGAACAAGGATATTCAAAAAGATAAGGGCAGGTATCGCCTTGTAAATCTTCTTCCGTCAAATCAATCCCTTGAATCTTTCGATGTACAAGCAAATCATCAGCAATATTTTTACAGCCTGTTTGAATCATTTTTTGTGTAATAACGGAAAAGCCTTGTTCCATCAACTTTTTAGCATAAATGCCTGTTGCAACTGTTTTACCTACATCGGTATCAATGCCCGATACAAAAATAACCTTACCCATAAATAGTCCTTACTGATTTCCAGCATGAGAATAACGTGCGATAAAAAACAATGGATGATAAGTTAACCGCACTTTACCCGATGGCAACCTAAAAGCCTGTAAGTAATCATCAATAAATTTGTTAAGATTTTTTCTCGTCCAATTTTTCTGGTTAGTCGCTGTTACACCGGTATATTTCAGATGTTTGAGTACATCTAATGGTGTATCAAAGTCTAGTATTACATTAAAATCGTCACACCATAAAAGCTCAAAATCATTGGCTAACCAATTTTGCCATTGAGATAAATTCGGATAACTTAACCCCACATTCGTCATTTGGCGAATCTCTTTTAAATTATCTTCACCAAAGCTCGTCATCGCCAATAAACCGTTAGGTTTCAATCCTGTTTTACAATGGGAAATAAAATTCTCAGGATGATGGAACCACTGCACTGCTGATGCACTTGCAATCAAGTCAAATCGTCGTTTAAAAGGAAAGTTTTCCGCATCGCCACAAGAAAAATCAAAAGGTTGAATCAGCTTTTCAGCGAGTAGAGAGCGCACATCGCACAAATCATTAAATAACCAATAATTGGCTGAAATCTGTTTTTGCAACAATGAACTCAACATACCAGACCCGCAACCGAGTTCCAATACACTATCTAATGACCCATTCGGTAAATAGTCTTGCAAATGCATCATTAACTTATTATTCATTTTTTGTTGAATTAACGCATGTTCATCATAGCTATTTAAGGCTTTTTGGAAAGCTTGTTGAATACGCGATTTATTTACGGAAGTTAATGATTCCATAATGCCGACCAGTGGGTAAATCTTGAAAACACATAATGTTCACCCTCTATTTCCTGAACCGCACAACGCGATACCCAATATTGGTGCTGATTAGCTGGCGTAAAAATTTTATCGCGAGAACTAACCCATGCATTTGTCCAGTGAATAAGATCTGTGCGCTTATCCTGCTGAATCATCGCAAAAAGTACGGTGAGTTCTTGATGAATTTTGTTAAATGGTCGTGCAAAAAATTGTTGATAACGTTCAAAAGATATTTTGTCACCACAAATTCTACGTTCAAACTTTGAACGAGTATTTTCTGTGAGATTATCTAACGTGCCTTTAAAAATAGCATAGGGAATACCAAAGCTATCATCACAAGGTAAACCTGTGCCATTCACTGCTGTGGCAGATTGTAAGGTGATTCCTTGTAATACTCGCTCCGCCACCCAAACACCCATTGACCATGCCACTACACGAATTTGCTGATAGGCAGAAAAATCAAAATCTAACTTCAAATCTTGATAATCATAGCAAATTAATAAATCATGATCTGTTGGCAAAATCAAATGAGCCACAGCATCAAGAGGTGTTCCCCAGCCAGCAAAATAAACTATTAAATGCTCACCTTGATGATCATAAAATTTCGTTTTCACATTATTTCCTTATAAGCATGCCACAAACTGTTTTACTTCATCCATTGTCATATCTGCCGTCAAAGACAATCGTATTCTGGATGTACCTTTTGGTACTGTCGGTGGTCTAATCGGCAAGCAATAATAACCTTGCTCTTGCAGATCTTTCGCCTTGGCAAGGGTTGCTTCGTTCTCACCTAAAATATAGGGAACGATGCAAGTTTGGCTTGGCATTATTTGCGTTCTATGCTCCACTTCTTGGCGTAAAAATGCACTTAACTGCTCAAGATGCGTTCTTTCTTTTGAAAATTGTAGTAATCGTTCAAAAATAAAATGAGTCCAAGCTACATTAAACGGCGGAAGCGCGGTTGAAAAAATCAATGGACGCATTTGATTAATCAAGCACTCTTTTAATATTTTATCACAGACGACATAAGCCCCCATTGAAGCTAAGGCCTTGCCAAAAGTGCCAACCAACAAATCTATATCAGCTATCGCATTAGCTCGTTCGGCAATACCTAATCCGTTTTTACCGTAAACGCCTATTGCATGGGCTTCATCCACATAAAGATAAGTATCTGGAAACTGTTTTTTTAATTGAACAAGATACTTCAAATCAGCTACATCGCCATCCATACTAAAAACGGACTCTGTCACAATAAAAGTGCGGTCAAATTTTCCGGCATTTTTTTCGAGCAGACTCTTTAGATGTTCATAATCATTATGACGATAACGAAAGAACTCACATTGGCTTAAACGAATGCCATCAATTATGCTCGCATGCACTAATTTATCTGCCAAAATTAAACTTTTTGTTGTGGTCAAAGCCGGTAAAATACCAAGATTGGCGTGATAGCCACTGTTAAATAATAAAGCGCTTTCTCGTTGGAAACGTTGAGCAATTAGCTGCTCGAGATCGGTATAAATAGGAAAATTTCCCGTTAATAAACGAGACGAAGAACTGGTAAAAGAAGGGAAATTATCGCCATATTGCTGTAAAAAAGACTGGCGCAAGTTTTCATTCGATGCCAAACCTAAATAATCATTAGATGACATATTCAGCATTTTGCGATTTTCTCGCGTAATATATCGTCCTTGATGAACTAAGTCTGGAATTGAACGATATTGATTTTGCGCGCTAAGCTGTTCCAGTTGCTGTTTAAAAGCATCCATTTTTTATCCTAATGTTCATATTCCTGCGTTAAAGCCAGAATCATGCCTTCCGTTAATTTATGAAGTTCATCATCTTTAATCACAAATGGTGGCATCACATAAACCAGTTTACCGAAAGGTCGAATCCAAACACCTTGTTCCACAAAACGTGGAACTAAAGTTTTCATATTTACCGCACTTTTCATTTCAACCACCCCAATTGCCCCTAATACGCGAACTTCTTTTACATAATCTTTTTCAGCTAAAGGTGAAAGCTGTTGTTTTAAGGAAGATTCAATTCGCTGAATATTTTGCTGCCAAGGGCTTTCCAACAATAAACAGATAGATTCTGTCGCAATTGCACAAGCCAACGGGTTTGCCATAAAAGTTGGCCCGTGCATAAAGCATTTAGCCTCACCGCGACAAATAGTTTGCGCAATTTCAGTGGTCGTAATGGTTGCCGATAAAGTTAAATAACCACCGGTTAAGGCTTTACCGATACACATAATATCTGGCGAAATCCCAGCATGCTCGGCAGCAAATAATTTCCCTGTGCGCCCAAAACCTGTAGCAATTTCATCAAAAATTAGCAATACACCATATTGTTTACAAAGCGCTTGCGCTTTCACCAAATAAGTTGGCGAATAAAAATACATACCGCCCGCACCTTGCACGATAGGCTCTAAAATAAGTGCGGCGATTTCGCGACCTTTTTTCTTAAGTAAATCAGCTAAAGGTTCAATCACACAATCATTCCAAGATTCATTAAATGGAATATTGGGTTGAGGAAGAAAATATTGTACGGGCAGGCTATGATGAAATAAATGATGCATACCTGTGGTTGGATCACACACCGACATCGCATTCCAAGTATCACCATGATAACCAGAACGAATAGTGGCGAATTTTTGCCTTTGTACTTCCCCTTTAGCGTGCTGATATTGAATAGCCATTTTCATCGCTACTTCCACAGCAACAGAACCACTATCAGCAAAAAAGATCTTATCTAATCCATTTGGCAAAATTTGTACCAATAATTGGGCTAATTCCACCGCGGGTTCATGGGTAAAACCGCCAAACATAATATGGCTCATTTTTGCCAACTGATTCTGTGCAGCCGCATTTAAACGAGGATGATTATAACCATGCAACGCCGCCCACCAAGAAGACATGCCATCAATCAAACGACGGCCATCTTTTAAGGTTATCATCACGCCATCAGCACGTTCTACCGCATAAAGCGGCATATCAGAAGAAACTGAAGAATAAGGATGCCAAATATGTTGTGTATCAAAAGCTAAAAGTGATTGTTCATCCATCATTCATTTACCATTAAAAAACTTATTCGTATCGCAAGGCAGCGGCAGGTTCTACTTTCGCAGCTCGATAAGCGGGATAAAGTGTAGAAAGTAAAGAAAGCAACAAAGAAAATCCAATGACAAAAATCATTTGAACAAAGGATAATTCTGTCGGTAAAAAAACACCTTGTGGATTTACCGCACTTACAATGTCTGTTAAATTCAACGTGACTAAAACACCCAAAATAGCACCGAGCAATGTGCCAACAAATCCCACCAGTAATCCTTGATAAATAAACACTGAACGAACTTGGGATTTTGTTAAGCCCTGAGTTTGCAAGATCGCAATTTCCCCTTGTTTATCCACCACCATTAAACTTAATGAGGTCACGATATTGGAAATCGCCACGACAATAATCAAACTAATCAGCAATCCCATCATATTTTTTTCCATTCTCACCGCTTGGAAAAACTCACCTTTTTGTACACGCCAATCCGTGATTTTTTGTGTTGGGAAATGTTGTGGGAGTTCTGTAATTTGGAACGGATCATTCAGAAATAAACGATAGCCCTGCGCTTGCTGCGGTTGAATACGCATTAAGCGACCAATATCTGTAATATTAGCGAAGGCTTCATAACTAGATGCTTCGCCATAATCATAATAAATATCGCTAACAGTAAATAAACGCTGCATTGGCACCCGACCGAATGGTGTATATTGGCTATTTTCCGTAATCATCAAACGGATTTTATCCCCAACATTCACTCCCAGTTTTTGCGCAAGTTGATCACCAATGACCAATTTAAATTCACCGGCAGGTAAAATTTCATTAAATTTAGTCTGATCAAAAGATTCAACCAAAGGATCATCAGAAAATGATTGAATACCAATGATTTGTCCTGCACTCACGCCCTTTGTCGTTTGATAAATCACATTTGTTGTATTGATCGGCACCGCTTTTTGGACAAAGTGCGGTAAATTTTCTAATGTTTTTTCTGTAGAAATAGGCTGTTCTTCACTCACAATCGCATGAGGAATGGAAGATAACACCTGTTGTTTTTGGTAACCTTCTAATCCATTCATCACAGAAAGCACGATGATCAATGCCATCACACCTAGCACAATCCCCAGGCTTGCAAGATTAGTCACTAATCGCCCAAAACGATCAGCGCTTTTTGCACGCCAATATCGCAAGGCGACGTATAAAGAAATAGGTAAATTCATTATTTTTGATTTAATTGTTGAACAAAATCTTCAATATTTTGCGCCACTTTTTTCGTTAGCGTGGTTACCGCACTATCACTCGCCCAAGCAATATGAGGTGTGATAATTAAATTAGGCATAGTTTTTGCAGCTAAAATTAACGGATTATCTTTTTCTGGTGGCTCTTTTACCATTACATCCAAAGCTGCTCCGCCTAAATGCCCCGTTTTTAACGCATCAACTAAGGCAAGTTCATCAATCAAAGGCCCACGCCCTGTATTAATCAAAAATGCCCCTTTTTTCATTTTGGATAAGGCTTCTGCATTCATTAAATTCTTGGTTGTTTCAGTTAATGGGCAATGCAACGTCACAATATCCGCTTGTTTTAATACTTCATCAAAGGGTGTATAACCTTCACGGCAAACAGTGGCATCTTTGTGTTCTGCATAAAGCACCTTCATTCCCACGGCATTAGCCAAACGTCCCACTTCTGACCCTAAGCAACCTTTACCAAATACGCCTAATGTTGAACCACGCACATCTGTAATTGGGTAATCAAAATAACAAAATTGTTTACTTTCCGACCATTTTGCTTCCGATTGATCGCGTAACCAACCTGCCAAGCTATGTTTTAAAGCGAAAATTAATCCCATGACATGTTCTGGCACCGTTGTGCTGGAATAACCTGTCACATTGCGCACAGCGATGCCCATTTCTTCTGCAGCCACAAGATCAACATTATTTGTACCAGTTGCAGTAATCGCAATCAACTTTAACTTAGGTAATTGTTTTAACGTTTTTCGATCAAAAATGACTTTGCTCGTAATAACAATATCAGCATCTTTCGCTCGTTCAATCGTTTCGGCAGAAGAAGTATGCTCATATTCAGTCCAAGTATGCGCAAAACTTGGACGAGGAATAGGGATATGTTTAGGGATAGCCGTACTATCTAAAAAGACGATATTCATCATTTCTACTTTTATATACAAAGTGATCTGCCCCCCAAAAGTTGGACAGATTAGTTAACTTAAATATTGAGCTCGGTATTGCTCTGGGCTCAATCCTTTGAAAGCAAGTTTAATTCGTTTTTGGTTGTAATACACTAAATATTCTTCAATTTCAGCCTGTAATTCAGCGATTGAGTGATAAGTCAGAGAGTGGGGTGCTGATCACTTAAGCCGATTATTTATCTAATTGAACAGGAAGAAATAAGCTTAATGGACGTTTTTTCACAATTTGACAAACTTCATACCAAATTGGCCACCAGCTATCAATTTCTGCATTCAAAGAACGCAATGCAACCCAAAGCGTTAATGAAAAACTGACAATTAAATTAACTAAACCAATCAACAATACAAAACCAATGCATTGTAAAAGCAATGAATAGGTAAATTGTCCGCTCACTGCAATATAGCCTACATTCGCAGATGAAAATGCCACATGACGAATATCTAACGGAAGGTGCATTAAGTAACCTACCACACCTGTAATCCCAAGCAACATACCAAAGCAAAGGTTACCGATAAGAGAGCCATAATTCTCATGCATATAATTAGCAAATTTAACGCGAGATTTCTCAGACATTAATTTTTTCAATAACGGATGTTGGGTTAAACGCATACGCATATTCAAATAATTGCTGCGGTTATCAAAATAACCCGAAATAATCCCTGAACAGAATAACCATACACCCGCAATGGCTGCAAACCATAAAGTTCCCGCAAAAGGATCAATGCTATGCAACTGATAAGCGATTTGATCAGCATTCATCAACAGCTCACCTGTTTTATATTGGTAACCAAACGCAATCAATGCAGCCAATCCCATCGCAATAAGTACATTACCTAGCACCGCAATACTTTGAGAGCGAAATACATCCACTAATAATTGGGCTAATTTCATATTGACGGTTTTACCTTGAGGCGTTTTTTCAACTGCTTCAGCAAAGCGAGCGGCTGTCATGGCTGGCTGTTTGGTTGCCACCGTGAAATGCAACATAAAGATCACCATGAAACCTAAGCCGTAATTCAAGCCTTCTGCAACGCCCTTCCAGACTTTATCATCAATGATGCTGCCTAGATAGGTTTTAAATAACGCCATCAGTGCAATTAATACGCCACCACCTGCGGCAGAATAAAACATTGCCCAATACTCTTTTTTATCTCGAGTAATATAATGCTCACCATGATCACCTGCATTCTGTGTAACACTACGAGCCATTAATCCGGAGCTTTGTTTCCATAGTCGAGAAATACTATGTCGCTCTGCTGCTGCACGGGCAAAACAACCGGTTAATAACAATATTCGGCGTGGTAAATAGCGATTTGAAACAAAAATCGCCATCAAGGTTTCTAATCGTTCTAAGGTCTGAGAAAGACGCTCCAATAAATAAGCCGTATTTAAAGAAGAACCCACCACTGCTCCACGTTTTTGCAAACGCTCAACCAATTTTTTACATTGGCTAAACATTACCTGTAAATGGCTATCATCAAAAACGGTTGATTGGCGGCGAGCCTGTAACCAATTCACCACTTCATGGTGCAATGCCACAAAAGGGGAATCAGCATTCAACAGAGAGGGCTCCATTCGCATCAGCTCAGGATCCATATCTTCAGCCGCAATCCAAATTGAAAGCATCTCAATGGCAAATAATCCTTCACTTTCAATATGATTTTTTAAACGTTCCCGATCTTTTTGTTCTGTATAACGGGTTAAAACGCCAAATACGCCTCGCCACGTTTTTAATGGGACGGCATCAATCCAGCGTGCATCATTTTTATCGCTAAACAATAAATAAAAAATATCACGTAAATCATTAATATCTTTAAAAGAGGGGTTAAAACGCTCATAAATACGCGTTTTCATTTCCTGTCCAAAACCGCCACGTGTAAGAATACCGCTACTAATAAACAACGGGTAAAGACGTAAACCACATAACCAACCACATAATAATTTCGAAACAGAACAGCCTAATTCTTTATCGTTCTTTAAGATAAACTTAAACAAATGCAAGGTTGGAGAAATTTTTTCTGTAGGGCTATTACGTAATAATTGGCACAGCCCTTCCACAAGACCAAAGGCATCGTTTTCCGCCACTTTGTTACGCAAAAATTGCGGTAAGGTATCGATTTTAATCATGAGCTTCCGCCTCATATCGTTTATATTCAAATGCGTGACATTATACAGCGCTGTTGGATAAAGTAAAAATTAGCGGAAAAAGCGATCTGCCCCCCAAAAAAAGTTGGACAGGTTAGTTAACTTAAATATTCTTCAATTTCAGTCTGTAATTCAGCAATTGAATGATAAGTACGAGAATAAAAGCACTCTGATTTTAATATTGCAAAAAAACTTTCAAAAAAGCTTGAGCGAGGCATTTTAGCCACATGAAGTCAATCATTTAACGCGTGGTTTGGCTTTAATCTTTTAATGATTTTTCTTTTTTCTGTCGTTGTTTTTGACGGTCGAGCGCCTCCAACTCCTTTAGATAAGCAATCTCCGCACGAGCCAAGACGAGCTCTCGTTGTAACTTTTTAAACGCTTTAGGTGAAAAGTCTGTAGTTTCTGGAATTTCAATGTCTTTCTTTTTCATCTTTGACTTCACTATTTTCGGTGGTTGAAGGGTTGTATGAGGCGATTTTACGCCATCAAGCCCTCTTTCCCGAAATGCTTTTAGCCAATAAATGACGAGAACGTGGGAAATTTTATGAAGTTTAGCCACCTCACGGATACCATAATCCTGTTCGGTGACCAATTTGATAATTTTCAAACGAAATTAATAAGAGTAGGACATAATCTGCACCTCAAAATAGGTGTCCAGGTTTTGGGGTGCAAATCAAAGTGCGGTCAAAATTAACCGCACTTTTGCTTAAATATTTTCTTAGATTGAAGTATCCAATTCTGGGAAAGATTTTACTAAATCATCAATCGCTTTCATTTGAGATACAAAACCTTCAAGAGCAGAAAGAGGCAATGCAGAAGGTCCATCACATTTCGCTTGATTTGGATTTGGATGCGCTTCTAAGAATAAACCTGCAATTCCTACCGCTAAACCAGAACGCGCGAGTTCGGTCACTTGTGCGCGACGGCCACCTGATGCAGCCCCAAATGGATCACGGCATTGAAGTGAATGGGTTACATCAAAAATAACTGGGCTACCCTTAGATGCTTTTTTCATGACGCTGAAGCCAAGCATATCCACAATTAAATTATCGTATCCAAAGTTTGTACCACGATCACAAAGAATGATTTTATCGTTACCACATTCTTCGATTTTTTCCACAATATTACCCATTTGACCAGGGCTTAAAAATTGTGGTTTTTTCACATTAATCACTGCGCCTGTTTTTGCCATCGCTTCAACGAGATCTGTTTGACGCGCCAAAAAGGCGGGAAGTTGAATAATATCGACAACATCTGCAACAGGCTGACATTGATAGATTTCGTGTACATCGGTAATAATTTTTACACCGAATGTATCTTTTAATTCTTGGAAAATTTTTAATCCTTCTTCCATACCTGGGCCACGGTAAGAATGAATAGATGATCGATTCGCTTTGTCAAAAGAAGCCTTGAACACATAAGGCACGCCCAATTTTTCCGTCACTTTCACATAGGCTTCGCACACTTGCATTGCCATATCTCGGCTTTCAAGAACGTTCATTCCGCCAAAAAGCACGAAAGGTTTGTCATTTGCAACATCAATATTGCCAATTTTTACAATTTTATTTTGCATAAATTTTCCTTAAATCAATGGAGGGGAAAAGTATCTTTATCAATCTCGCCCTTAAGTTCTAAAAGTTGAGTTCGGATTAAAGCCGCAGTTGGGTCTTCCGGACAACGTTCCACAAAAAATTCTAAATCTTTCAATGCTGAAGGATAGGCACCCATCTGAGCTAAAACTAAACCGCGATCGCGGATATGATAAGGATCTTCATCATTGCCAATCAGTAAATTCTCAATATAACGGTATGCCATGTCGTTATGCTCTTCGCGGATGAGCGAATTCTTCGCCAGTTGCTCAAAACGAGAATAAAGCAAAGAAAGATCGGCTCTATCAAGTTCTTCAGCTTGAATTTGCACACCAAAACCAAATGCCCCTTCATAAAGTTGCTGTAATTTTTCTTGCGATATATAAGTGCCATCCCAAGGATCAATAAAAGCCACTTCATCTCTTACTTCGGCACGTAAAATGAGCTGTGTTGGGAAATTTACCGGGTAAATCGGCAAATCCAATACCTCGGCTAAATAAAGCACAATTGCCCCAAGCGTCACTGGCATTCCTTGGCGGTGCTCCAACACATAAGGCAAATATAAATTACGCGCGTAGAAATACTCTTCTGAATCACAATGAAAGCCCCAATCACCATAAAATAGCTGTAGTAACTGATGAATCTGCTCTTCTTTCGGCCAATCTGGCGAAATTTCTTTACGCGCTCGACGCACAAACCCACCGATTTTTCCCCGAAGTTGCGCTTCTGATGTGCCATCATCTGAGATGGTATTATAAAAATGCACAAATTGATCGTATAACGCACGTCGATAATATTTCATTACTTCTTCCAAAAACCTAAAGTGACGCGCTCATTGTCGCCATAATCACGCACGGTTTCAACCATTTCCCAATGATTTTCTTGGAAAATTGACCGCACTTTTTCGCCTTGTTGCCATCCATGCTCAAGTAATAATACGCCATTAGAATTCAAATAACTCGGTGCTAATTCAATAATATGACGTAAATCAGCATACCCCGCATCATTGGCAACTAATGCAGAAAGGGGTTCAAAACGCACATCACCTTGACGTAAATGTTCATCTTGAGCATCAATATAAGGCGGATTACTAACAATAAGATCAAACTGCCCTGTTATATTTTCAAACCAACGACTCTGCAAAAATTGCACATTTAACTTATTTCTTTCTGCATTAAATTGAGCTAACGCCACAACATCAGGAATAAGATCAACACCAATGATTTCTAATGAAATCGGCTGTTTTTGACAAATAGAGGAAAGCTCCGAGGCTAATGCTAACGCGATAGCGCCTGTACCGGTGCCAAGATCAAGAATACGAAAGTGCGGTGGATTTTCTTGTAATTTTTCTAAAGCAATTTGTAATGCCTTTTCCACTAAAATTTCAGTATCTGGTCTTGGAATTAAGGTGCCTTTTGAGACATTTAACGGCAACGACCAAAATTCTTTTTCACCAAGAATATAAGCGATAGGTTCGCCTTTTAGACGACGATCTAAAAGTGCGGTCAATTTTAACCGCACTTTTTCATCAATCTCGGTATCATCAAAAGCAAGGATTTGCGTACGCGATTTGCCAGTAGCATGTTGAAGAAGCACAAGCGCATCAATTTTACTATTTTCAGTGGGATTTTTTTGTGCCAAATCCGCAATCGCTTGTGCCAGCCATTCTTTATAATTCATTATTTTTCGTCTTTTAACACAATTGTGCCAGCCAATAAATCAGTTAAAGAACGACGATCATCGCGCACGAGTGCAACAATACCGCTAATAATTAATAAGAAACTCGTCCACGCCAATAAAATATCAATAATCTCACGACCTATGTATTTACCAAATTCAACAGGTTGATTAGTATGATAATTAAATACACGCAAACCTAACCAGCGTTTTGCCATTGTTTGACCATAAGTTTTCATGAAATATAACTGAAAACCAGCATATACAATCGTCCCCACTACACCGGCAAAATCACCCAATGCAAAACCGAGACCAACCATCACCCAAAGCACAAGCCCATTAATCATACTTGCAAGCCAACGTTTAAAACGGCTCGCTTGAGCAGGTTGAGAAGGCTTGAAAGCAGAAGAAAATTCAGCATCTTTTTGATTTTCAATGATCATTTTATTTCCCTGTAAAGTTAAAAAGGACATCTGAAATCAGATGCCCCTATCATTAATTCTGTTCAGACAATGCCGCCAACTGATCCGCTTGATATTCGGTAATAATCGGCTGAATCAGTTCATCAATTTTACCATTCATCACTTCATCCAAACGGTAAATAGTGAGATTGATACGGTGATCTGTGACTCGACCTTGCGGATAATTATATGTACGAATTTTATCAGAACGATCGCCCGAGCCTAATAAGTTACGGCGCATATCTGTTTGTTCTGCAGCTTGGCGTTCTTGCTCTGCTTGAACAATACGTGACGCTAATACTGACATTGCTTTCGCTTTATTTTTGTGCTGTGAACGCTCATCCTGACATTCCACAACAATACCTGTTGGAATATGTGTAATACGCACCGCAGAATCTGTTGTATTTACGTGCTGACCACCAGCGCCTGATGAGCGATAAGTATCAATACGTAAATCTGCAGGATTAATTTCTGGCATTTCCGATTCCGGTAATTCCGGCATCACGGCAACTGTACAAGCAGAGGTATGAATACGCCCTTGTGATTCAGTTTTTGGTACACGTTGCACACGATGACCGCCAGACTCAAACTTCAACTGACCATACACACCTTCGCCAGTGACTTTAACAATCACCTCTTTATAACCGCCTTGCTCACTTTCGTTAGCACTTAGCATTTCTACACGCCAGCGTTTACTTTCAGCATAACGGCTATACATGCGGAATAAATCACCGGCAAAAATACCCGCTTCATCACCGCCTGTTCCCGCACGGATTTCTAAATAGCAGTTATATTCATCATTAGGATCTTTCGGCAGTAAAAGAATTTGAAGTTGTTGTTCCACTTCTTCAATTTCCGCTTTGGATTCTTCGATTTCCATTTGCGCCATTTCTTTCATTTCAGGATCGTCGAGCAATATTTCAGCTTCTTCAATATTTTGATTTAATTGCGTCCAGCGATTAAAACATTTCACCACTTCTTCAAGTTGAGAATATTCTTTAGAATATGCACGGAATTTATCCTGATCACTAATTACAGAAACATCGCCCAATAAGGCTTCTAGCTCTTCATAACGTTCTTTTAAACTTTCTAATTTTGCAATAATGGAATCTTTCATCATTTGTAAGTCACCGAAAATAAAATCGGCGTATTCTAGCCGATTTTAGGGAAAATTGACAGTGTCAAAAGTGCGGTTAAAAATCGCCGCTTTTTAAATACGTGTTACATCAAATTTACTTAAATCAATACAATCTTCTGTGCCATAAAAAATAGCAAGGGCATGGCGTAACGTTTCAGCTCGTTTTGGTAAACCTTTTTCCGCATAGATTTTCACTTGTTCATACACGGCTTGTTTAAAAGGCTGTGTATCGCCTGGATTGCCATTCAAATTATCCGCACTGGCAAAATAACGAAAACCTGCCGCCGTTGCCAAAATCCATTCTAATGCTTGCGGTTTAACTTCCACTTTTTCAAAATCACGCTGGCGTTCTTCAGAACGTCCATCTGGCTCATACCAATAACCAAAATCTTCTAGTTTACGACGTTCTTTGCCTGCCACTAACCAATGGGCGATTTCGTGCAAGGCACTGCTGTAAAATCCTCGCGCAAAATAAATCGCGTTATAAGGCACGTCATCATTTGCGGGTAAATAAATGGGTTCTTCACCGCCTTTGACTAAGCGAGTGTTGTATTCCTCTTCAAAACATTGATTAAAAATTGCAATAATATCTTCTAATTTATGTTCCATGGTATCGACTCCTAAAAAACCGCGAGATTATATCACCAGAGGCTCATTTGTTCTTGTTTATTTTCTTCAGGTAAATTGACATGTAGCCCAATTAAACGAATCGATCGCCCTTTTGCTCGCATAAAAATTTGAGGAAGTAATTGTTGAAAACTTTTCAAAGAAAGTGACAACCCCGTTTTCTCTAAAGTAGTTACTTGAAAATCTTCAAATTTAAGCTTTATGCCGATTTTACGAAATGCAGATAACGGTATATTACGGCTAACACGCTCAAGACGATGAATTAGCTCTTGATAAAGATTATTCAATAAGGCTGAAGCTTGCTCAATTGTGTGAATGTTTTCAAGCAAAGTTTGTTCTACGCCAACTGATTTACGTTCACGATGAGCTTGTACTTCACGATCATCAATGCCGTGGCTAAAATCCCAAATACGTTTACCCGCTTTACCAAATTGATTTAATAAGACGATTTGATCAAAGGTTTGAATGTCAGCACAAGTTTCTAATCCCATATCGAGTAATCGTTGTGATGTCACTTTACCCACACCAGGGATTTTATTTAAAGATAAGGTTTTAATAAATTCCTCGACTTCATTAGGCTTAATCACAAATTGCCCATTAGGTTTATTCATATCCGAAGCGATTTTAGCAAGAAATTTTAAAGGCGCCACACCTGCGGAGGCAGTTAAATTCAACTCATCAAAAATTGCTTGGCGGATTTCTTGTGCGATCCAAGTAGCTGAGCCAGAACATTTTTGACAGTGCGTGACATCTAAATAAGCTTCATCTAAAGAAAGTGGTTCAATAATATCAGTGTAACGCTGGAAGATTTGATGAATTTGTGCCGAAACTTGTTTATACAACGCCATATTCACGGGCACGAGAATGAGATTAGGACACTTTTTTATGGCTTGAGCCGTTGGCATTGCACTATGCAAACCAAATTTTCTCGCCTCATAATTACAAGTTGTTAATACGCCACGTTGACGAGAAGAACCACCTACAGCAACAGGCCTTCCCTGCAAATTAGGATTTTCACGAATCTCAATTGATGCGTAAAAACAATCCATATCAATGTGAATAATTTTTTTATCTTGTAACATAAAAAAAAAGTGCAGTTAAATTTTATTTAGTATAACCACACTTTAATTACTGTTCAAGCATACATATTTAATTATCAGAAACGACTTTCTTATCTTTAAACATGACTGAACGTTCAATTTTATAAACATGAATAGGTTCTTGTGTATTCATAAAAATTGAACGGTATTTTTCATCAATTTGAGTAAATGGAATTTGTAAATTGATTGTTAGTGTCTTACCTGGCAATAAGGTATTTTCTAATTCTATTTGCATATCTTGGCTATGCACAACTTGACGATTATGCACATACACACTCATCCATTGAATATTTTGAATCGGGAATTCACTTTTATTCGTAATGGTATATTTAAAGCGAGAAAGCGCTTGACCATCCTCACCTACAACAATATCTCTATCGCCAACATCAATAGAAATAGTATAGTTAACATACTTAGGGTAGCTTTTTTCTGCAGTTGCAGTTTTTTCTACACTTTTAGGTTTTTCCTTTGAAGCATTTTCTTTTGCAATTGCAGAAGAAATTGAACAACTAGCTACAAACAAAGCCAGCACTAAATATTTAAAAAATGACATTATTTTCTCCTATAAAAAACGCCGAAATTTTACCCTAACACACGCATTTAATAAATACCGCCCTTTTTCTTCTGCTTGTTTTTTGTTAGACTAGTCCACAATTTTGGGGCTGATTCTGGATTCGACGGGATTAGCGAAGCCCAAGGTGCACGTCGAGGTGCGGTAGGCCTCGTAAATAAACCGCAAAAAAATAGTCGCAAACGACGAACAATACGCTTTAGCAGCTTAATAACCTGCATTTAGCCTTCGCGCCCCAGCTTCCGCTCGTAAGACGGGGATAACGCGGAGTCAAACCAAAACGAGATCGTGTGGAAGCCACCGTTTGAGGATCGAAACACTAAATTGAATCAAACTAGCTTAAGTTTAGCGTGTCTGTCCGCATGCTTAAGTGAAATTAAAGACTAGACTAAACGTGTAGTGCTGAAGGTAGAGTAATTTCGGACGGGGGTTCAACTCCCCCCAGCTCCACCACCCCTTTGTTTTTCCTCTTCTAAGTTTTCAATAAAAGCAATAATTTAGTTTTTCTACTCACCTTAGTTTTAGTAACTGCTACCTTGTTATTACCTAGTACATTATTAGCGGAATCACTCATATTCGTTACTCGATGGGATATGGATATGAAATAATAAAGAGAGATTTTATGACCAGAATTAACCTTGTTCCTCCTGCTGAACTTTGCGATCAGCATCTATTAGCGGAACATAGAGAGCTAACACGGATTCCAAATGCTGTTGCGAAAGGAAAATTTAGCTTAAAAGGGCAGCCTGAAGATTATAAATTAGGCGAAGGACATGTACGATTTTTCTTTAATAAACTTGCGTTTTTAAAGCAACGTTACAACCTATTGCATGAAGAGTGTCTTGCTCGTGGTTTCAATGTACAATATTTTTGGGCAGAGGAGCTACCAGATGATCCTAATCTTTGGCAAAATTATTCGCCCACAGAAAATGCTTTAGCATTAAACCGTGAGCGAATTGCATTGCGTATGCCAGTAAAAGCACGATTTACCGCAAGAAAATAAAGCCCAGAAAGGGCTGTATCCCCCATTATAATCAGCACCTACACCAACCATTGTAGTCTCTATAGTGCGGTAGCCTTCTGTACCATTTGGGGAAAAATCGTCAGTCATGGATAAACTACTCTAGCTGTTCTAGGGTATTTTTGCTAAGTTGAGCAATCACTTCACCTATTTAATTTTTCTAAAGTATTGATTTTATCTAATCATTAACAAATTCGTGGCAATGGTTCATTTGTTGGTAAATCTAACAATCGACTTTGTCCAAAAATGCCCACTAAACGCACTTTTTTATCGGTTGTCACTTCACCAATTACAGCCGCATTTTCACCTAATGGATGACGACGAAGTGCGGTCAAAATTTCTGGTGTTTTTTCAGCTGAAGCAACGATAACAAGCTTTCCTTCATTAGCGAAGTTTAATGCTTCAAGACCAAGTAATTCACAAATTCCGCGCACTTCTTGGCGAATTGGTAAGGCTTGTTCATCAATGTTCATGCCTAGCTGTTGCGCCTGTGCAAATTCATGCAAAACAGCATTGACTCCCCCACGGGTCGCATCTCGAACTGCTTTCACGCCATATACTTCACGTAAATTTTCAATCAATGGATAAAGCACGGCGCAATCACTGTGAAGATCCGTTTGGATACCCAGTTTTTCACGTAAATTTAAGATTGTTGCGCCATGATCCCCAATGGTGCCGCTAACAATGATTTTATCGCCTGCTTGAATTTTATGAACACCCCAATCCAAATTTTGAGGAATAACACCAATTCCACTGGTATTGATAAAAATCTTATCCACTGCCCCTTTCTGTACCACTTTTGTATCGCCAGTAACAACCTGAATGCCTGCTGCTTTTGCGGTTTCAGCCATTGATTGAATAATTGCTTTAAGATCCGCAAGTGGCAATCCTTCTTCCAAAATAAAGCCACAGGATAAATATTTTGGTATCGCCCCGCACACAGCCACATCATTTGCCGTGCCGCACACTGCTAATTTTCCTATATTACCACCAGGGAAAAAAATGGGATCAATGACAAAACTATCTGTACTAAATGACAGTGTTTCGCCTTGCTTTGCTAATTCGGTTAATGGAATTCTTGCCTGATCTTCCCCTTGCGCCAAAATAGGATTAGCAAAGGCTTCAACAAAATAATCTTGAATCAATTTTTGCATGGCAGCACCACCATTGCCGTGCGCCATAGTGATAAATTCGCTCATTTTATTCTCTCCGATATTGATAATAGGCTGCACATGCGCCTTCGGAAGAAACCATTAATGCGCCATAAGCATTATCAGGATTACAACCTGTGCCAAATAATGGGCAATCAGATGGTTTACAACGCCCAGTCAAGACATCGCCACAACGAGAATTAGGATCATCCGCCACCTGCTGTGCTTGGCTTTGGAAATAAATTTCGGCATCAAATTCACGATAAGCTTCCGTCAATTCCACACCGGATTGTTCAATTTCCCCTAAGCCACGCCATTCACTGCTTGCTTTAAGCTGGAATACTTCTTGCATTGAACGTTGGGCTAAAGCATTTCCGTGATCATCAACAATTCGTTTATATTGATTTTCGATTTCACAACGACCATCAACAAATTGCTGCACTAACATCACAATCGCCTGCAAAATATCCAAAGGTTCAAAACCGGTAATCACGAAAGGTTTGTGATATTTATCGACAATCCCTTGATAAGGCGATGAACCAATCACCATACTCACATGCCCTGGCGCAAGAAAACCATCAATTTTGACTTGATCTTGTGCTAGCAAGCTATGTAACGTTGGAATAATCGTGATGTTTTGGCAAACAATCCAGAAATTTTTTGTTCCTAGTTTTTTGGCTTGCTGAAGCGTTACTGCCGTGCTCGGCATTGTCGTTTCAAATCCTAAGGAAAAAAAGACGACTTTTTTATTCGGATTATTTTGTGCAATATTCAATGCATCCAAAGGTGAATACACAATGCGAACATCTGCGCCTTTCGCTTTTGCTTCTAAAAGCGAACCTTTGCGGCCTTTCACCCGCATTGCATCACCAAAAGTACAGAAAATGACATCAGGTTTCAGCGCAATTTCAATACAGACATCAATACGCCCCATCGGAAGCACACAGACAGGGCAACCCGGGCCATGAATAAATTCGATACTTTTTGGCAATAGCCGATCCAACCCAAATTTAAAAATCGTATGAGTATGCCCGCCACACACTTCCATTAAATACAATGGATTCTGCGCCGTAAAGTGCGGCATTTTTTCCATCAATTTTTCAAGTTGCGCCACTAAACTACGGGCAAGTTCAGGATCGCGAAATTCATCAACAAATCGCATTGATTATCCTTGTTTACGTTGTTGTTCTAGCCAATTTAACCACTCGCTAAGACCTTGTTCAGTGGTAGCGGAAAGTTGAATCACTTCAATATTGGGATTCACACGTTTCGCATTGGCAATGCACTGTTCTACATCAAATTTCAAATGAGGTAATAAATCCACTTTATTTAAAATCATTAAACTGGATGCGGCAAACATGTGAGGATATTTAAGTGGTTTATCTTCGCCTTCTGTCACTGATAAAATCACCACTTTCGCTTTTTCACCAAGATCAAATTCAGATGGACAAACTAAATTTCCCACATTTTCGATAAACATAATGCTGTCAGCTTGAGGTCTTAATTTCACCATTGCTTCGCTAATCATCTGCGCATCTAAATGACAACCTTTGCCTGTATTTACTTGAATAGCCGGCACGCCAGTAGCACGAATACGATCTGCATCATTTTCAGTTTGTTGATCGCCTTCGATTACATAACAAGTGCGGTCTTTTTTGAGGGCATTTAGCGTCGTCGTTAAAAGGGTGGTTTTACCTGAACCCGGACTCGATACAAGATTCAAGGCTAAAATATGTTGTTTAGCAAAGAATGCTCGGTTGTGATCCGCTAGTTGATTATTTTTTCCGAGAACATCTTGTTCGATTTTTAACAAACGTTTTTGTGTGTCGTCTGCATCGACTGGTTTATTGAAATGAAATGTTGAATGTGAAAAGTTTGGCGTACCTGATTGATGACTTCCTTGATCATCATGAGTATGAGGCAATTCACCAATACGGACTTGCTCTGGATGTCCGCAGCCACAGGTTGTACACATAAATCCTCCGTTTTAATGTGCTTATTTGGGCTGAGGTTTCAAACTGACTTTTAACAGAAATAATGTTTAAAACACTCAAAGCCCTTAGCGTTGTCAACAAATTTGCAACAAGCATAGCACAATCAAAATTCGGCTTTTTGATGAAGATCATAAACTGATAATTTCTGTGGCTAATTCGTTAATAAATCCATGATGATGGGATGAAATCAAAATGGGTAAGGAAAGTTCACGCAAAAGTGCGGTCAATTTTTCAGTATTTTTTCGATCTAATCCATTGGTGGGTTCATCTAATAATAAAATTTTTGGCTGCATCGCTAAAACACCTGCAAGTGCGGTGAAATTTTTCTCACCGCCAGATAAGGTATGTACCATACGATCTTTTAAACGTGTGATACCAAGACGTTCTAATTGCTGCTCTGCGATATGATACGCCTGCTCTCTGGGCACATTTTGATTTAATGGTCCAAAGGCAATATCATCCAACACTGTTGGGCCAAAAAGTTGATCATCGGCATTTTGAAAACAAATACCAATAGTGCCTCGAAACGGTGCGAAATCTTTTTCTTCACGACAAACTTGGCCAAATAATTGAATTTCACCTTTGGTTACGGGAACAAATCCCAACAAAGCAAGCAGTAAAGTGGTTTTTCCTGAGCCAATTTCCCCTTGTACGAAAAGACGTTTTTGTCCTTCTAAGGTAAAACTCAAATCTTGAATAATCGCTCTACCATTGCGTTCTATATAAAGATTATTTACAGCTAACATGTTATTTTTCTCTCTTTTTGCCAAACTGAAAACCACGACATTTTAACGCCATTTGCGCCGTTTCAGCTTTCAACAGGGCATGAATCAATAATAAAGCGACACTTTGAGCGGTCACATAAAGGGTTCGGCGATTAAGACCAGGACGAAATCCACGAGCGCGCATAGCAATATCCATTTTTTGACGCAATTCGCCAAGCAGTGCAATGTAACGTACGGTCAGTACAAAAAGTTGAATTAATTTTTCTGGCAAAGGCAATTTACCAATGGCTTGAACAAGCACCGCATCATTAATATTCCACAAAAAAAGCCAAAGAGAAATCAGCAATAAATGAGTCCGTAAACTTAACTTTTCTGCTAATTCTATACCTTGAAAATTGAGTTCAATGCCATTTTCTCCAATTTTCCAACTTAATGTCGCCCACATTAAAGCAATAAAAATGATTAAAGCGAACCAACGTTTAAGATAGGGCAAAAAAGATTTTTGACTAAACTGCAGTGAAATAAAAAAGAGAAAAACTGCAAGCGCATTAAGGGGGATAAGCCAAGTGAGATCACTCAATCCACTAATGATTAACCCCCAGATAAACAGATAAATCAACCTAAAGTGCGGTTGAAATAAGTGATGAATTTTCATTAAGAGACATTCTCGGTACGATTCATGACTTCAGGATACATTTTACCAAGCAAGGTAATCACCCCTACGCTGATAATACTATCCAAAATAAATACCGGAATATGAGAGACTAGCAAGAGCCAAACAAGATTCAGATAACTTTTTCCACCATCTAACATCAGCACAAAAGAAGCAAGCGCACCTGCCCCGCCAACGCCAATTACGCCAGATCCAATACCGACTAATAAGCGATCTTTTAAAGCCATGTGAGGTTGTAAACGAGAACGGAAAAGATAATGAGCGATCACCGCTGGCGTCGCCATCACACAAAGATTGACGCCTAACACTGCAAATCCACCAAAAGAAAAGAAGATAACTTGCAATAAAAGTGCGATAAGAAACGCAGGAAATACAGCCCACCCAAGGAATAAACCAGCCATGCCATTTAAAATTAAATGAACGCTACCAATTCCTACGGGCACATGAATGGTTCCTGCCACAAAAAATGCAGCCGCAAAAAGTGCAGTGAGCGGTAAACGTTCTGATTCTAAACGGCGCAACCCCACAGCAATGCCTGCAACAGCAAGCACTGCGCCAGCTAATAAAATAGGCGTATGTAACACGCCTTCAGATAAATGCATTAAATACGTCCTTGTTTAATTTTACGCACATTACGTAAAGCAATGAGTCCAGCAATACCAACGATATAACCGATTCCGCCTAAAATATCATGCAAATAAATTTTATCTTTTAAATGCGCAATATCTTCACGAAGCAGCATTAAATCTGCACCGCTTTGATTTTCGGCAGATGTATGAGCGGCAACAACTGACGCACGGTGTCCTTCCTCGCCTTCCACCACAACTTTTAAGGTTGTATGTGGCACATCAGCAATAGAAAGCTTAAATGCGCCTTGGCGGTCAGTTTTTCCAGTTAAAACGGGATCAGAAACACCTGAGCGGAAAACTTCTAAATAAGTTTCAGCCGCAGGGGTCATATCAGAATAATAGGATTTGCCAGAGAGTGTTTGCCCATCATATTGGGCAAACACATAAAGCGCATGGGCATAAGCATTCGGGAGATAGCAAGCCGCAAAAAGTGCGGTTAAAAAAACAATTTTCTTCATCCCAAATCCATATTATTGCGCATCAAAAGTTAACATATATTCTACAGAGCGACGATCGTAATCAGCATTATTTGTTACTTTTTCCTCAAACTCTGCCCATACTTTGTTGAAGCCTTTAACTGGCGTAAATTGAGCAATACCTTTTTCATTAGTTAAATTGAACGGTGCATCTTCACTCACGCCCACTTTAATGCCTTGAACTGGTTTACCGTTATGTAAAACAAGGATAGAAAGTGGTTTGTTCGCCTGTGCTTTTTCTTGAGGAATCAATTCGTAAGCTTGTTGATGAGATTTGAAAGATTCAGCATCCCATTTCAAAATCGCTTTACCAAATTTAACAGGATTGGTACTAAACTCTGCTGTTGGTTCTTCACGTTTTGTTTTTTCAACGTATTTACCGCTTGGTAATTTTGACCATACACCATTATCGAAATGAACAAATACTAAATCTGATTTAGGCATAAGATAGGCTTCGCCATTTCTGAATTGGTAATCAACGGCAGTTAATTTTCCTTGCGCATTTAAAGCTTGAATAGATTTAAGTTTAGATTCTGGATAGGTTTCAGTTTGTTCATGTCCAAATTTCACCACGTATTCACCTTGGGCTGAAGCAGGTTCAAGCCAAACATTGTGTGCGTTAGCAACAGACATACCTAAAAGTGCGGTTAATCCCACTGCGATTTTTTTTAATTCCATTTTGGATACTCCTTGTTTGTTTTTGTTTAAGAAAATCTGAACGCATGATAAAATATGAAGTAACTTTAGAGTCAAGTCATTTTTTAAGGAAATTGATGAAAATTGGAGCACTTGCTAAAGCCCTAGGCTGTACCGTAGAAACCATTCGTTATTATGAACAACAAGGTTTAATCCCGCCCCCAAAACGCACTTCAGGCAATTTTCGGCAATATAATGAAGAACACTTGCAACGCCTATCATTTATTTGTAACTGCCGAAATTTAGATATTTCATTAAGTGAAATAAAAAGCCTACTCAATTTAGAAAATGCCTCAAAACAACAAGCAGAAGAAATAAATCGTGTGTTAGACAAACATATTAAAGAGGTGGCAACACGAATTCACGAACTCGCCCATTTGCGGATGAAATTAATTGAATTACGTGAAAAAACAGTCTCGAATGATGAAGATCCAATGAAATTGCTATTGCAACATAGTGGCGTGAAATTTGTGCGATTAAAATAACCGCACTTTTAGATTATGGCTGACTAGATAAACGCTGTTTTGCTTCCTTATTGCCTAATTCAGCGGCTTTCTTCAGCCATTCCAATGATTTTTCAGGTTGGTTTTGTGAGCGATAAATATTACTTAGCATCATCATTCCATCCGTATCTTTAGCTCGAGCTGTGCGTTCAAAAAGCTTAATGGCTTGCTCTGTATTTTGTTTGACGTAATCGCCACGTAGATACATAACACCAAGGTTATTTAGCCCTTTCACGCTGCCCTTCTCTGCCGCTTCGCTAAACCACCAATAAGCCTTTTCATAGTCTCTCACCGTGCCACGCCCAAGGTTATATAACATGCCTAGATTGCTTTGAGCGGTGATATTTCCTTCCAACGCCATCGGATACATAATATCGAAAACAGAGATCCATTGCTGTTTATTGGCCAAGTCTTGTGCCAAATTCATTCTTGCTTGATCATCCATTTTCGAACTCGCTGTAACATCAACAGTTTTCATCGCCCAAATAGGCAAGCTACAAGAAAGTAATACTGTATGAAAAAATAACTTCAGTTTCATTTATAAAGTTGCTATTAAAAGTAAAATAAAAAACACAGCAGTAATCGCAAATTCTGTTAGTCCAACTTGCATAACAGAAAGCTTTTTAGTGGGCAGATAAACCGCTCGCACTAATCCGGGAACAAAAGCTAATGCTAAAATAAATTGTTGTGAAATCACAAAAATTATCACACATAATAAGTGAAAAATCACTGACGCCCAAAAATAACGTGGATTTTTTCGTTCACGCATCATGGATTTCACATAAAGCGTTGTTCCAATAAAAAATAATGTTGGATAAATCGCCACCCAAAGTATTTTTTCATCAAAAGTGCGGTCAGAAAAATAATAAGATCCCATTCCAGCTAGAGCAAAAATTAAGATCCCCGCCAAGTCATTCCATAAGTTACGCTCATCTTTTTTCTTGGTGAAATAAATGTTCACCGCGACAAACGGCAGCATGGCAAACATAAAATACAGTACTTGCCAATTATAAATTAACGCGGGAATCGCAAAAATCACAGCGGCAACAAAATAAATCACAGACCATTTTTTGTATAACTCAAGATTTTTACCTTTAAATAAATTCAAAAAAGGATAAGTCATCAAATAAAGCGAAAACCATCCTAATAATAAAAATACGTGCGCCCATACAGGGTTAGCAAGTAACATGCCGTAAATAAAAGGCACCAATGCCATAACAATAGCGCCATGCTGATTAGAGATAAGCAGTTTCATAATGATTAAATAATTGAGAATAATTATCGGGTATTCTAGCCTAGTAAAGAGAATTTTACAAAGTGGTAAACGCTATTTAGAATAGAAGAAAATACCCCTAAAGGAGAATCCTATGACAATTCAACGCATTTTACCGAGTGCACGTTTAAGTGAAGTTTCAATTCATAACAACCTCGCCTATTTTGCAGGGCAAGTTCCAGAATTAACCATCGAGCAAAATGCCTACGAACAAACCAAAGAAGTATTAGGTTTAATTGATAAATTGTTAGCAGAAATTGGCTCCAATAAAAGCAACATTTTAACCGCGCAAATTTTCTTGGCAGATATGCAAGATTATGCAAAATTAAATCAAGCCTGGGATGAATGGGTCGATCATGTTAGCCCACCAAGTCGAGCGACAGTCGAAGCTAAATTAGCGGATTCTCGTTGGAAAGTTGAAATTGTTATTATTGCAACTTGTTAGTTTTTAAGCCAAATAAACAGGGGAATATTATGGAAAATTGGACCAATGAAATTTGGGTAGCGATTGGTATCGCTTTTCTTGTTGGATTATTTATTGGTTACATTATTGTGCATTTAACCAAAGCCTCCGTAAAACATCAAGCTGAAACAGAAGCTGAATTAAAAACAGTTAAAACCCAACTTGACACACAAAAAGCGCAAATCGAAAAACATTTTGCAGAAAGTGCTGAGTTATTCAAAACCCTCATTAGCGATTATCAAAAACTTTATCGCCACTATGCAACCTCCTCGAATAATTTACTGGGCGAAAAAGATCAAAAAGGTTTATTCACCCAACAGTTAATTACTGCAATAGATAAATCTCAAAATGAGCAGCCAAGAGATTATTCCGAGGGCGCATCAGGCTTATTTAAAGAAAATAAAGAAGAAAATTAAAAAAAGTGCGGCTAAAAATAGAAATGTTTTTAGCCGTTTTTATATAGAAACAATTTATTGTTCTCTTATACCACTTATAAAACCTAGATAAAACAAAACCCCACGATTAGTTTCGCGGGGTTATGAAAGGGTTAGATGGTGCACTAGCTGGACTCGAACATAATTTCAATACATTGATTTATAAGAATTATTTAAAACAACAAAAAATCTTGTTACTAAACTTGTTACTAAAAAACTTTTCATTGCAAATTTTCTATTCATTTCCAATACGATAACATAGCTTAACTTAAAAAATAATATTTTTATTATAAAAATGTCTCCACCTCTCCACTTCTATTAAAAAATATTAAAAAAAACCTTATTTATTATATATTTATAAAAGTGGACACTATTTTTTAAAGTCTCCACTAGTCTCCACCTGTCTCCACTTATAAAAAATAGATAACTTCCTATCTTAAATTATCTTTTCAAACCCAAAATCACCTAAAAAAATCACTGAATAAAATATTTCACTCAACGTATCTAATTGTATCTAAACTATTGAAATTTAAGGTATTTACTTTATATTTTTTGTATATATATTGTTCTATGGGCTTTTTATAAGCCCTCTTAATTAAGAACAAATAAGGGTAAAAAATGCTTATACATGAAAAAATTAGAGATGAAGTAATTGAAAGATTAAAACCTGCTCTTTCAAGCCAAGTTAAACGTTTTTATAGCGGCCGCATCCTTGGGTTAAATCCTTCTGAACAATGTCCTGCTATTTCTGTTTATTTAGAAGATATTAGTTTAGATCAAACTTGCCTTTGTGATAGTGAATTAAATGCAACACTCAATATTGCTATTTATTTAAAACCTCACTCTGGCGAAGATGAATTAGATAATATTGCAGAGTTAATTCGAAATACTATTTATAACAGCGAATTAAAATCTGTTCTTAATATTTCATTAAAGAGTTATGACTATAACTATGATGAAGAACAAGCTGCATGGATTTCATCAGTTCTTCAATTTGATATTAACTATGATGAATAAGGACAAATTATGCTTAAAAAATTAATCGAGTTACGCCAACAAAAGGCAGAAAAAGTCGCAGAAATGCGTGCAATGCTTGATAAAGCAGAAAAAGAAAATCGTTCATTGGATGAAGCTGAATCAGTAGATTTTGATAAATTGAAAGATTTAGTGAAACAGTTGAGTGATGAAATCAGTAAATACGAAACCGTAGCAGATGAAGAACGTAATCTTGGTGCGCAATCTAACCCATTAGAAACTCGCAGCACGAAACAATTTTCAAATGATGAATTGCGCCATTACATTAAAACCGGTGAACTTCGCAATTTAACTACGGCTAACGGTGAAGATGGCGGTTATTCAGTTATCCCGCAATTAGACAAAGAGGTCATGAAACGCTTAACTGATGATAGCGTCATGCGCCAGCTTTGTAATGTCGTTCGCTTGCCTATCGGTGCGAAAGAATACAAAAAATTAGTATCTGCTGGTGGTGCAACCGTTGAACATGGCACAGAAGGCGCAGCACGCAACGGCACAGCAACCCCGAAACTGCACGAAGTAACCATTGCATTAAATTCAATCTATGCTTATCCAAAAACTACTCAAGAAATTTTGGACTTCTCCAGCATTGATGTTTTAGGTTGGCTCACTGATGAAATCACGGAGACCTTCACTGAAACAGAAGAAGTAGATTTAACCTCTGGTGATGGTAACAAAAAATCAAAAGGTTTATTGACCTACGAACGCACAACTGAAAACGATAAAGTGCGCCCATTCGGCAAACTTCAAAAAATTGAAGTAGCGGGTGCGGCAAAAATTGAGGCAGACACTTTAATCGATGCGTTCTATACCCTTCACAGTAAATACCGCAAAAATGCCGTATGGGTGATGTCATCAACCATTGCAGCAGCATTACAAAAACTCAAAAACAAAAATGGCGATTACATTTGGCGCGATGGTTTAACAACCGATGCGCCCGCTACATTATTAGGCCGTCCAGTTTACTTCTTAGAGACAATGCCGACAGGTGGTGCAAATCAAGCAGTTATTGCCTTTGGTGATTTCAAACGAGGTTACTTCATTGTCGATCATGAAACAGGCGTACGAACTCGACCAGACAACTTAACCGAGCCAGGATTCTATAAAGTCCACACCGATAAATATTTGGGTGGTGGAGTGGTAGATTCCAACGCAATTAAAGTGATTGAGACAACGGCATAAATCATAGAGGGGCATAAGCCCCTTTTTTTGCTTAATAGGTGAAAAATGAAGAAAGAATTTGAAATCCGCTCTGCAACAATTTCAACGGATGAAGAGAATCAAAAGCTCGTTGGTTATGCGGTCAAATGGAACAGCCCTTCACAAGTGCTTTACTGTGATTTTGTAGAATCCTTTGCGCCTAAAGCATTCAGTGAAAGTTTAGCCAGTGGCGAAGATGTTCGCGCACTCTTTGAACACGACTACACCAAGTTACTCGGTCGCACTAGTGCGGGAACATTAAAACTAGAAGAAGATTCAATCGGCTTGCGTTTTGAATTAACACCACCTGATACCACCTTAGGGCGTGATTTGTTGGTAAGTGTTGAACGCGGCGATATTAGCGGAATGTCTTTCGGCTTTTGGGCTAAAGAAGAAACATGGAATTTTGATGTAGAGCCTTGCCAACGAACCGTACAAAAAGCCGAACTCTTTGAAATTACCGTAACAAGCATTCCCGCCTATCCTGAAAGTAGCGTAGAAATTGCTAAGCGTTCGATGGTCGCTGCCAAAGAAAAAACACAGAAACACTCTACCGCACTTTTGAAACAGTGGCTTGATGTGATGGAGGCTTAATATGTGGAATCCTTTTAGACGAAAAGAGCAACGTAGCGAGCCAACCTCAATCGAAGAGCTTTTATCTTACATGGGCGTAAACAATACAGGTGCGGGCGAATTTGTCAGTCCACAAACTGCAGAATCGTTACCTGCCGTGATGAATGCCGTTACCGTCATTTCAGAGGCGGTCGCATCAATGCCTTGTTATCTATACGCACTAAAAGAAGATGGCCGAGAAAGGATCTATCGTCATCCTGTTGAATATCTTCTCAATGAAATGCCAAACCGCAGCCAAACACCGTATCAATTCAAAAATACGATGATGCGCCATTGTTTGCTAAATGGTAACGCTTATGCCGTGATTGAGTGGAATAACAAAGGCGAACCAATAAGCCTTACTCCCTATCAACCAAGTGCGGTAAATATCTTCCGTAAAGTAACGGGTGAATATATTTATCAAATCACAGACTTAAACGGGGTAACAAAAAACTATCTTCAAGATGAGATTTTACATTTACGCCATAGTTCTATTGATGGATTTATGGGGCGTTCTCCGATAACAGTTTGCCGTGAAACGGTCGGATTAGGTTTAGCTCAACAACGCCATGGCGCAGCCATTATGAAAAACGGATTGATGGCAAGCGGGCTTATCTCAACGGCAGAATGGTTAGATGATGCAAAAGCTCAGAAAGCCGTCAAAGCTCTTGAGCGTTACAAGGGGGCAAAGAATGCGGGTAAAACGCCTATTCTTGAAGGCTCAATGGAATATAAACAATTAGGCATGACAAACCAAGATGCAGAATGGTTAGCCAGTCGCACATTCACAATTTCTGATATAGCCCGAATCTACAATATTAGCCCGATTTTCTTACAAGATTATTCTAATAGTAGCTATGCGAATTTCAGTGAGGCAAGCCGCGCATTTCTTTCTCAAACCTTACGCCCCTGGCTTACTAACTTTGAACAACAACTCAAAGATGCCTTGATGATTGATTTAGGCAGCAACAGCAAGAAACGTTACTTAATCGAATTTGATACAAGCGACTTATTGCGCACCAGTCAAAGCGAACGTTTCAGTAGCTATGATGTGGCAATCAAAGCGGGTGTAATGTCTCCAAATGAAGTTCGCCGCCGTGAAGGTTTACCGCCTTATGGAGGTGGAGATGAATTTAGCCAGGCTTGGAAGCAAACCGTAGAAGTTAAACGCGGTGATGAACAAGAACAGGGGGCAAGCAATGGCAGTGATGCTTAAGGCTGGCAAGTATAACAAGGTGATTGGTTTACAAAAGCAAGTAAACGAACAGAACGACTATGGCGGCATTGTGAGTAAATGGAGAACTATCTCTAATGTTCGAGCTGCAGTTGAGCCATTACAAGGTAGAGAGTTCTTCTCTGGGGCAGTGCCTCTAGGGGAGAACATTGTAAGGGTTAGGGTTCGTTATGGGATAGAAGTCGATCGCACTATGCGAGTGAAGTATGGCACAAGGCTGCTTGAGATAACCAATATCATAGACAGCAAGGAATCTCACCGTGAACTTCAACTAATCTGTAAGGAGTTATTAGGCAATGGCACAAATTGAACTAGAAGAAATTAAGCAACATTTAAATCTCGATCATGATTTAGATGATGCGTTACTCGAAACCTATAAGGTCGCTACATTGGAAGTATGCCAAAAGCATATAGGCAAAACCTTTGGTGATGAAGAAACAGAAAATACCGTTCCGTTTACGCCATCAATTAAAGTCGGCTGCTTAATGTATATTGCCTACCTTTACACAAACCGTGAGGCTATAACAGATTTAGCCAATCTTAAACAAGCACCCATGACGATTTCCGCATTATGGGAAGTCTATAGAGAGCCTTGCGCTTACTAAGGATTTAGTAACCGATATGCCTTATCAACCGTTAAGACGTTGTAGTTATCCAGGGTGTAGAAATAAAGTGAAGTCGGGCAGATGTGAAGAGCATAAGCCAAAGGACAACCGCCCAAACAGCAGCGCACGAGGTTACGATCACAAGTGGAGCAAATACCGCGAGCAATACTTAAAGCATCACCCTCTTTGCGTGATGTGCTTAGAAAAAGGTATCTACACGCCCGCTACAGTGATAGACCATATCAAGCGAGTTGAGAACGGACAAGCAGACCCGCTATTTTGGGTTGAATCTAACCATCAATCTTTATGCCGTGATTGCCATAGCTATAAAACACGAGTGATAGACCAACGCGGATTTGGTGCGAAGAAGTAAACCGTTTCTATATCGAAACAATTGAAGTATGGGCATATGTACACGGTTGAGTTGTAGTCATATGGTAACAACTGAGCTAACCAATCCAAATTTGGATTGGTATAAATTTTGAACAAAAGACGATTTGAACAGGTGGGGGGAGTTTTTGAAAGAAAGTGGCAAGCCTAAAGAACCGCCCGCCCCCTTTAATTTTTATGCAAGGAAATTTTTTTGAAAATAAGGAAACACAATGACAGCTAAAAAGAAGAATTTACACACCCCGCCAAGTTTTTTAGATCCGATTGCTAAATCAGTATGGAAAGAGCGCATCCCTCAACTTCTTGAACGTGGCGATATTCAAGATGCCGATTTAATTCACCTTGAGTTATATTGCGTGAACTATTCTCTTTTCCGTGCAGCCGTTGAAGATATTCACAAAAATGGCTTTTCAATCGTCAATAGCCAAGGCACACAGTCAAGAAATCCCGCATTATCCGCGAAAGCTGATGCAGAAAAAGTGATGGTGAAAATGTCCTCACTGTTAGGCTTTGATCCTGTTAGCCGTAGAAAAAATCCTGTTGAAGTTGATTCAACCGATATGATTGATGAAATCCTCACAATGTAGGCTAAATATGGCAATCTGGCACGAATACGCAGAGAAAATTCAATCAGGTGAAATAGTGGCTTGTAAGAAGATAAAACAAGCCGTAGCGCGTTATTTTAACGATTTAAACAACCCCGATTATTTCTTTGATCAAAGTGCGGTAGAAAAATTTATCGCTTTCTCGAAACTATGCCCACACGTTAAAGGACACTTGCGCGGTGAGCCGATTATTCTTTCAGATTGGCAAGTTTTTCTCTTTGCTAACATTCTCGGCTTTAAACGAAAAGATACAGGATTAAGAAAATATCGCTCTGCTTACGTTCAAGTGGCAAGAAAAAACGCCAAATCAACGGTAGCCGCTGTTTTAGCCAATTGGTTTTTGGTGATGGAAGGCGGCCAACAAGATATTTACACGGCAGCCGTGAGCCGAGACCAAGCCCGAATCGTTTTTGATGATGCGCGTCAAATGTGCTTACTTTCGCCTTTACTGAAAAAACGGCTCAACATTCAACAGCACAAACTCATCAACCCTAAAAATAACAGTATCATGCGCCCATTGGCTGCTAAATCTTCAACCATTGAAGGAACGAACCCAAGTCTCGCCATTGTGGATGAATATCACCTACACACGGACAACAGCGTCTATAGCGCATTAGAATTAGGACAAGGCGCACGCCCAGAAGGTTTGCTCTTTGCCATAACAACCGCGGGAAGTAACGTGATTTCGGCTTGTAAACAGCATTATGATTATTGCGCTCAAATCCTTGAAGGGAATGAGCAGAACGATAGCTTGTTCGTATTGATTTTTGAACTAGACGAAGAAAACGAAATCGACAAACAAGAGAACTGGATAAAAGCCAATCCCAATATTGGTAAATCCATTCCCTACCTTGATTTTGAGAACACGATTAAAAAAGCGAGGGGGATTCCTTCCGAATGGGTGGAAATGCTTACCAAGCGATTTAATGTATGATGTCAAGGTACAACCCCGTGGCTCGGCGAAGGAAACTGGGCGCAATGTGAACGGCAGTACACCGAAAGCGATTTACTTCACCAAGATTGCTATTTAGGACTGGATTTATCCAGCACCAATGACTTAACCAGCCTTTGCTATACCTTTCCACAAGGGAATAAAGTGCGGTTGGTTACTCGGCATTATATCCCCGAATTTCAACTTAATAACGTAGCAAATAAAAATCGTGCAATGTATCGAAACTGGGTGCGTAGTGGCTGGCTGATTGCAACAGAGGGCGACTGTATCGATTATGACAAAATCAGAGATGATATTTTGAAAGATGCACAACGTTTCAATATTAAGATGATTGGCTTTGACGTATGGAATGCAACTCACCTACGCACACAATTACAAGCGGCAGGGCTTGAGGTTGAGCCCTTCCCGCAAACCTATCAACGATTTAGCCCGGTGGCAAAAAGTGCAGAAGTGCTAATTAATAGACAGATGATAGAACATCATGGCGATCCAGTGCTTACCTGGGCGTTATCCAATGTGGTGATGGAAACTGATGCCAACGCCAACATTAAACCAAACAAGAAGAAAGCCGCAAACAAAATCGACCCAGCCGTAGCCTTTCTAATGTCATTCGGCACTTATCAACTTGAATATGGCGATTTGATTTTCGAGCTTTCAGATGAACACAAACACGCACTAGAACAATTTAATGGTATTGATTTATAACTACAGAGGGAAACTATGGCTGTTCAAATAAAAGGCTTAAGAGAACTTGAGCAAAACTTAAAAAAACTAAACAAGGATATAAACAAAGTCGCTGCAAAAGCAATTAGAAAAGGACTAAATAGCGCGGCCAAATCGATTGAAAAAACAATCAAGCCGAATGTTCCAACATTGAAAAGTAGCACTAATTTCCGACAAAAAGGAACAATTAAAAACAACGTTCGACATAAAACAAGGGTAGCCAAAGATGGCCTAAGCGGTATCACTGCAATTCGAGTTATGCGAACAAACGGCCGTAGAATGGCAAAAATTGGGGAAAATACAAAAGATAAATCAGATCCGTTTTACTGGTGGATGGTTGAATATGGCACAGTAAAAATGAAAGGTCGCCATTATATGGAAAAAGGCTTTAAATCTGGTGAGGCACAGGCTCTAAGAATTGCAAAAGAGGTTGCAGAAGAAGAATTAAAAAAAGCGTTCAAATAATAGAAAAGCCCGACATTTCACAATGTTGGGCTATTTTGTCTAAAAACTTACATGCAGGACGCGATTAGGCACTTGTAGATCGCAGCTCCTTAAAGTTTGCGGCAAACTTCCGAAAAAGTAAGCCGCTCACGTTTAGAAGACTTTGAAAATATTTCTAAATTCAAAGCGAGACTATTATAAAACTTTTCTGATGAACAAAAAATAGCCGTAGCTTAACGCATCTAAACTTTGATAAAATAGAACAAGAAATAAACAGAGAAACAAGGGGAAAAGTATGATTAAATCCGTTTTATCCGCATTTGGTTCATTTGTATTTTCTGCTTTAGATTTTTTGTTATTTTTAGCCATATTGCTTTTTGTTGGCTTGTTGGTTTTCATCTTTTGGCCAATATTAAAATGGCCTTTACTGGCTTTTCTAATAGGTGCGATCACCTTCTTTTGTTATCTAATATACAAGATAAAAGAAAAACCAAAACCGCTAGAACAAGACGAAACATTATCCGGCTGGGCGGAACAAGAATTACAGCGCCCTATCATTCAACGGATTTTACAAAAACAAGAGGAAAATAAACCGTTCATTAGCGGAACGATAACGCATATTGGAAATGACGGAAAAGAAACTCGATTAGGCAATATCACTATCCATTTAAAGTAAAGGAATAATTAATCAAATAAAGCGCATCTAGGGTAGCTCCCGAAAGCAAGAAACCTTATCTTGTTGGTGCGCTCCTACCAATAAGGACAAATGCGAAAGGGGCGTTTATGGTTAGTCAAAAATTCTTACCTAAAAAGGCATATTCAATTATCGATGCAGTTAAATATATATCGTTAAATTACAATATCAATATTTCAGAATACGATTTGTTAGAATATATTCAGTCAGGTGATTTGCAAGCCTCAATTCATCTTGATGGCAGAATAAATAAAATAGATAGAGTAAATAAGCGAGAAATTCCACATAATAAAACGCTAAATATTCGAAATGAAGAAATATTTTTACAATTCAACCAAAAGGACACAAAATCAAAAATAGAACATAATGAAGATTTTAATATTTATCAAATAAAACTAAACCATATTTATTTTAGTATTGATATTATATTAAATGATTGTTACTACCTCCCTGAATATTTTTCAGAAAATGATGAAATAAAGCTTTATACTGGAGAACTAGACCGTTTTAGAAATCTTGTTTTTAATGGCTACTTTCCTCTTTCTAAAGAGGTATTTGAACCATAAAACACAATAGAATTGATGGAGTGTGGTTATATAGACGAATTTCCTGATATTTATGTAAACACCTTTTCTGGGCTTTATCTTCATTTACCTATATGCGAAAACAGAACAGAACTGTATTTAGAAGATGTTTACATTATTCACGAGGATATGATTGAATTTTTAAAATTATTTTCCGTAATTGATGATAGCTATGAACAGCAAGAAGAAACTCAAAAATTAAAAAATCAAATTAGAGACAAGAATAAACAAATTGAAGAATTACAAAAACAGATAGAAAAGAATAGTAAAGTAAAAAAATCAACTGCATCAGAAAATAAGAAAAATGAATTTATTAAGGCTCTACTCCAAATCAAATATGGTGCAGAAGTCGCCGAGAATCCACGCCCACACGTTTACGATCCAAATGATAGCTATAAAGGCAAAGATGGCGTAATACAAAGAGATTTTGAATCAAAAGGGCTAACCAAGCATCTTCCTAGAGGGAAAACATTAAAAAGCTGGGTAAGTTCAGTTGAATTAGATAACTAATTATCCCTAAATCCGGAAAATTCTGGAAAAATCTGGAAATTTCCAGTTTATCAAATCTTCCTTCCTAAAATACCTATCGTTCGAACAACTCAACGGAATAGGACGCTATTCCACAGTGTTAAACAAACGATAGGTATTTTCTTATGAATCTAAATTTAAATCCAAACCAAAAACTAATCTCTGGTGAAACCGCTTGCCATATTGTTGGCTTTGGCCGCACCAAACTCAACTTGCTTGTAAAAGCTAAAAAATTTCCTCAACCGATCCGCTTTTCACAAAACTTTGTCCGCTGGGATTTAGAAGAAGTGAATCAATGGATTGAAGAACAGAAGGCTGCACGTGCTTAATAGAAAAAACGCCATAGTGAGGAAAAAAGAAACTATGGCGTAAATAGAAACGTATTTGAAACAACCAATTAAATTCAAACAGGAAATGAAAATGAACTTAATTCATAAATATTCTAATCAAATTAGAAATATTTTCAATAAACATTTACAAAACCCTACTTTACAAAGTGCGGTGAAATTTGGCATTATTTTCTCGCAATCAGAAAAAGTGATTGCCAGCCGTGAGAAGCTGATTTATTTACTGGCGAACGATAGCACGCCATTAAACCGTGCTTTTTTTGTTCGTGACATTCGCACACCTAAAGAATATGCGGATTTTGTTTTCAATCTAAATCCGATCATTCTCCCAATGGTAGAGCGTAATGGGCAACCCTTAGTGGTTGGCTGTTTTCCAGTAAAGGCAGTTTCTCACCCTGTTATGCTCTACCGCCCGACCGTGAGAAGTCTAGCGGTAGATTCTGAAAATCTTTTACTGGAATCTACGCAAATGTATCAATTCATTTTTGCGCTTATTCGCGCACCTCAAATCAAAATCAGACTTCTTGCCGATAATGAACAACAAGCACGCTCACGTTTTACCGATGGCGACACCTTGTTATTCGTTGGCAGAATTAATCAAAACCCATTCAAAAACAACCGCACTTTAGCGGTACTTCCTACCCTTTCTGTATCTGCAGCACAAGGGGGCGCAAATGTTTAATCAATCAATTTTATCTGCACTACAAGAGATAGCGGAATTTAATGACATTAACAACTACAAGCAAATCCCTGTACCAATAAGCAAGGAAAAATTAACAGACTTGTGCAATGAATCTGAAATGTTATGTGAATCTATCGAATATGGATTGATGCACTTAGGCGACTTAATGCAAACCTTAGGCAATCTTGCCGACACAGAGCAGGATTTTACACGCGAGGCAATGAGTAACGATAACGTGAAACATATCGGGGGATTAATCAAGGCAAATGCCTATCTACTCAATGCGTTAAGAGAAACCGCTAGCTTAAGCGAATATTATCTTGCTGGTGGCTTAGATGGGGAGATTGAAAGAAATGATGATTAAACCGAACCTACCCTATCAATTAATCTTTGTTTATGACGATGGCGACCAATTCATAGCGGGCGAATATGGCACGCTTAGAGAGGCGTTACAGGCAAAAATTAGATGTAAGCACGAAATAGGACAAGCTGATATTTGCGGTCGAGTGTTAGAAGTGATCACGATTTTGAAAGGGGAAGACAATGAAAGCTAAAAAAATCAAAGCATTCAAAGCGCCATATACACCGACACCAGAGCAGTTAGAGAAATCTTACAAACGTATTAAACAATTCTTAGCCTTTGCAGAAGATTATCTACACTCTGGACACTACAAAGGTCTGGCGGTATCAATCGAACAAATCAAGAAAGCAGCAACAATTAGAAAGGTGGCACAACATGAAACCAAGTAACCCAATGCAACAACTTCAACAATGGAAAGATAACCGCAATGCAAATCTGCATTCTGCTAACACCAACAAGCCCAATTCTGGACTGGTTAAAAATCTGCAAGGAAACGCAGGTAGCGAGATTAAAAACAAATATCAAGGGAAACTCTACGCTAATCCATTAGCCTTTAAATTCGCCCAGCTCACACGCCAATTCAAGTTTATTTTAGATAGCAACCGTAAATGTTTAGAAGTCTATCCTGATGACTTCCATCACAAAATAAAGTTTAGAGATGAACTTACTGATTTAGTGGTGAGATTAAAAACAGGCGGAAAGTTATTTAATGAAATGGTTAAGACGCAAGGTGCAAAACTTAGCTCAAATAACCAAGAAACAATCAGAAACTTTAATCAAGCTAATGACTACTTAATCCATAAGTTCGGTGAAGTGATAAAACAGATTGAGCAGTTACAAGTTGAAAACATGGAAAAACAAAAATTACAGGAATAAATCATGGCACGATTAATTAATGCACCGCACCTTGCGGATCAAGTTCATGAACCTTACTCCGATATTTTTATTCTTGCTGGGCGTAAAGCCTGGCAAGCATGGGATAACGGAAAGGGTGAAGAATGGCTCTTGTTATGTTCTTTAATTCACGGATTAGATAGAAATATAAAACCAGTTATTCTTGCTGAAAAACAATTAGAGAATATTTCTTCTATCCGCATAGTAAAAGAAGATCAACGATCAGTAAAACTTGTTCAATATGGTGAACTAGCACAAGCTGAAATAACGGCTATTTGTCAAAACTTAGCTAAAAACTCTGATGCGATAGAAGTCAAACTTCTTGATGCTGCAGCGCAGACTAAAGAAGATTTAAGTGGTTATATTCAACGCTTACGCAATGATAAAGATACTGCAGATCTCGCAGAGAAATTAGTACCGCCAGAGAAAGTGAAAGATAGCGATTGGGCAGATAAAAAAGCACGCGCACTTTCTAAATATCTAGGCTTTGATTTTGGGTATATACCGCTCACAAAAGAAACGCTAACTTATAATGGCATAAGTTGGGATCGATACGATGAGGGAAATTTAATCAGTGGTGCAGTTCGTTTTTTTGAAGAAAACAATCTTAGATATAACGCTAATTCAATTGAATTAACAGTAAAGACGTTGAAGATTCAATCTACGATACTAGGTTCACCAAAACAAGGTTTATTAGCCTTTAAGAATGGGGTTCTTGATAGAAAAACGTTAGAGTTTTCAGAGCATTCTAAAGAAAACTGGCTTTTATCGCATATTCCTCATGATTATATTAATAAGAGACAACCAACGCCCAATTTTGATAAGTGGCTTGACTGGGTAAGCGATGGTAACCAATCAAAACAAAATGCAATTTTGGCCGCGTTCTATATGATTCTCACCAATCGTTATAACTGGCAAATGTATTTAGAAGTTACAGGGCATGGCGGAAGTGGGAAATCAGTATTTGCTAAATTAGCTAAAATGTTAGTTGGTGAACAAAATATTAGTGCTGCATCTTTAGAAGATTTTGAAGACCCTAAAGAAATGGATGGATTCGAGGATAAACTATTATTAATTTGTTCTGAACAACAAGCATATGGCGGAAAAGGTTCTGGATTAAAACGAGTAACAGGTGGCGATGATGTTCGAATAGATAAAAAATATATATCTAGATTTACCACCGTCATTCCCGCGGTTATCTTGGTAGTGAACAATGAGCCAACAAAATTTACTGATAGAACTGGTGCGATAGAGAGACGGAGAGTTATTTTTTCTTTTGATAAAATCATCCCAGAAAAAGATAGAGATCCTGATTTGATGGACAAAATAGCAAGTGAAATCAGTGCTATCATTTACAAGATAATCCACTCCTTTAAGCATCCATTAGAGGCAAAGCAACTTCTAGAGCAGCAACAAAAAAGTGATGAGGCGTTAAAGATTAAAATCAATTCCGACCATATCACTTTATTTTGCAGTCATCTCTACACTACAGAAGAAGAAAATGGGCTTGGGATCGGTAACGCAAAGATGCGCAGTCGTTTTAGAACTCACCTTTATCCTGCTTATTTAGAATTTGTCGATGCGATAAACCATGAATACCCGATAAGTTATAACAACTTTACGAGTGCAATCAAACAAGGGTTGATTCAAAATAGAAACCCGATTGATTTCAAGAGTAAAAAGTCCACAGGTGGAGTATTTAAAACAAATGTTCACTTCAAAAACTTTGATGAGTTTTTTAATGAATATTTACAAAAATAATAAAATTGAGGGCGAAAGCCCTCTTTTTGGTTAATTAAAGAGGGGAAATAGTGGAGAGATGGACACGTGGAGACACACTGATTTTCAAGTATCCACTCACCCAACTATATGATTTAAAACAATAAAATTTAAAAAAATGGATAGTGGAGGCAAAAAATCAAAAAATAAAACTTTTTTTTATTTTTTTGACAACACTCTACAAAATTACTCCATAATTGCATCACTGGGCGGCGGAGTTCTACATAATCATAACGATTATATGCTTGGCTTGTTTTATCTCCGACACGATGAGCGAGACAACTTTCGGCAAGACGAAAATCAACAGCCTGATTCTCCAAAAATGTTCTAGCTATCGATCTCAATCCGTGAGCATCTTGAATCCCTTTATAACCTATCTTTCTCAATGCATTAGCTATTAGTTCTTTACTAGCGGAATGATTTGGCTTGCTATAATGAGAAAAAACAAATTTATTATCTCCAGTAATAGGCTTTAACTCTTCCAAAATTTTTAACATTAAAGAAGAAAGCGGAACAACATGAGGAAATTGCCCCTGTCTTGTTTTTTTCATTTTGATTGCTGGAATAGTCCATAACTTCTTATCAAAATCAATTTCAGACCATTCAACAGAAACAGCCTCTGCTGGACGCACCATTGAAAGCAATTGCCAAAGGAATAGCATCTTAGTTAAATAATCCCTATTTGAGTTTCTAAAATCATGTAATAGTTTCGGCAATTCCTCTGGTTTAATTGCGGGATGATTCTTTTGCGGCTCTTTGTGATAAGCATCTGCAGCTTTTATACAAGAATTAAAAGGCATTAATCCTAGCGTTACTGCATAATTCAAAATTTGATTAGATAAATTCAACAGTCGATGCAACGTATCATTAAACCCTTTTTCATATAGAGGTTTAACCGTTTTAATCAGTAAAGGAGAGGTAATATCATCAATAGAATAGTTACCAATCTGATTAAAGATATATTTTTCTAGCCTGGCCCAATTCTTTTCCATAGTTAAAGGCTCAACTTCCCTACTTCTCTTTTCCTTCCAAAGCAACGCGACTTTAAAGAAGGTATTTTCATTCTCTCCTCTAGCGATTCTCTCTTGTTCTTTTTCATGTTCTTGAGGATCGATTTTTTGAGCTATCAGAGAAAGCCATTCTTCACGCTTTTGACGAGCCAATGAAAGACTTATAGAAGGATAAGTACCAATAGTAAAAGATGTTCTCTTGTTCGTGATTGGGTGGTAATAGTTAAAAATCCACGCCTTAGCTCCTGTTGGTTTTATGCGTAAAAAAAGACCTTTACCATCAGTTAAATTGTATTCCTTAGCCTTTGGTTTAGCCTTATCAACTTCAGTATTTGTAAGGGGTTTAGTAACACGAGGCATCATTTTTCCTTAGTTTTAGTAACAAGCTTTTTAAAGTTTAGCATCTTGTTACTAAACTTGTTACTAAAAACAGCGATTAAAAACAATTAAAGACGATTAGATATGAGGGGTGAAAGTGCTATAAACCCTTGTAAAACCTGAATAAAACAAAACCCCGCGATTAGTTTCGCGGGGTTATGAAAGGGTTAGATGGTGCGACTAGCTGGACTCGAACCAGTGACCCCCACCATGTCAAGGTGGTGCTCTAACCAACTGAGCTATAGTCGCACTGCATAAAGTGCTAGGAATTATAAATATTTTTAATCTGAAAACAAGTATTTTTCTTAAAATCCGATATAACTGACAAAAAAATAAACAGTATTGCCTTAAATAACCGAGCCGTTTTTGATTTCCCTAATTTTTAAGCGTATAATGCGCACCAATTTTTTCATCTGGCTAATATATAGCCAAGTAAAAATAGTATCTTTAAAATTTTGTAATTATTGACGGAGTAAATAATGTCTAGAAGACTAAGAAGAACGAAGATTGTATGTACTATGGGCCCATCAACTGACCGTGATAACAATCTTGAAAAAATTATCGCAGCGGGTGCAAACGTAGTTCGTATGAACTTCTCTCACGGTACACCTGATGACCATATTGAACGTGCTGAGCGTGTACGTTCTATTGCGAAAAAATTAGGTAAAACTGTGGCAATCTTAGGTGATTTACAAGGTCCTAAAATTCGTGTTTCTACCTTTAAAGACGGTAAAATTTTCTTAAACATTGGTGATAAATTCATTCTTGATGCAGAGTTACCAAAAGGTGAAGGCACACAAGAATCTGTTGGTCTAGACTATAAAACCCTTCCACAAGATGTTGTTCCTGGCGACATTCTTTTATTAGATGACGGCCGTGTTCAATTAAAAGTATTATCAACTGATGGGGCAAAAGTTTTTACTGAAGTTACTGTTGGTGGTCCATTATCAAATAATAAAGGTATCAACAAATTAGGCGGTGGCTTATCTGCTGATGCATTAACAGAAAAAGATAAAGCAGACATTATTACCGCTGCACGCATTGGCGTTGATTTCTTAGCTGTTTCTTTCCCTCGTTCAAGTGCTGACCTAAATTATGCGCGTGAACTTGCACAACAAGCTGGTTTAAATGCAAAAATCGTTGCTAAAGTTGAACGTGCAGAGACAGTATCTACTGATGAAGCGATGGACGATATCATTTTAGCATCTGATGTAATCATGGTTGCTCGTGGTGACTTAGGTGTAGAAATCGGCGATCCTGAATTAGTCGGCGTACAGAAAAAATTAATCCGTCGTTCACGTCAATTAAACCGTGCGGTAATTACAGCGACTCAAATGATGGAGTCAATGATTAGCAATCCAATGCCAACTCGTGCTGAAGTGATGGATGTTGCAAACGCAGTATTAGATGGTACTGATGCAGTTATGCTTTCTGCAGAAACAGCGGCTGGTCAATACCCTTCTGAAACAGTAGCAGCAATGGCCGGCGTATGTTTAGGTGCAGAAAAAATGCCAAGCATTAACGTTTCTCGTCACCGTATGGATAAAGAGTTCGAAACCATTGAAGAATCTGTTGCAATGTCTGCAATGTATGCAGCAAACCACATGAAAGGTGTTGCAGCAATTGTCACTTTAACTAGCACAGGCCGTACTCCATTATTAATGTCACGCATTAGCTCTGGCTTACCGATCTTTGCTTTATCTCGTAATCAAGAAACTTTAAACCTTTGTGCACTATACCGTGGCGTAACTCCAGTTTACCATGGTGAAGATAGCCGCACAGAAACCAGTGCAAAAGTAGCACTTCAATCATTAAAAGAAAAAGGTTACTTATCTACTGGTGATTTAGTGCTTGTTACTCACGGTGGTCAAGGTGCGACACAAACCAACGTATGTCGTACATTAATTGTTGAATAATCAACAATCTAGATACATTAAAATGAAAGAGCGGTGGATTTTTCCACCGTTTTTTATTTCCTTTTTCTACCGCACTTTTCACTTAAACCTAATAGATATTTGCGGTATCATAGATGACATTCTAGTATCGAAATAAGTCCTATGGCATCACAACCTCAAATCAAATCTTCTGACAAAAAAACGGCACAAATAAGTATTCCACCACACTCACTTGAGGCTGAACAAGCCGTATTGGGTGGCATCATGCTGAGCAATCAACATTGGGACGGCATTGCTGAACGTGTGATTGCTGACGATTTTTATACTTTTCAGCATCGTCTAATTTTTACAGAAATGGAACATCTCATGCGTAATCAATCGCCTATTGATTTAATTACGCTAGATCAAGCCTTAAGAAGCCGTGGTGTAAGCGATGAAGTGGGGGGATTTGCCTATCTAGCAGAGCTTTCCAATAATACGCCGAATGCCATTAATATTTTGGCTTATGCGGATATTGTGAGAGAAAAAGCCATATTACGAGAACTTATTTCGGTAGGAAATCGAATTGCTGAAAATAGCTATTCTCCCAAAGGACAAGACATCAAGTTAATTCTTGATGAGGCTGAGCGTGAAGTCTTTGCGATTGCAGAAAAACGGACAACTTCTAGCGAGGGCCCACAAAATGTGATCAATGTGCTGGAAAGTACTATTGAAAAAATCGATATTTTGAGCAAACTTGAAAATCATTCAGGCGTAACAGGCATTACGACTGGTTTCACCGATCTTGATAAAAAAACGGCAGGTTTACAGCCTTCTGACTTAATTATCGTTGCGGCACGTCCGTCAATGGGTAAAACTACTTTCGCTATGAACCTTTGCGAAAATGCCGCAATGGCAAGTGAAAAACCTGTTTTAGTATTTAGTTTGGAAATGCCAGCAGAACAAATTATGATGCGTATGATCGCATCGCTTGCTCGCGTTGATCAAACTAAAATTCGAACAGGTCAAAATTTAGATGAGATCGAGTGGAACAAAATTGCCAGCGTAGTTGGGATGTTCAAGCAAAAAAATAATCTTTATATCGATGACTCTTCAGGCCTAACGCCTACCGATGTTCGTTCTCGCGCACGCCGAGTTTATCGTGAAAATGGTGGATTAAGTATGATTATGGTGGATTATTTGCAATTAATGCGCGCACCCGCATTTTCAGATAACCGAACACTAGAAATCGCAGAAATTTCTCGCTCCCTCAAGGCGCTAGCCAAAGAATTACAAGTGCCAGTGGTCGCCCTTTCTCAGTTAAATCGTACTTTAGAACAACGTGCGGATAAACGCCCTGTAAACTCAGATTTACGTGAATCAGGCTCCATAGAACAAGATGCTGACTTGATTATGTTTATTTACCGAGATGAAGTCTATAACGATAACTCGGAAGATAAAGGTGTTGCAGAAATTATTATCGGTAAACAGCGTAACGGCCCGATTGGTCGAGTGCGGTTAAAATTTAATGGACAATTCTCACGCTTCGACAATCTCGCCGAACAACGTGAATATCATGATGATTATTAAGGAATAACAATGAATGTAAAACCGGCGACAGCGAAAATTAGCTCGCACGCCTTAAAACAAAATTTAAAAATAATTAAACAAAAAGCACCAAATAGTAAAATCATCGCTGTGGTTAAAGCAAACGCCTATGGTCACGGTGTTGTGTTTGTCGCATCAACTTTAGAACAAAATGTAGATTGCTTTGGCGTGGCTCGTTTAGAAGAGGCTTTGGCATTACGCTCCAACGGCATTACTAAACCAATTTTATTGCTTGAAGGCTTTTTTAATGAACAAGATTTGCCCGTCTTAGCGGTCAATAATATCGAAACTATCGTACATAATCGTGAACAATTGGAAGCACTAAAACGTGCGAATTTACCAAGCCCAATTAAAGTTTGGTTAAAAATAGACACAGGCATGCATCGTTTAGGTGTTGCATTAGATGAAGTGGATTTTTTCTATAATGAACTTAAAAAACTTCCATATATTCAACCGCACTTAGGCTTTGTCAGCCATTTTAGCCGCGCTGATGAATTAGAATCCAATTATACGCAACTTCAAATCAAGCGCTTTTTATCCGCCACAAAAGATAAACAAGGTGAACGTACTATTGCTGCGTCAGGCGGCATTCTTTTCTGGCCTGAATCTCATCTGGAATGTATCCGCCCTGGTATTATTATGTATGGCATTTCACCAACTGATACCGTCGGTGCTGAGTTTGGTTTAACGCCAGTGATGAATTTAACTTCATCATTGATTGCTGTTCGCAACCATAAACAAGGTGAGCCAGTTGGATATGGTGGCATTTGGACTAGTTCACATGATACAAAAATCGGCGTTGTGGCTATTGGCTATGGCGATGGATATCCTCGAGATGTGCCTGAAGGCACGCCTGTTTATTTGAATGGTCGTATCGTGCCTATCGTTGGAAGGGTTTCAATGGATATGTTAACCGTTGATTTAGGACCTGATAGCCAAGATCAGGTAGGTGACGAAGTAATTCTATGGGGTAAGGAATTACCTATTGAAACCGTAGCTAAATTCACAGGAATTTTAAGCTATGAGTTAATTACAAAATTAACGCCGCGTGTTATAACTGAATATGTTGATTAATCTGTTAATCACTGCATTTTCTGAAAAGAGGGATTCACTCCCTCTCTAATAAAAATCCCAGAAAGTGCAGTTAAAATTTTGATTATTTTTAATGAAAGGAAATACCATGAAAAACATTAACCCGACTAACACCCATACGTGGAAATCTCTCGAAGCACATAAAGCTGAATTGTCAAACACCTCCATCCAAGATTTATTTAAACAAGAAAAAAATCGTTTTGACGATTATTCTTTAACATTCAATAACCAAATTCTTGTAGATTTTTCCAAAAATAACATCAACCAAACCACCCTTTCACTTCTTCGCCAACTTGCTCAAGAATGCGCTCTTGATAGCGCAAAAGAAGCCATGTTTACTGGTGAAAAAATCAATCGTACTGAAAATCGGGCTGTACTACATACCGCACTTCGCAATCGCCCTAATACTCCAGTGCTTGTTGATGGTAAAGATGTTATGCCTGAAGTCAATGCAGTGTTAGCTAAAATGAAAGATTTCTGTCAGCGTATTATTTCTGGCGAATGGAAAGGCTATACAGGCAAAGCGATTACTGATGTAGTGAATATTGGTATTGGTGGCTCTGACTTAGGCCCTTATATGGTAACCGAAGCGCTTCGCCCATATAAAAATCACCTAAATATGCACTTTGTTTCAAATGTCGATGGCACACACATTGCAGAGACCTTAAAAAAAGTCAATCCAGAAACAACGCTTTTCTTAGTGGCATCGAAAACTTTTACCACTCAAGAAACCATGACAAATGCGCAAAGTGCACGTGATTGGTTACTGAAAGCAGCGAAAGATGAAAGTGCGGTTGCAAAACATTTTGCAGCATTATCAACCAATGCTAAAGATGTAGAAAAATTTGGTATTGATACCAATAACATGTTTGAATTTTGGGATTGGGTTGGCGGTCGTTACTCTTTATGGTCGGCTATTGGTCTTTCAATTGCACTATCAATTGGCTTTGAAAACTTTGAAGAGTTATTGAATGGCGCGCATGAAATGGATAAACATTTCCGCTCTACTCCAATTGAAAAAAATATTCCAACCACTTTAGCATTAGTTGGTTTATGGAATACCAATTTCCTTGGTGCACAAACAGAAGCGATCTTGCCTTATGATCAATATTTACATCGCTTTGCGGCTTATTTCCAACAAGGTAATATGGAATCAAATGGTAAATATGTGGATCGTGATGGCAATGTTATTAATAATTACCAAACGGGTCCGATTATTTGGGGAGAACCAGGTACAAACGGACAACATGCGTTCTATCAATTAATTCACCAAGGCACCACTTTAATTCCTTGTGATTTTATCGCACCGGCTCAAAGCCATAACCCATTGGCAGATCATCACAATAAATTGCTTTCTAACTTCTTCGCACAAACAGAAGCATTAGCATTCGGAAAAACAAAAGAGGAAGTCGAGGCTGAATTTGTAAAAGCGGGTAAATCTTTAGACGATGTAAAAAATATTGTTCCATTTAAAGTATTCACGGGTAATAAGCCAACTAATTCGATTCTCGTTCAAAAAATCACACCATTTACCTTGGGGGCATTAATTGCTATGTATGAACACAAAATCTTCGTACAAGGTGTGATTTTTAATATCTTTAGCTTCGATCAATGGGGTGTAGAATTAGGCAAACAACTTGCAAACAGAATTCTTCCTGAATTAACAAATTCTGAAAAAGTAGCAAGTCATGACAGTTCAACCAATGGGTTAATTAATCAATTTAAAGCATGGCGTTAGTTTTTTAATATATAAATAATCTGCACTCTAATTACTGATAGATAATCAGATTTTTAAAGTGCAGATTAATAATTACAATTTTAATTCATTTACTCTCTCTAATAGTACTCTCCCCAAAGGACTTGGATCGCCTATAAAAAGTGTATTCAATCTATTATTTTCGATAATGTGTTGACGTAATTTAAGTCGTTCTCTATGATTTTCTGCAAGACTAACAGCACAATCAATGTATTCATCTATAGTTTTAGCTATAAGCCATTCAGATAAACCTAAACGTTTAAATAAACCTTCATCAATATGCTCATGTACTTCTATACCAGTTTTACAAACGCCTACTAAGCCCAAAGTAACCATATCAATGATGCCATTGGTATTGCCAAATGGAAATGGATTTAACATCATATCGCATTGACCTAAAATATTGAGATATTGATGATAAGGCGCATGAGCATAAGCTGTTGCACTATCCCCTAAATAGCTCTCAATAAACCACTTAACATAGGGATGGGTGATACCTAAAGATTGACCTAAAGCAAAGTGAAAATGTATTTTTACTTTAGCTCTATCCCGAATCTCTCGTAGAGTCTCAAGAAATTTAGGGTTCATTTTCATTGTCGTTGCAGCAATACCAATATTGACAATCTCTGGATCTTCTCTAAGTAAATAGTCTACTTTTTCTGGCGCTAATGCTGATGGTACATAAGGTAATGAATCTTTTGGTAAACGTATTAAGGTTTCACTAAAACAATCTTCCGATCCCACATAATCATCCTCTACAATTACATATTCAATAAAATCAGAATATGTAGTTGCAGGGTGCCCTAGCGCAATCGCTTGAATTGGAGCAAGACGTGTATTACTTGCAAAAATGGTGATTAAATCCATCCCAATACTTGGCATATAAAACACTGCCGCACCATATTCTTCACATGTCCGACTAATAAACTCAAGATTCTTTAGAATACTATTCCCTTCAAGTTGAAAAAACTCATCAAATACATCACGCCCAGCTTTATCAACCTCTTTTCTCCCGATGCCAATTAAATAAAATCGTTCACGAGCGGCAATCATTGAAGTTGAATGAGTACGGTAAATTGAATGAGCTGAATTAAAATGCTCTAGTAATACAATCATTACTGGCTTATCATTATAACGCCCCAAAGAAATTATCTTACGATCTTCCCACCCCTGAGCTAATAAATGTCCCCGAATCACTTTATTTAAAGCTCGCTTTACATAGTGTTTATTACTTGCAAAATCATAACTACAATGCATATAAACATCATGAGAAATACCCGAAGGTAATTCATCTAAATTCTCAAACTCTGCTAATTTTTCAGGAAACCACTGTAAAATAGCAGCTCTCTTATTAAATGCCGTACTTGTTCCAATAAAACGAGGTGATTGCAATGCAAAACAAAGTGAAGCACAAAGCGCTTTGTTAATTTCCCAGAGTGCATTTAAATCTACATTAATATTTGATTCTGGCAAATATAAAATACAGAATTTTGCGAATGACGAAAAATCAGTCTTTAAACACATATCACCTTTAGGATCAGGATTAATATTATAAGTTCTTAAAATATGATCTGCATTAACATAAGGGGAGGTTGAAAAAATCATTGTCAACCAACGTTGTAAAGTAATAAAACGCAGTGCTCCACTTTCTGAAATATGTAAATCAGGATCTATAAATAAATTAGTTACTGCATTTGCAACGCGTGTACAAAAATACGTCAAATGTTTTTCCGATAAATCAGAAAGCTGTTTTGGATAATCGAATTGTATTCCTTCAATTCCACCAAAATTACAATCAAGTTTAGTTAAAATTTTTATAAGTTCTAAACAAGCTAGTTCATAATTTTTAGCTGAGATTTCTTGTTCTAAACGATTAACACTAGGTAGAATTTCTTCTGACATATATATCCTTCTTACATTAATCAATATTATGTTCTCGTTATATTTTTACCATTCTATTGAAATCTTAAGATGAAATAAATAAAAATTCATAGACTATAAAAATGCAGTACCCATTATAGTAATAAATTTTATTATTGAAAAATTGACTAATTGTAGATTAAATATATCTATAATGATTGATTGACCATTATAGCCTGTTTGATTAAATGTTACTAATATGTGATCTTGATCACATTTTTACACTCTTTCATTAGCATTATTTTCACTATTTTTCTATAATTAAGTCATAATTAAAGACTAAAGGAAAATTATGAAAACATTAAGTGAATTTATTGTAGAACGGCAAGCTGAATACCCTAATGCAAAAGGGGAGTTAAGTGGAATTTTATCGTCAATACGATTACTTGCTAAAATTATCCATCGTGATATCAATAAAGCGGGCCTAACTAATATCCTTGGACAATCAGGTATAGAAAATGTGCAAGGTGAAAGCCAAATGAAGCTAGATTTATTTGCACACAATACAATGAGAGCAGCCTTAATGGCACGAGAAGAAGTCGCGGGATTTGCATCAGAGGAAGAAGAAAGCTTTATCGCTTTCGATACAGAACGTGGTCGCAATGCAAAATATATTATATTGACAGATCCTCTTGATGGTTCATCTAATATTGATGTAAATGTATCTGTCGGAACAATTTTCTCTATTTATCGTAGAGTTTCACCAATTGGTACACCAGTAACATTAGAAGATTTCTTGCAACCTGGAAATAAACAAGTTGCTGCTGGTTATATTGTTTATGGTTCATCAACAATGTTAGTATATACCACTGGTAACGGAGTTAACGGATTTACCTATGATCCATCAATCGGCACATTTTGTCTTTCTCACGAAAATATGCAAATGCCAAAAGATGGACGTATTTATTCTATTAATGAGGGACAATATTTGAAATTTCCTCAAGGTGTAAAAAAATATATCAAATATTGTCAAGAAGAAGACAGAACCACTAACCGTCCTTATGCATCTCGCTACATTGGATCGCTTGTTGCTGATTTCCATCGCAACTTACTTAAAGGTGGAATTTATATTTACCCAAGTGCAACTAATTACCCGAATGGTAAGTTACGCCTACTTTATGAAGGTAATCCTATAGCCTTCTTAGCCGAACAAGCAGGAGGAATTGCGAGTGATGGTTATCGTAGAATTTTAGATATAAAACCAACTGCACTTCATGAACGAATCCCATTATTTGTCGGTTCAGAGAAAATGGTGAAAAAAGCGCAAGAAATGATGGAAGAATTTAAAGAAAATTAAGAGATCTTTCATCAAATCCTTTTTATTTCTTAATCTTAATATAAATGGGGGGAGGACATCCTCCCATATTATTTTCAACATCAGATGAGCTTGAATACAACTGATCTAGATAACAATATAATCTATTTTATGACTATCTTACTTACTAAATTTCTAAAAATAAATTATTTGTTTAGCTTAGTAAACAATATCAAATAGTAATAATACAGGAAATATGGCTGGGGTACTAGGATTCGAACCTAGGGATGCCGAGATCAAAACCCGGTGCCTTACCGCTTGGCGATACCCCAACAGAGAAATCTTTGATTAGATATAAAGAAGATTTATTTGATAGCATGGCTGGGGTACTAGGATTCGAACCTAGGGATGCCGAGATCAAAACCCGGTGCCTTACCGCTTGGCGATACCCCAACTACTATTTGACTTACAAAGCGATAAATGGTGCGGGACGAGGGACTTGAACCCACACACCTCTCGGCGCCAGAACCTAAATCTGGTGCGTCTACCAATTTCGCCAGTCCCGCAAATCTGGTGGCTACAGCGAGATTCGAACTTGCGACCCCAACATTATGAGTGTTGTGCTCTAACCAACTGAGCTATGTAGCCATTACCTTAATTTGCCTAACCATATCGGCTTTGCGGGGCGTATTATGCTGATTTTAAGAGACCTCGTCAAATACTTTTTTGAAAAAATTTGTGTTTATATGTTTATTTGATTATTAAAAAAACACTTTACTTGTTTTTTACACGTTTGCAGTTTGCATTGTAAGCATTCCTATTCTGTGTCTCCAATTTTTTATTTTTCACATTCATATATAAATTTTATTTATATTATGATTAAAAAAATGGCATTTTTTCATTTGTCAATAAAATCTATTTGACAAAAAATGCCTAAATCGTTATTTCTATACCAACTATTCTAAAAAATCACAACATCTCAGGAGCATCTTATGTCCCATCTCTCAGTCGCCAAATTTGGCGGAACATCTGTAGCCAACCACGCCGCAATGACAGCTTGCGCCAAAATTGTCATCGCTGATCCAAATACACGCGTAATCGTGCTTTCTGCATCAGCTGGCGTGACGAATTTATTAGTCGCTTTAGCAAATGGTGTAGAAGCGACAGAACGTGAAAAATTAATTGGTGAAATCCGTCAAATTCAAGAGAATATTTTGAATGAATTAAAAGACGACAGCCGAGTTCGTCCGATTATTGAAAAATATCTTGAAAATATTACCGCACTTTCCGAAGCAGCTAGCCTTGCAACCTCTCCCGCATTAACTGATGAACTCATCAGTCACGGAGAAATGATGTCAACTCAAATCTTTATTGAGATTTTACGTGAACAAAACGCATCGGGCACTTGGGTTGATGTCCGTACGATTGTTGCAACCAATAACCATTTTGGTAAAGCTGCACCAAATGATGAACAAACTCAATCAAACAGTGATAGCATTTTAAAACCATTAATAGACCGCGGCGAATTAGTCATCACCCAAGGTTTTATCGGACGTGAACCAAGCGGTAAAACAACCACATTAGGCCGTGGCGGTAGCGACTACTCTGCTGCCTTGTTAGCCGAAGTATTAAATGCAAAAGACGTTTTAATTTGGACTGATGTTGCTGGTATTTACACAACCGATCCACGCATTGTTCCAGCTGCACAACGTATCGACACAATGAGCTTTGCTGAAGCAGCTGAAATGGCAACCTTTGGCGCAAAAGTGCTACATCCAGCCACATTACTCCCTGCAGTACGCAGCAATATCCCCGTTTATGTAGGTTCAAGCAAAGCCCCTGAAGCGGGCGGAACTTGGGTCACTCGCGATCCTCAACCACGTCCAACTTTCCGTGCAATTGCGCTACGCCGAGATCAAACCTTACTTACGCTTTCCAGCTTAAGTATGCTGCATGCACAAGGTTTCTTAGCGAATGTATTTAACATTTTGGCTAAACACAAAATTTCTGTGGATACTATCACCACATCAGAAGTGAGCGTTGCATTGACATTGGATAAAACAGGCTCCGCATCTTCAGGGGCAGAATTACTTTCAACCGAATTGTTAGATGAACTTCGTCAATATTGTTCAGTGAAAGTCGATACTGGATTATCATTAGTTGCATTAATCGGCAATAATTTACATACTGCAACAGGTGTAGCAAAAGGAATTTTTGATACTCTTGAGCCTTATAATGTAAGAATGATTAGCTATGGTGCAAGCACCAATAATATTTGTATGCTCGTGCAAAGTGAACATGCTGACGAAGTCGTTCGTTCATTACACAAATCCTTATTTGAATAAAGTCTAACCCCAAAGTGCGGTGAAAAATCACCGCACTTTTTCTTTTATATCATTGAGATTAAAGCAGAAAAAGAGTAAAGTAAACAGCTGTTCATTTGACTAATTTAACCGAATAAAAGGCGGAAATTATGGGAAAAAGTGTTGTTATCTTAGGCGCTCAATGGGGCGATGAAGGTAAAGGGAAAATCGTCGATCTTCTGACGGATCGCGTAAAATACGTAGTTCGTTACCAAGGCGGTCACAACGCAGGGCACACACTTATCATTAATGGAGAAAAAACTGTGTTGCGTTTAATTCCATCTGGTATGTTACATCCAAACGTAACTTGCTTAATTGGTAATGGCGTTGTGGTTTCACCTGAAGCATTAATGAAAGAAATGGGCGAACTTGAAAGCCGTGGTATTAAAGTTCGTGAACGTTTATTAATTTCTGAAGCTTGTCCTTTAATCTTGCCTTATCATGTGGCTATGGATCACGCCCGTGAAGCTGCACTTGGCAAAAAAGCTATCGGTACAACTGGTCGTGGTATTGGGCCAGCTTATGAAGATAAAGTGGCTCGTCGTGGTTTACGCGTAGGCGATTTATTTGATAAAGAAGCCTTTGCCGAAAAACTCAAAAATATCCTTGAATACTATAATTTCCAATTGGTGAACTATTACAAAGTTGAGCCTGTCGATTATCAAAAAACCTTAGATGATGTAATGGCAATTGCCGATGTAATCACTGGTATGGTGGCAGACATCACTACAATTCTTGATACTGCACGCAAAAATGGTGAGCACATTTTATTTGAAGGTGCACAAGGTACTATGTTGGATATCGACCACGGTACTTATCCGTATGTAACCAGTTCAAATACAACAGCTGGTGGTGTTGCAACAGGTTCTGGTTTTGGCCCGCGTAACTTAGACTATGTACTTGGTATCATCAAAGCTTACTGTACTCGTGTAGGGGGTGGCCCATTCACAACTGAATTATTTGATGATGTGGGTGCTGAAATTGCGCGTAAAGGTAATGAATTTGGCGCGGTAACAGGCCGTCCACGTCGTTGCGGTTGGTTCGATGCCGTCGCCATTCGCCGTGCAATTCAACTTAACTCTATTTCTGGCTTCTGTATGACCAAACTTGACGTATTAGATGGTTTTGATGAAATAAAAATCTGTGTTGCATACAAAATGCCAAATGGTGAAATCGTTGAATATGCGCCATTAGCAGCGAAAGATTGGGAAGGTGTAGAACCTATTTATGAAACATTACCAGGTTGGAAAGAAAATACTTTCCGCATCACAGATGTAAATAAATTGCCACAAAACTGCATTAACTATATTAAACGTATTGAAGAAGTAACTGGCGTACCAATTGATATTCTTTCAACAGGTCCTGATCGTGTAGAAACCATGATTTTACGTGATCCATTTGCAGAATAATGAAAATGGCGAATGTAAATACTTTATTTACATTCGCCTTTATTATTTTATTAAATATAAATACTATTATGTAAAAAATGAACTAAATATTCATTTCTTTCTATACTACATAATACGACGAGATTGTGTATAAACTCTCGCCCAATAATCTTCATCAAGAGAACTAATAGTCACTCCCTGACTTGTACTTGCATGCATAAAGTGGTTATTACCAATATAAACACCGACATGGTTATTTTTACGGAAGAATACTAAATCGCCTTTTTTCAACTCTGATTTACTAATTTGTTTACCTAAATAACGTTGTTCAGCTGTCGAACGAGGCAACTCAATGCCAAATGCTTCAGAAAAAGTTGTTTGCATAAATGCAGAACAATCAATACCACGTTTGGTTGTACCGCCCATACGATAAGCGGTTCCCACCCATTCATTATACACACCAGCTAAAGCCTTATCCCCCATTAAAGCTGATGAACGGTTTGTTCTCACTTTGTGGAAAATCCCTGAACGATTACCTTTTTCTAAATTACTAATCAAACCGGTTAATTGAGCATCATCACTTTCTGAAATAACTTGGTGATTTGCCGTTCGAGGCCCATTAGAACAGGCGGTTGCGAGGGTCGCTAAACCGATAATAACTAAAATTCTTTTCAACATAATTTAAAATAATTAAAAGATATAAAAATATAATTCTGCCCGAGACTATCAAAATTTGAATAAAATTGCCAGTAAAAATCCAATTTTAATGGGATTTTTGTGATCTTTTGCGCAATTTTGGTTTAATTTGTACCACCAACGGTAATTTCATCAATTTTTAGTGCGGGCTGTCCAACACCGACTGGCACACTTTGCCCTTCTTTACCACAAACCCCGATACCTAAATCAAGTTCTGATTTATCTGCAACCATAGAAATCTTTTGCATCACTTCAATGCCGCTGCCAATTAAAGTTGCGCCCTTCACTGGTTTGGTGATTTTTCCTTTTTCAATTAAATAAGCTTCTGAAGTGGAAAATACAAATTTACCAGACGTAATATCCACCTGTCCCCCACCGAAGTGCGGTGCATAAATTCCCTGTTCTACAGAAGCAATCAAATCATCAAACTGACTTTGGCCTGCAAGCATATAGGTGTTAGTCATTCTAGGCATCGGTAAATGGGCATAAGACTCGCGACGGCCATTCCCCGTTGGCGCCACGCCCATCAAACGGGCATTCATTTTATCTTGCATATAACCTTGCAAGATCCCATCTTTGATGAGTACATTGCATTGACTTGGTACACCTTCATCATCAATAGTTAATGAACCTCGACGATTTTCAATCGTGCCATCATCTACAATTGTACATAACGGTGAAGTCACTTGTTCACCAATCTTGCCTGTGAAAAGTGAACTTTCTTTACGGTTAAAATCCCCTTCTAAACCGTGCCCTACCGCCTCGTGTAACAACACGCCAGGCCAACCAGCACCTAATACAACTGGCATTAATCCAGCTGGTGCTGCAACTGCGCTAAGATTTACTAAAGCTTGACGAACCGCTTCTTTCGCAAATCGCACTGCTCTAATATCGCCATCAATCACTTCAAAGAACCAATCTAAACCAAAACGCCCACCAGAACCACAACTGCCTCGTTCACGTTTGCCATTTTCCTCTACTAACACAGAAATAGATAAGCGAACTAAAGGACGAATATCTGCAGCTAGCGTACCATCCGTCGCCATGACTAATACTTCTTCATAAACGGAACTAAGACTTGCTGATACGCGGGTTACGCGATGATCTTCTGCGCGTGCTGTACGATCAACCAAATGTAATAGCTCAATTTTTTTCTCTTTAGTCAGACTTTCCAAAGGATTAATCGCCGCATAACGAGCAATAGGATTTACAACATTAAAAGCGGATGGGGAAATCAAATTCCCCTGTTTGACTTGCGCAATTCCCTTTACCGCCTCCGCACATTGCTGCAAAGAAGCAAGATTAATTTGATCGGCATAAGCAAAGCCTGTTTTCTCACCAGAAACTGCCCGCACGCCAACACCACGATCAATATGAAAACCGCCTTCTTTTATAATGCCATCTTCCAATACCCAACTTTCATCTTGGCTAAGTTGAAAATACAGATCAGCATAATCAATATTGCGATGCGACATCACATCGAAAATATTGAGCAATGCTTTAGTTGAAAGATTACTTGGTGTCAGTAATGTATTTGAAACTTGGTTTAACATATATTTTCCAGTCTAAAAGTAAATATCTTGTAAGAGCTTGTGTCCGTTTAGTGCAATAGCACAGATTAAAATTGGATGAATAAAGTGCGGTTGATTTTGAGGTTATTTTTCCAAATGCGCTAATCCAAATTGATACAAAGCATTCTTCTTATAACCATACAACTCAGCAACAATAGCAGCCGCTTTTTTTAGCGGTAATTCCTCTGCAATTAATTCAAGCGCCTTCACCGCTTGTGGAGAGATTTCATCGTTATTGTCAGACTTTGGTTTGCCTTCCACAATCAAAACCATCTCGCCTTTTGTACGATTGGGATCTTCTAAAAGCCATTCTCGTAAATTTTTAATCGTATTACCCGTAATCGTTTCCCAAGTTTTAGTAATTTCACGAGCTAACACAATATATCGTTCTTCCCCTAGCACCGATTGCATATCTTCTAGCGTATCTAAAATACGGTGAGTGGATTCATAAAAAATCAAAGTGCGGTCTTCTTCTGCGATATTTTCTAATTTATCTTTGCGGGCTTTACTTTTAGCAGGTAAAAAACCTTCAAAACAAAATCTATCAGAAGCAATCCCCGATGCGCAAAGTGCGGTAATTGCCGCACAGGCTCCCGGCAAAGGAACAACACGAATGCCTGCTTCACGGCATTGACGAACTAAATGAAAACCAGGATCACTAATTAATGGCGTTCCTGCATCAGAAATCAAAGCAATATGGCTACCTTGCTTGAGTTTCTCCACCAAAATATGTGCTTTTTCTTGTTCATTGTGATCATGCAAAGCAAAAAAGGGCTTTTTGATACCATAATGGCTTAATAAAAGGCCACTATGACGAGTATCTTCTGCTGCAATTAAATCCACTTGAGCAAAAGTATCTAAAGCACGCTGGGTAATATCCTGTAAATTGCCAATCGGAGTGGCAACAATGTATAAAATTCCGGTTAAATCAGTCATTTTTGTTTGCTTTTAAGTTATGAGATAAGTAAGATCTGCCACAACTATTGTCTGTTCATGATGGAGCAAGAATGTCTATTCTATTACAAGGCGGACGTTTTAAAAAACGTTTAATGCCAATTTTATTGTCAATGGCCTTAGCTGGCTGTTCAAATCTACTTGGCAGCAGTTTTACGCAAACTTTACAACAAGATGCGAATGCAAGTTCTGAATTTTATATGAATAAATTAGGACAAGCACAAGAACTTGAAGATCAACAAACCTATAAATTGCTCGCGGCTCGCGTATTAATCAGTGAAAATAAAGTTGAACAATCTGAAGCTTTATTAAGTGAGTTAGGTGAATTAAATGACGCGCAAAAATTAGATCGTGCATTAATTGAAGCGAGAATTTCTGCTGCAAAAAATGCCAATGAAGTCGCGCAAAATCAATTACGTGCATTGGATTTAAATAAATTAAGCCCGTCACAAAAATCTCGTTATTACGAGACCTTAGCGGTTGTTGCAGAGAACCAAAAAGATATCATTGAGGCCGTCAAAGCGCGGATAAAAATTGATGAAAATTTAACAGATGTACAACGTCGTCAAGATAATGTTGATAAAACTTGGGCATTGTTACGTTCAGCAAATACTGGCGTAATCAATAATGCTTCAGATGAAGGCAACGCAGCTTTAGGTGGTTGGTTAACCTTAATTAAAACCTACAATGATTATATTCGTCAACCCGTTCAATTAAGCCAAGCATTACAAAGTTGGAAAAATGCTTATCCAAATCATGCAGCCGCAACGTTGTTCCCTAAAGAATTGCTTACATTGCTGAATTTCCAACAAACGAATGTGTCACAAATTGGTTTATTATTGCCATTAAGTGGAGACGGACAAATTCTTGGTACCACCATTCAATCGGGTTTCAACGATGCGAAAGGTAACTCAACCATTCCAGTGCAAGTATTTGATACCTCAATGAATTCTGTACAAGATATCATTGCGCAGGCAAAACAAGCAGGTATTAAAACGTTAGTGGGTCCATTACTAAAACAAAATCTTGATGTGATTTTAGCGGATCCAGCACAAATTCAAGGTATGGATGTGCTTGCATTAAATGCTACACCAAATTCTCGTGCAATTGCTCAACTTTGCTATTATGGACTTTCACCAGAAGATGAAGCAGAATCAGCGGCAAATAAAATGTGGAATGATGGAATTCGTAGTCCACTCGTCGCCATGCCTCAAAATGATTTAGGGCAACGCGTAGGCAATGCCTTTAACGTACGTTGGCAACAACTTGCTGGTGTCGATGCGAATGTTCGTTATTATAATCTACCTGCTGATGTTACCTACTTTTTACAACAAAATGGTGAAAATACAACCGCACTTTATGTGGTCGCCAATCCAGATGAACTGGTCGAAATGAAAGGCTATTTAACGAATAGTGCACCAAATTTACGTATTTATGCGAGCTCACGCTCAAGCTCCAATACCACAAGCAGCAATCCTGAGTTTGTCGCTCAAATGAATGGTGTTCAATTTAGTGATATTCCATTTTTTAAAGAAACCAATTCACCACAATATCAAAAACTCGCTAAAACAACTGGCGGTGAATATCAATTAATGCGTTTATATGCAATGGGTGCAGATGCTTGGTTACTCATCAATCAATTTAATGAATTGCGCCAAGTACCAGGATATCGCTTAAGTGGTTTAACTGGTATTTTAAGTGCGGATACAAATTGTAATGTTGAACGCGATATGACTTGGTATCAATATCAAAATGGTGCAATTGTACCGGTCGCAAACTAATGTTTTCTTTAAAACGTCAACAAGGGGCGAGCTTTGAGCATCAAGCTCGCCTTTTTTTAGAATCAAAAGGCTTAAAATTTATTGCGGCTAATCAAAATTTCAAATGTGGTGAACTTGATCTTATTATGAATGACAAAGGAACCATCGTTTTTGTTGAAGTTCGCCAGCGTTCTAATCATGCCTTTGGCTCGGCAATAGAAAGCGTAGATTGGCAAAAACAACAAAAATGGTTAGATGCGGCAAACTTATGGCTTGCAAAACAAAATATGAGCTTAGAAGATGCCGATTGTCGTTTTGATTTAATCGCCTTTGGCAAAACGCCCCAAGATATTCAATGGATTCCTAATTTTCTCGATTAATGGCTTTTTATAATGTTACAAAAAGTAAAAGATATTTATAGCGAAAGTATTCAAATTCAAATTGCTACGTCTAGTATGCTTTCAGAAAATATTGCTAACGCTACCCAAATGGTGATGCAATGTTTGCTAGGTGGCAATAAAGTGATCGCTTGTGGTGTGTCACGCTCTTATGCCAATGCACAGTTTCTCGTATCTAACTTACTTAATCGATACGATTTGGCAAGACCAAGTTTTCCCTCTGTGCTCTTGAGTTTAGAAAGTGCGGTGGGTTCTTCTCTTGTTTTTGAACACTCTCCTGAAGAATTGTATTGTCACCAATTTAATGCCGTTGCCAAACCGGGTGACTTACTTATCGCTTTTGCACCTTTAGGAACAGAGAAAATTGTGCTAAACACTATTTCTCATGCAGTAAATAAAGAAATTAATGTCATTGCACTCACTGGCTCTAATAACGATGCAATTCAAGGAATTTTAGCTGATAGTGATTTAGAAATATCGATTCCAGCAACCAAAGAAAGTCGGGTCTTAGAAAACCATCTTTTTGTTATCAATGCCCTTTGTGAATTAGTTGACCATACGTTGTTCCCAGGTGCTTGACAGCACAATAAATCAATTTCAAACTAGCAGTAATTTAATCTCAAAAGGAGTTAATTATGACATTATCCCCGTTAAAAAAACTGGCTATCGTGCTTAGCACAACATTCCTTTTACAAGGCTGTATCGTTGCCGCTCTAGGTGGTGGCGCAGCAGCAGCTAAAGTAGGTACAGATCCTAGAACAGCTGGCACACAAGTAGATGACGAAACACTCGAATTCAAAGTAGAAAATGCCGTTGAAAAAGATGCTCAAATCAAAACTGAAGGTCGTGTAAATGCAGTGTCTTACAATGGTCGAGTACTTTTAATCGGTCAAGTTCCCAATAGTGGTGTAAAAGAAACAGCCGCAGATCTTGCAAAAGGCGTTGAAGGTGTCAATGACATTTATAACGAGCTGACTGTTGGCCCGAAAATCTCTTTTGCACAAATCAGCAAAGACAGTTGGATTACTACTCAAGTTAAATCAAAAATGTTAGTCGATGGTCGAGTTAAAGCAACCGATGTTAAAGTTATTAGCGAAAATGGCGAAGTTTTCCTACTCGGTACAGTGACTCATGCCCAAGCTGATGCTGCCGCAGATATTGCAAGTAAAATCAGTGGCGTGCAAAAAGTAATTAAAGTTTTCAAATATCTCAACTAATCGTCAAAGTGCGGTAAAAATTCAACGAATTTCAATCGCACTTTTCTCATTTTTACAAGTAAAAAATTTAATTTTTGCTCTTTCGAAAAAAACATTTATTTTTAAATAGTTACCTATTGTCAATAATTCAAGCAAAAAATTTATTGCTTGATCTCAATCAAAAAACACATTACCTTGTGCGTGTTTTTATTAAAAACACTATATCTTGTGTTTAACATCGCATAATAACAAGGGTCGTACAATGAATAAAAGCTTAATGGTAACCAAGCGTGATGGCACGCAGGAACAAATCAACCTTGATAAAATCCACCGTGTTATTACATGGGCAGCAGAAGGTCTAGACAATGTATCTGTTTCCCAAGTTGAGCTTCGCTCACACATTCAATTTTATGAAGGCATTCGTACTTCAGACATTCACGAAACCATTATTAAAGCAGCCGCAGATTTAATCAGCAAAGATACGCCTGATTATCAATTTTTAGCTGCTCGCTTAGCGATTTTCCATTTACGTAAAAAAGCCTACGGTCATTTTGATCCCCCTCGTTTATACGATCAGGTCAAAAAATTAGTGCGCATGGGAAAATACGATCATGCCTTATTGGATGATTATACCCGAGAAGAATGGGATGAAATGGACAATTTCATCGACCATTGGCGTGATATGACGTTCTCTTATGCTGCCGTAAAACAATTAGAAGGTAAGTATTTAGTTCAAAACCGTGTGACGGGTGAAATCTACGAATCAGCACAATTCCTCTATTTACTCGTTGCAGCTAGTTTATTCTCTAAATATCCAAAAGAAACGCGTTTGGATTATGTAAAACGTTTCTACGATGCAACATCCACCTTCAAAATCTCATTACCAACGCCAATTATGGCGGGAGTGCGTACACCAACTCGTCAATTCAGCTCTTGCGTATTAATTGAATGTGATGACAGCTTAGATTCAATCAATGCAACGGCATCAGCTATTGTGAAATATGTTTCACAACGTGCGGGGATTGGTATTAATGCAGGTGCAATTCGTGCACTAGGCAGTGAGATTCGTGGCGGTGAAGCATTCCATACGGGTTGTATTCCATTCTATAAATATTTCCAAACTGCAGTGAAATCTTGCTCACAGGGTGGCGTTCGTGGCGGTGCTGCGACACTTTATTACCCAATTTGGCACTTAGAAGCAGAAAGCTTACTTGTGTTAAAAAATAACCGTGGTGTAGAAGACAACCGTGTTCGTCATATGGATTATGGCGTCCAATTAAACAAATTAATGTATCAACGCTTAATTAAAGGCGGCGAGATTACTTTATTCAGTCCATCAGATGTACCTGGACTTTATGAAGCATTCTTTGCGGATCAAGACAAATTTGAAGAACTTTACGTAAAATACGAACAAGATCCAACTATCCGCAAACGTACTGTCAAAGCCGTTGAGATTTTCTCTTTATTAATGCAAGAACGTGCATCAACAGGCCGTATCTATATTCAAAACGTAGACCACTGTAATACTCACTCGCCGTTTGATCCGCAAGTGGCACCAGTTCGCCAATCTAACTTATGTTTAGAAATCGCGTTACCAACGAAGCCACTTCAGCACATTAATGATGAAAATGGAGAAATCGCACTTTGTACACTTTCTGCATTTAACTTAGGTAAAATTGAAAGCTTAGATGAATTAGAAGAACTTGCCGATCTTGCTGTGCGTTCACTTGATGCATTATTAGATTATCAAGATTACCCTGTTGTGGCGGCAAAACGTAGTTCACTTGCTCGTCGAGCATTAGGTATCGGTGTCATTAACTATGCTTATTACCTTGCGAAAAATGGTGTTCGTTATTCTGATGGTTCAGCTAACAATTTAACTCACCGCACTTTTGAAGCCATTCAATATTATTTATTGAAAGCCTCTATGAACTTAGCAAAAGAGCAAGGTGCTTGCGAATACTTCAATGAAACCACTTATGCAAAAGGTATTTTACCTATTGATACCTATAAGAAAGATTTAGATGCCTTAACACAAGAGCCATTACATTATGATTGGGAAAGTTTGCGTAAAGATATTCAAGAATTTGGTTTACGTAACTCAACATTAACCGCCTTAATGCCATCAGAAACCTCATCACAAATTTCAAATGCGACTAATGGTATTGAGCCACCGCGTGGTCATGTAAGTATTAAAGCCTCAAAAGATGGCATCCTAAAACAAGTTGTACCTGAGTACGAAAACTTAAGCGACAACTACGAATTACTTTGGGATATCCCAAGCAATGACGGCTACTTACATTTAGTCGGTATTATGCAAAAATTCGTAGACCAAGCGATCTCCGCCAACACCAACTACGATCCAAAACGTTTTGAAGACGGTAAAGTACCAATGAAAGTGTTGTTAAAAGATCTTTTAACCGCTTATAAATATGGTCTAAAAACTCTTTACTATCAAAACACTCGAGATGGCGCTGAAGATGCTCAAGAAGATCTTGATGATGGCTGTGCTGGTGGGGCGTGTAAGATTTAAATTAGACATTGCTTTCTATTCTTGTAGGGTGGGCTTTAGCCCACCAAAACTTTCTTATTAAAATGGTGGGCTAAAGCCCACCCTACGATATGGAGACAAAAAATGGCATACACCACTTTCTCACAAAACAAAAACGACCAATTAAAAGAACCGATGTTCTTTGGTCAAAACGTTAACGTTGCGCGTTACGATCAACAAAAATATGAGACGTTTGAAAAACTCATTGAAAAACAACTTTCTTTCTTCTGGCGTCCGGAAGAAGTGGATGTGTCGCAAGACCGTATCGACTATGCGGCGTTGCCTGAGCATGAAAAACACATTTTCATCAGCAACTTAAAATATCAAACCTTGTTAGATTCTATTCAAGGCCGCAGCCCGAACGTGGCGTTGTTGCCGTTGGTGTCGATTCCTGAATTAGAAACTTGGATCGAGACTTGGACCTTCTCTGAAACCATCCACTCTCGCTCTTACACACACATTATTCGTAACATTGTGAACGATCCCTCTATTGTGTTCGATGATATCGTAACCAACGAAGAAATCATCAAACGTGCACGTGATATTTCTTCTTACTACGACGATTTAATCCGTGATAGCCAACTTTATAGCCTGTACGGCGAAGGCACTTACACCGTAGATGGCAAAGAATGTGTCGTCACATTGCGTAATTTGAAAAAACAACTTTACCTTTGCTTGATGAGCGTGAACGCGCTTGAAGCCATTCGTTTCTATGTGTCTTTCGCGTGCTCCTTTGCCTTTGCAGAACGTCAATTAATGGAAGGTAATGCGAAAATCATTAAATTTATCGCACGTGATGAAGCCCTACATTTAACTGGTACACAGCACATTTTAAATATCATGGCTGCAGGCCAAGACGATCCTGAAATGGCAGAAATTGCAGAAGAATGCAAACAAGAAGCCTATGATTTATTCTTAGCCGCTGCGGAACAAGAAAAAGACTGGGCTGATTATTTGTTCAAAGACGGATCAATGATTGGTTTGAACAAAGATATTTTGGTGCAATACGTGGAATACATCACGAATATCCGTATGCAAGCTGTTGGTCTTCCATTACCATTTGGTGCGCGTTCTAACCCAATTCCATGGATTAACGCATGGTTGGTTTCTGACAATGTGCAAGTGGCGCCACAAGAAGTGGAAGTAAGTTCTTACCTTGTTGGTCAAATTGATTCCAAAGTAGATACCAAGGATTTTGGCGATTTTGATTTATAAAATATTTGGAATCTAGAATCACTTCATATAAAAGGCCCCGCAATTAATAACGGGGCCTAATTTATATTTCATTTATCCATTACTCTTGCTGAGCCTTTACTGCCGCATACGCTACCATATTAATAATTCGGCGAACGGATGCACTCGGATTAAGAATATGCGCAGATTTATTCATACCCATTAAGATTGGGCCAACGGTAATTGCCGTAGTGGTGCCGCGTAATAAGCTATAACTAATACGTGATGAGCTCAAATCAGGGAACACCAATAAATTTGCACTTCCTTTTAATGGACTATCAGGCATGACTTCTCTTCTGTGTGCTTCATTCATTGCTAAATCGCCACGCATTTCACCATCAATCATTAAGTGTGGATTGCGCTCATTGACCATATACAATACTTCGCGCATTTTTGGCGCCCCCAATGAATTCGATGAGCCAAAGTTAGAATGAGAAAGTAATGCAATAGCAGGTTCAATACCAAAACGATGAATTTCTTCTGCTGCCATTAACGTAATCTCTGCAAGTTCTTCCGCTGTTGGGTTAGTATTTACATGAGTATCGGTTAAAAATACATTTCCTGTTGGTAATACAAGACTATTTAACGCAGCCGCAACTTTAACTCCATCTTTTAACCCAATAATATCCTTAATAGATGCTAAATGTTTACCATAAGAACCAAATAAACCACATACCAAGCCATCAGCATAGCCCAGACTCACTAAAGTAGATGCAAGTACAGTTGTATTAGAACGCACGACACGTTTTGCGATTGCAGGTGTAATGCCTTTACGTTTCGTAAGCTCGTAGTAATGTTTCCAACATTCTTCATAGCGAGGATTATCTTCGTTATCTACAATTTCAAAATCTACACCAGCGGTTAAACGTAAACCAAGTTTTTTAATTTTTTCTTCAATCACACTGCGGCGACCAATTAAAATTGGATTTGCCAAGCCCATTGAAATCACTTCTTGGGTGGCATGTAATGCTTTATTTTCTTCCCCTTCTGCTAAAATAATGCGTTGTTTTTCCGCTTTTGCTTGGCTGAAAATAGGACGCATAAACAAGCTCGTTTTGTAAACAAACTGAGTTAGTTTTTCAACATAAGCATCCCAATTTTGAATTGGACGAGTTGCCACACCAGATTCCATTGCGGCTTTTGCTACCGCGGGTGCGATACGCACAATTAAGCGAGGATCGAATGGACGAGGAATCACATAATCTGCACCAAATGTCGCGCCTTCACCACCGTAAGCAGAAGTTACAACTTCATTTTGCTCTTCTAATGCAAGGTCGGCGATGGCATAAACTGCCGCACGTTTCATTTCTTCATTAATAGTGGTTGCTCCCACATCTAATGCGCCACGGAAAATGAATGGGAAACAAAGCACGTTATTTACTTGGTTTGGATAATCAGATCGGCCTGTACATACAATCGCATCAGGACGAACCGCTTTCGCTTCTGGCGGGGTAATTTCAGGATTTGGGTTAGCTAAAGCAAGAATAATTGGATGCGCAGCCATGGTTTTCACCATATCTTGTGTAAGCGCACCAGCTGCGGAACAACCTAAGAAAATATCTGCATTTGGAATCGCATCGCCAAGTTTACGCCAGCCATTATCTTCAATTGCATAATCTTTTTTGGTTTGATCCATTTTGTCATCACGACCTTTATATACCACGCCTTTCGAGTCGCAAACCGTGATATTTTCACGTTTCATACCTAAAGAAAGCAATAAGTTCAAGCACGCGATAGATGCAGCTCCCGCACCAGACGCAACAAGTCGAACATCTTCAATTTTTTTACCTACAATACGAAGAGAATTGATGATCGCGGCAGCACTGATGATCGCCGTACCATGTTGGTCATCATGGAATACAGGAATATTCATTCTCTCACGCAATTTTTGTTCAATATAGAAACATTCTGGTGCTTTAATATCTTCTAAATTGATCCCACCGAAAGTCGGCTCTAACGAGGCAATAATATCGACAAGTTTATCGGGATCATGTTCATTCACTTCAATATCAAATACGTTGATACCAGCGAATTTTTTGAACAATACGCCCTTCCCTTCCATTACAGGTTTGCCCGCAAGCGCGCCAATATTACCAAGACCAAGTACCGCTGTACCATTAGAAATAACAGCGACCAAATTTCCACGCGCCGTATATTTGTAAGAGGCTGCAGGATCTTTTTCAATTTCTAAACAAGGCTCAGCCACACCCGGTGAATAAGCTAAAGCCAGATCGCGTTGTGTTGCTAATGATTTTGTTGGGGTAACTTCGATTTTTCCAGGAATTGGAAACTCGTGGAAATCCAAGGCTGCTTGACGTAATTGTTCACTCATAATAAATGCTCCATTTTATTGAAACAGGATTGAAATATTACGTCGATTATAGCGGTTTTTTATTCAAAAAATTGTGACAGACTGCAAATTTTCACAAAATCATTACAAAATTTTTTGATGCGAGACATTAGCTAGACTTTTCATTTTTCAGCAAAAAAGGTAGGATTTTCACAAGAGAATCATAGAGGATAATAAAATGAATCCATTTCAAAAACTTAAAAGTGCGGTGAATAAATGTCAAAGATTTTTTATCAATCGTTCATTACAACGTAAATTGACTAACCAAGGCATGACTGTCATTTCTGCCAATTGCGTGGGGGCTTTTATCTTACATGATTTGCACCAGCCGTTTAATTCGCCATTTGTGAACCTCTATCTCTCGCCACAGGATTTTTTGCGTTATTTACAAAATATGGATTTCTACCTCACTCAACCTCTTACATTTGTACAAACAGAAAAAAGTTATCCATTGGGAAAACTTGCCGATCTTGAAATTCATTTTATGCACTATCACAGTGAGCAAGAAGCCAGTGAAAAATGGCAACTTCGCACGTCACGAATGAGTTTAGACAATCTTTTTATTATGATGACAGATCGAGACGGGATGACCGAAAAAGAGATTCAACTTTTTGATCAACTCCCTTTCAAAAATAAAGTGATTTTTACTCACAACCCCTATCCAGCTTTTAAATCGGCTTATTATATAAAAGGATTCGAGAAGCAAAATCAGGTGGGCGATATTTTTGAGTTTTCTGGCTGGAATGGGAAAAAATATTACGATCAATTCGATTACGTGAAGTGGTTTAACCAAGCTTAATAGATAAAGGCTGCATTGCAGCCTTTTTTGTTTCGTTCTAAAAGCAAAAAACTGTACAATGCCTAGCGAATTTTAACAAGAGAAAACATAATGAGATTAGATAAATTTATTGCTGAAAATACGGGATTAACTCGTTCTCAGGCAACAAAAGCAATCCGCCAAAGTGCGGTAAAAATTAATGACGAAATTGTCAAAAGTGGTTCAGTACAAATTTCACAAGAAGACAAAATTTATTTTGAAGATCAATTATTAACTTGGGTTGAAGAAGGTCAGTATTTTATGTTGAATAAACCACAATGCCGTGTTTGTTCTAATGATGACGGCGACTATCCAACAATTTATCAATTTTTTGATTACCCTTTAGCGGGCAAATTACATAGCGCGGGTCGCTTAGATGTAGATACAACAGGTCTCGTATTGCTTACCGATGACGGACAATGGTCACATCGTATTACTTCGCCAAAGCATCATTGTGAAAAAACCTATTTGGTAACTTTAGCTGATCCTGTAGAAGAAAATTATGCAGCGGCTTGTGCGGAAGGTATTTTATTACGTGGAGAAAAAGAACCCACTAAACCAGCAAAATTAGAAATCTTAGATGATTACAATGTGAATCTGACGATTTCCGAAGGTCGCTATCATCAAGTAAAACGTATGTTTGCCGCACTTGGGAATAAAGTCGTTGGATTACATCGCTGGAAAATTGGTGATGTCGTGTTGGATGAATCCTTAGAAGAAGGCGAATACCGCCCATTGACTCAAAGTGAAATCGAAAGTTTGGTGAAATAAGATGAGTCAACAAAAATCTACTTTTATCTTTATTCTTACACTCGGTATTCTCTCCATGCTACCGCCTTTTGGCGTAGATATGTATTTGCCGTCTTTCTTAGAAATTGCGAAAGATCTCGGCGTGAGTCCAGAACAAGTACAACACACGCTCACCTCTTTTGCTTATGGCATGGCGTTTGGTCAGCTTTTCTGGGGGCCTTTTGGTGATAGTTTTGGACGAAAACCGATCATTTTGCTCGGTGTCATTGTAGGCGCGCTCACAGCTTTAGTACTCACCGAAATAAATTCAGTCGGAAATTTCACCGCACTTCGTTTTGTGCAAGGTTTCTTTGGTGCCGCACCTGTTGTACTTTCTGGCGCATTATTGCGTGATTTATTTAGTAAAGATCAACTATCCAAAGTGATGTCCACCATCACGTTAGTATTTATGCTTGCACCTTTAGTTGCGCCAATCATTGGTGGTTATATCGTTAAATTTTTCCACTGGCACGCGATTTTTTACGTTATTTCGCTTGTGGGATTATTAGCCGCAGCATTAGTCTTTTTCATCATTCCAGAAACCCATAAAAAAGAAAATCGTATTCCTCTGCGCTTAAATATTATTGCTCGCAATTTCCTTCTACTTTGGAAGCAAAAAGAAGTGCTCGGCTACATGTTTGCCGCCTCTTTTGGATTTGGTGGGTTGTTTGCTTTTGTTACTGCAGGATCAATTGTCTATATCGGCATTTATGGAGTTCCCGTTGATCAGTTCGGTTACTTCTTCATGATGAATATCGTTACGATGATCTTTGCCTCCTTTTTGAATAGCCGATTTGTCACTAAAGTGGGCGCAGAAACAATGTTACGGATAGCCCTCACAATTCAATTTCTTTCTGGAATGTGGCTAATTTTAACCGCACTTTTAGATCTCGGATTTTGGCCAATGGCAATTGGCGTTGCCTTTTTCGTCGGTCCAAACCCTGTGATTTCCTCAAATGCAATGGCATCAGCTTTAGAAAGATGTCCTCAAATGGCGGGAACTGCAAATTCTTTGATTGGCAGCGTACGTTTTGCAGTGGGCGCAATTATGGGAAGTTTAGTCGCGTCAATGAAAATGGATACTGCCGCACCAATGCTCTTTACTATGGGGGCATGTGTTGCGATTTCCGTATTGGCGTATTACTTTCTAACCAGCCGAAATCTTAAAAAATCTGTGGGTAAATAGCTCACAATTCATCATAGTTCCCTCAATGTTAGTGAGGGAACATTAATTTCTAACGTTTTGAGCCTAAATAAATCGCAAATAAAGTGAGCAATGCACCAAGCCATTGACAAAGATTAATCACTTTATCCAAATAGAAATAATCAATCAACAATGCAGCTACTGGCTCCGTGAGTAACAATAATCCTGTAACACTTAGCGAAAGCAAAGGGATTGAATAAGCAATCATGCCCCAAGCAATGCACTGCATTACTACACCGTAAATGACGACTAATCCCCAATCCTGCCATGTTGTTGGATAAAGATTGTTTGAATTGAAAATTAAAGAGGGGATAAATAGCGCTAAGGCACCACTCAAACTGATCATTAACATCAACGGAAATAATGCCATTGGCTCTTCTTGATGAACTTTTTTCACCATCACCATAGAACCAGCCAACATTACCGCTGAAATTAAACCAATCACAATGCCATAAATTCCGTTAATATTATGCTGTAATTCTTCGACAGAAATTAACGCTACGCCAAGCACGGCTAAAAACAAGCTGAGTATTTGTAGTTTGCTTTGACGTTCGGCAAAAAAGACAAAACCAATGGCAGCTAAACAAAAAATTTGCAAGCTATTTAATAAGGTTGAAATGCCTGGACCTACGGCATAAATACTTTCATGCCAAAAGGCAAGATCAAACGCTAAGAATACCCCGGAAAGTGCGGCGAAAAATAAGGCTTTTTTACTTTTGGGAAAAGGTTGGCGTTTTAGTTTCATTAAAAAATAGAAAATGCCCGATGCAATTAATAATCGCCAAAAAGCAATTGCATAAGCACCGACAGGCACAAACTTAACAATCAAGCTACCTAAGCCAAATAAAATACAGCCTACCACCAACATCAAAGAGGCAATATTATTTTGCTTTTCCATTAAGCGAAGACCATCCATAACGGCAAGCAAACCGCAATAAATAATAGGATAAATAAACTATTGGCAGATAATTTCCACTTTTGGAAACTATGCAGAATCAGAATAGCCGCAATCACAAAATGGCAAATAAAATAAATGATGTAAGCGAAAATACTGTCAGAATTAACCGCACTTTCCATGCCATTTAAAAGTAAAAATAAGAACATTGCTAAAGCATTTAAGGCCAGCAATATAATCATGGATAAGGGCAACAATGCAATAAAACCTTGTAAACGATTTCGTGCAATAACAAGCGCAAGATTTGCCAAAATCACGCCAGATAAAATCTGCGCAAACGGGTTATATTCCGCAAAATCGCTTGCAGGAAGCACGGTAAAAATCATTAAATAACTCAAGCAACCTAAACCCGCAATTAATGCAGCCATCAATAAAAAACTGTTACGGATTTTTTCAGTTTTTGGTTGTTTCCAAATAAAATACACGACAGAAAGACCACATACGCTCATCACGTTAGTAAGCGTGTGATTATTCTGTAATAGGCTTATCAGCAACCACACCGCCCAATAAATAGCAAAAGTCAGATTCACTTTGATTAAACGACCACGTTGTCCTGGGCAAATTTCGCCGCGATAAAACACCAACAACGAAATTAGCTGCGCAACCAACACGCCTACACCTAAATGAGGCATTGTTTGCTTTTCAGGTTGCAAAGAAAAAATAAATAGATCGATGCCAAGCACCATTGAGATCGATAATACCGCAAGCAATGCCGCGATATATTTAGAAGATTGTTCTGACATAATTTTGACGTCTGAAAAAATAATGCGCCATTATGCTAAAAATTCATTAAATTTTAAAGTAGAATGAAACCAATTATAACCGCACTTAGGTACATGAATGTTACTTAGTATTTTATATATCATCGGTATCACCGCTGAAGGAATGACTGGTGCACTTGCGGCTGGTCGTGAAAAAATGGATATTTTTGGCGTGATAATTATCGCATCCGTTACTGCCATTGGTGGCGGCTCTGTGCGTGATGTACTACTCGGACATTACCCTCTCGGCTGGGTTAAGCATCCAGAATATTTTTTAATGGTGGCAAGTGCAGCGGTGATTACCGTATATGTCGCGCCATTCATCAATCATTTTATGCGCTATTTCCGCACTATTTTCTTGGTGCTCGATGCGATGGGTTTAGTGGTGTATTCCATTATTGGTGCACAAATTGCAATGGATATGGGACATAGCCTCACCATTGTAAGTATTGCAGGCTGTATTACAGGTGCCTTTGGCGGGGTTCTACGCGATATGCTATGCAATCGAATTCCTCTCGTGTTCCAAAAAGAACTTTACGCCAGCATTGCGCTATTTGCCACACTGACTTATTACGCATTAAGCACACTTCAAGTAGAACATACACTTGCCGTGTTACTCACACTTATTAGCAGCTTTACTTTACGCCTTTTAGCTATTCATTTCGAATGTGGGTTACCAGTGTTTAATTACCAAGAACTCACATCGGAAGAACAAGATAAGCTGCCAAATAAAAAGAAATAAATACAATAAAGGAAATAACTATGTTAGAACAAATGGGTAAACAAGCCAAAGATGCGGCATTTATCTTGGCTCAACTCACCACTGCTGAAAAAAATCGTGCATTATCCATTATTGCAGAACAACTCGAACAACAAGCACCGCTTATCTTAGCTGAAAACGCAAAAGATATTGAACTTGCTAAACAAAATGGATTATCAGATTCTTTGATTGATCGCCTACTGCTCACGCAAGAACGTTTGCAAGGCATTGCTAATGATGTACGCCACGTTATTTCTCTTGCAGATCCTGTGGGAAAAATCATAGACGGCGGTACATTGGATAGCGGACTTAAAATCGAACGCGTACGCACTCCGCTCGGTGTTATTGGCACAATTTATGAAGCTCGCCCAAATGTGACCATTGATGTGGCAAGTCTTTGCCTTAAAACGGGTAATGCAGTGATTTTACGCGGCGGTAAAGAAACACAGTTTTCTAACAAGATTTTAATTAAAGTTGTACAAAATGCTTTGGAGCAAGCTGGCTTACCAAAATTTGCAGTGCAAGCCATTACCGATCCAAATCGTGAACTCGTTATGCAATTATTAAAACTAGATCGCTATGTGGATATGATTATTCCTCGTGGTGGTGCGGGTTTACATGAATTGTGTAAACAACATTCGACTATTCCTGTTATTGTAGGTGGCGTGGGTGTTTGCCATACTTTCGTTGAAGAAAGTGCGGATCAAAATAAAGCGATTTTTGTTATTGATAACGCCAAAACACAACGCCCAAGCACCTGTAACACATTAGAGACATTGTTAGTTCAACATTCTATTGCTGAAGAATTTTTACCCAAACTCGTCTCTCACCTCGCATCCAAAAATGTAAAATATCATGCAAAATCCACCGCACTTAATATATTGAAACAAGCGGGTGCGAATGTCCGCGAAGTGACTGAAAAAGAATTACGCGAAGAATGGGGATCATTGGATTTGAATGTCGTTGTTGTAGAAGATATTCATGCCGCTATTGAGCATATTCGCCAATATGGTACACAACATTCTGAAAGTATTTTAACTTCCTCACAAAACCTCGCACGTCAATTTATCAATCGGGTCGATGCTGCTGCCGTTTATGTGAATGCAAGCACACGATTTACTGATGGCGGACAATTTGGATTAGGTGCAGAAGTTGCCGTGAGTACCCAAAAACTTCACGCTCGTGGCCCAATGGGATTAGAAGCATTAACAAGTTATAAATGGGTTTGTGAGGGGGACTATACTGTACGTGGATAATGCGTTCTGAATAAATAAAGATCAAGCTATAGCTAAACTGGACGAATACTCTCTACGTCTAGTTTAGCATCAAACTCTTTCTGTAAAAGTAGAATTTTATTGTCTTGTTGAAGTGCGGCTCTCGCTTGCTCCCGTAAGGTTTGATAAATATTACGGCGATATTCCATCGGCGTGGTGACAGAGCTGTCATCAATGTTAATTTTTACATGAATAGCCTTGCCTTGAAGTTTACTCAATGCTTCAGTTAAATGCTTGATACTTCTCTCTTGGCGTAGATGGGATTTTTCTGAATGTAATCCAAGATTGATTTCATCATCAGTTTTACTTTGCAAGAAACAATTTAACGCTAATTCTTTGCTAAATCCGGTTACCCCTGAACGTTCCACTATATCAGCCCACTCATCTTGTTGTTGAGTTTGGGTAATGATTTTTAAACGTAATTCAGGCGTAATATCTTTCAAAATAGCCTGTTTTATATCGGAAGGACGAACGCCTGTATCGGCTTTAGCAAGCTCTGGATTACTCCATTCCCAACGATAAGTCTCTGCATCTAAAATCTCCCGTTCTTCCTGCATTATTTCGGCATTATCCTCCATAGAATTTTCAACAATAGCTACGTCTTTAGCCATACTAGCTATTTGAGGAGAAAAAGAGGAAAGTTTTTCATTTTTTAATTTTGGTGCAGACATTTCGCGCACAGGAAGTGCGGTCATTTTTTTATTCGATTTTTCTTCGTCTAGTTCTTGGATGTGATGTAAAGTCTCACTTACTGCAGCTAATGATTCGGCTTTGTGTTCTTGACGTTCTTGGTTTTCGAGTTGTGTTAAATGTTCAAGCTCATCTAAAGCTGAAAAACTTGCCAAATTTGGAATGCCTGTTTTATTTGATTTTGCTTGAGAATAAGCTGATTTGATACTTTGCGACAGTACTGGCACATTGACATAATTACCTGCATTTTCAACCGCACTTGGAGTTGATGGCGGTGGAATAATTGTAGTGTTAGCCTTTTGTACTGCCGTAAGGAACTTTGGGTGGAATGCCAATGCCCTCAATAATGTCATTTCTGTGCCAATTCGACGGTTTGGCGCATTTGATAAGTCTTTTCTACCAGAAACAATCACTTGATAAAAAAACTGAACATCTTCTGGAGAGATATGTTTGGCTAAAAATGAAAAATGTTCATTGTCATCTGAAGATTTTTGTGGAAGAAGTTGCATGAGTGCAATTTGATGTAATTTTTCTGCACATTCACCAAGTAATTTATCCCAATCACCTGCCGCATCTGCAACTTTTTGCAGTGTTCGCATTAATAGTTCACCATTACCCTGGTGTAAAGCGTACAAAATGTCAATAGAACAGTTATCATCAAGCAACCCTAACATATTGCTTACAACATTATTCGTAACTTGTCGGTCACCCATAGCAATGGCTTGATCGGTTAAACTTAAGCTATCACGAATACTTCCTTGCGCCGCTTTTGCAAGTTTAATTAATGCAGGCTCTTCAAAAGGAATATTTTCTTGCGTCAGAATATGGGCAAGATGCTGGGAGATTTGGGTTTCATCTAATGCTTTGAGATGAAATTGTAAACATCGAGAAAGAATAGTTACAGGTAATTTTTGTGGATCCGTTGTCGCAAGTAAGAATTTTACATATTCTGGTGGTTCTTCCAACGTCTTGAGCAATGCATTAAATGAATGACGAGATAGCATATGGACTTCATCGATTAAGTAAACCTTAAATCTTCCGACAACAGGTTTATATTGCACGTTATCCAATAATTCGCGCGTGTCTTCAACTTTTGTGCGTGATGCCGCATCAATTTCGATTAAATCAATGAAATTGCCTTGCTCAATCGCTTTACAATTTTCACATTCACCGCAGGGTGTTGCGGTTACACCATGTACGCAATTTAATCCTTTTGCAAATAATCGGGCAATAGAGGTTTTCCCTACACCACGGGTGCCTGAAAAGAGGTAAGCGTGATGTAGTCGATTATCTTTTAATCCATTTGCTAATGCCGTGATAATGTGTTCTTGCCCAACGACATCAGCAAATGTTTTTGGTCGCCACTTTCTGGCTAAGACTTGATAGCTCATCGAATCCTTAATTAATGACCTTCAAAATTGACGAGTGTATAGCAATCAATACCCAAATTATTTAAGCGTTTTTCGCCACCTAATTCAGGTAAATTAATCACAAATGCAGCGTGTTTTACCACTCCACCTAAACGTTGCACTAATTTTACCGTTGCTTCAACGGTGCCACCTGTTGCTAATAAATCATCAATGATTAAAACATTATCACCTTCTGAAATTGCATCAACGTGCATTTCCAAAGTATCTTGACCATATTCTAATTGATAAGATTGAGAAATGGTTTCACGTGGTAATTTTTTAGGTTTACGTACTAATTCGAAAGGTAAACCTAGTGCTAAGGCAACGGGTGCGCCAAAAATAAAACCACGAGATTCAGTTCCAAGCACTTTGGTGATTCCTTTGTCGCGATATTGTTCCACAATAAGATCAACCGTTGCTTTAAAAGCTGCTGGAACTTCTAAAAGGCTGGTAATGTCACGAAAGATAATCCCTTCTTTTGGATAGTTAGGAATTGATTTGATAGAAGATTTTATTAAATCAAGTTGTGTAGTCATAAATATTGCTCACAAAGTGCGGTTAAGAAAATAAATATTTTTGGATAGGCATTCTATCATAAAAACGCAAAAAATATGCGTCACACCAAAATTTCATACAACCAAAGTTGAATTTAAATAAAGTATAACGCATATCTGTATTTAACGTTTTTATAAAAACTAAATTTCCAATAATAATCTTGTTGGGTCTTCCAATAATTCTTTAATCGTTACCAAGAAACCAACAGATTCACGGCCATCAATTAAGCGATGATCGTAAGATAAAGCAAGGTACATCATCGGACGAATCACAACTTGACCATTAAGCGCAATAGGACGTTCTTTAATTGCATGCATTCCTAAAATCGCACTTTGTGGTGGATTAATAATTGGAGTGGACATAAGAGAACCAAATACACCGCCATTTGTGATAGTAAAATTACCCCCAGTAAGATCTTCTACAGTCAATTTGCCATCACGACCTTTTTCAGCTAATGCTTTAATTTGTTTTTCGATCTCTGCCATACTGAGCTTATCGCAATCGCGAAGCACTGGGGTGACTAATCCACGTGGAGTGGAAACCGCAATACTAATATCAAAATAGTTATGGTAAACAACATCATCACCATCAATAGAAGCATTAACCTCAGGATAACGTTTTAATGCTTCCACAACCGCTTTGATATAAAAAGACATAAATCCTAAACGAACACCATGCTGTTTTTCAAATTTTTCGCCGTAGGTTTTACGCAAAGTCATTATCGGCTGCATATCCACTTCATTGAAAGTAGTAAGCATTGCTGTACTATTTTTGGCTTCAAGTAAACGTTCAGCAATACGTTTACGCAAACGGGTCATTGGCACACGTTTTTCAGAACGTGCACTATAAGCTACCGTACTAATTGTATTTTGCTCAGTGGCAACTTCTTGTTTCGCTTGCAGTGCTTGTCGTTTTGCGATTTCACGTTCAATATCTTCACGTGTTAAACGAGCGCCAACACCCGAACCTTGAATTTGATCTGCTTGTAAATCATGTTCTGCCAATAAACGGCGAATCGCAGGGCCTTGATCCGCATTATGATTATGACTATTTTCAATCGCTGCATGTTGACGATCAGATGGTGTAGGTTCATTCGTTGCTTTTAACGTCGCGGAACTGACATCCCCTTCTTGAGCCGTAGAAATTTTTCCTAGCAGCTGTTTACTCACCACAGTTTCGCCCTCAGCTTGAACAACTTCTGCCAGTACACCATCAGAAAGTGCGGGTACTTCTAGCACGACTTTATCCGTTTCAATTTCTACAATAACTTCATCACGTTTCACAGTATCGCCTACTTTTTTATGCCAAGTAGCAACGGTTGCATCCGCAACTGATTCAGGTAGGTCTGGAACAAGAATTTCAATAGTCATTTTATTTTCCTTATCTCTTAAAGTGCAACTTATTGCACAGAATTACTCTTTTACTTTTTATCCACGATGCAACAAGTACACCTGTAAATTTATAAAAATATCTTAATTTTTAACCGCACTTTATAGGGTTAACGCATCTTCCACTAACTGCTTTTGCTGTTTAGTGTGAAGCGACATATAACCCACAGCAGGTGAAGCCGAAGCTGGACGCCCTGCATATTTGAGTTTAACGGATTCTGGAATTGCTGATTCAAAATTATGTTTGCTGCAATACCAAGCCCCTTGGTTAAGAGGTTCTTCTTGGCACCATACATAATCCGTGACATGCCCATAAGGTGCAAGTGCTTTCTTCACATCCTCATGTGGGAATGGATAAAGCTGCTCAATACGAATAATCGCCACATTTTTCTGATTATTGGCGCGACGTTGTTCAAGTAAATCGTAATAAACTTTACCTGAACACATTACTACACGTTTTACATCTTTAGGATCAAGCTCGTCAATTTCTCCAATTACCGTTTGGAAAGCTCCATTAATCAACTCATCTAAACTGGATACAGCCAATGGATGGCGTAACAAAGATTTTGGAGAAATGGCAATCAATGGACGGCGCATTTTACGTAAAGATTGACGGCGCAACATATGGTACACCTGTGCTGGCGTTGATGGCACACAGACTTGCATATTTTGTTCAGCACAAAGTTGTAAATAACGTTCAAGACGAGCAGAAGAATGTTCTGGCCCTTGTCCCTCATAGCCATGAGGCAATAACATAACTAAACCACACATTCTGCCCCATTTTTGTTCACCGGAGCTAATAAATTGGTCGATAACAATTTGTGCACCATTAGCAAAATCGCCAAATTGCGCTTCCCAAATGGTTAACGTTTTTGGATCTGTTGTTGCATAACCATATTCAAAAGCAAGTACGGACTCTTCTGAAAGTACAGAATCCCATACTTCAAAACGACCTTGATTAGCATGCAAATGTGTTAATGGTACATACCCCGTACCATCATTTTGATTATGCACAACGGCATGACGATGGAAAAAGGTTCCCCGCCCCGCATCTTCACCTGATAAACGGACATTAACACCTTCGTCAAGTAAGGTTGCATAAGCCATGGTTTCAGCCATACCCCAGTCTAGCAATTTTTCGCCTTGATACATAGCTTTACGATCATTATAGATTTTTTCTACACGAGGATGCGCACGTAAACTTTCTGGATATTCACACACACGTTTAGCAAGTGTTAAAAAACGTTCCTGTGAAAACTTGCTTTCATACGGAGCAGTCCAATCATAGTTGAGATATTGCAACCAATCCATTTTTGCCGTATCCATTTCTCGCCATTCTGATACGACTCGATCACCATTATCTAGCGCATCGCGATAATCATTCGCCATCTCGGTGACTTGTTCTTCAGTCATCACGCCTTCTGCAACTAAGCGATCTGCATAAACTTTACGAGGTGTAGGATGTTTTTTGATGATGCTATACATCATTGGCTGAGTAGCTAATGGCTCATCAGCTTCGTTATGACCATGACGTCGATAAGAAATCAAATCAATAAAAATATCTCGTTTGAATAAATTACGATATTCCACCGCCATACGCGCAGCAAAAGCAACCGCTTCAGGATCATCACCATTAACGTGAATAATCGGCGCTTGAATCATTTTCGCAATATCGGTGCAATACTCTGTAGAACGCGTGTCATTCGGATTAGATGTCGTAAAACCAATTTGGTTATTAATCACAATACGAATCGTGCCGCCCACACTGTAACCCCGAGCATTTGACATATTCAATGTTTCTTGAACAACGCCCTGCCCTGCTACAGCGGAATCACCATGTACTGTAATCGCTAAAACTTGACTACGCGTTGTATCATTAATGCGAGTCTGTCTTGAACGTACAGAGCCCACCACTACTGGGCTTACAATTTCCAAATGAGATGGGTTAAATGCCAAAGTTAAGTGAACTCGATTATCATCCACTGCGAAATCAGAAGAAAAACCTTGATGGTATTTCACATCTCCCGTACGTTCACTCGAATGTTTACCCGCAAATTCATCAAATAAATCCTCAGGTTTTTTACCTAATACATTCACGAGCATATTCAAACGCCCACGGTGTGCCATTCCCATTACCACATCATTTACCCCTTGACGACTAGCATGACGGATAATTTCTTTCATCAATGGAATAAACGCATCACTTCCTTCTAAGGAAAAGCGTTTCGCCCCCGGGAATTTTGCACCGAGATAACGTTCTAAACCATCTGCAGCCGTCAGTTCACGAAGAAAATTAACACGTTCTTCAGATGTAAAAAGCGGTTTATCTAACACGCATTCCATTTTGCTCTGGAGCCAAGTTTTCTGTGCCATATCTTGCACATGCATAAACTCTAAGCCAATTGAGCCGCAATAAGTCTCTTTCAACATTTGAGCTAACTCACCAAGCTTAATGGTATCGCGTTTGTAAACGTAATGATTAATATTGAAGGTTTCGTTGAGATCTTGTTCAGTAAAACCATGATGACGATAATCTAATTCAGGGACGGAAGATACTTTCCAACGATAATAATTGAGGGGATCGAGATTAGCCTCTAAATGGCCACGAAAACGATAGGCATTGATAAATTGTAGAACTTTCACCAATTTTGCACCAGCAGCAGGATCTATCACTGTCACTGCTTCATTATGATTTTCTCGCGCCAAACGACGAAAATAATCTCGTACTGGTGTATGAGGCTGTTCAAGTGCGGTTATTTTTGGTAAAGAATCAAAAGTGGTTCGCCAACTTTCCTCCACCGACTGCGGATCACTCAAATAGCTTTCATAAAGTTCTTCTATATAAGATTGATTTGCACCGCCTAATGCTGTGCTAGCTAACCAATCATCAAATGCCTTGTTTTGCTGCATAATTACCTCTTAATTATCAGTAATGTCTCACTTGTTTTTTCATTATACATAGGATTTCATTAGAAATAATCCCCAAAATCGAAATTGTTATAGATTTATTAGCCAATTCAAATATTTAGTCTAGTAGATTTCTATAAAATACTCATATAACGAAAAAGGCGGAAAATCCGCCTTTTATAATTTAGTCTAGTAATATCTGCTTAAAAACTTAAGAATGGTGCTATTTTTTCAATGGTGGTTGAACCTAAACCATCAATTTTTGACAATTCTGCCATATCTTTAATTTTGCCAACCTTATTACGATAATCGATGATTGCTTGCGCTTTTTTCTCACCGATACCAGAAAGCTGTTGTAATGTTTTAGCATCCGCTTTGTTAATATCGATCTTAGCTGAATCAGCAATAGACTTAACTTGATCTTTTGCACTATTCATTTTTTCTGCGGCTTTTTCTTTCGTTTCTTTCACTTTCTCCGCTGCTTTGTGTTTTAAAGCTTTGTGACTATCTTCTGATGAAGAATCTTTTAATGATTTTACTTTCTCTTTTACTGAATCAACTTTTTCTTTCGCAGCAGCCATTTTTTCTTTCACAGAAGAAACGCCTTCAGTTGCTTTTTCTTTTGTTGAAGAAACTTTTTCTAAAACATTTCCTTTCGCAGCTGACGCAGAATCTTTTACTGATTTCACATTTTCTGAAACGGTTGTTTTAACATTATCTTTAGCCACATCTTTTAATGTAGCCAATGGATTTTCATTTGCTAATGCAGAACCTGAAATAGCAAGGGTAAGTGCGGTAACACTTAAAAGAGATTTTAAAGATTTCATATAAACTCCTATTATAAAATTTGCCAAAGGCACGCTTAAGACTCCCTCTCTGGCAATTAGTTCAAAATACCATAAAAAATTCACCGCACTTTTAACGATTTAAAAATGGGTTTGTCTGTTTTTCTCGGCCAATAGTTGTATAAGGCCCATGCCCAGCAATAATAATCAGATCATCATTCAACGGTAATAGTTTTGTTCGAATTGAAGAAATCAATGTTTCATAATCGCCACGAGGGAAATCGGTACGACCAATTCCACCTTGAAATAATACATCGCCTGTAAATGCCACCTTTTTCTCATGTTCAATAAAACCGATATGTCCAGGTGTGTGCCCTGGTAAATGTAAAATCTCAAAATTAAAGCCATCTAATTTTAAAATTTCACCTTCTTGATTAAACCAACGATCAGGTAAAAAGGCTTCAATATTTGGTAAACCAAAGCGTTGCGCTTGTTCTGGCAAACTCTCAAATAAAAATTTATCTTCTTCATGAGAGCCCCAAATTTTGACGCCAAAATGTTGTTTCAACTGCATGGCTGCGCCAACATGATCTAAATGACCATGGGTAAGTAAAATCACTTTGAGATTTAAATCCAGTTCTTCAATACGTTGAATTAGGCGTTCGGCTTCGCCACCTGGGTCAATAATTGCTGCATTTTTCTCGTCATCCCAAATCAAAGAACAGTTTTGTTGAAATGCGGTGACTGGGATAATTTCGATATTCATGTTTGCTCCTTATAATCGATAAAATTGTTGAGTGTTCAAAAGCATTTGCTCTTGAACATAATCTAACGGCAAAGATTTTAATTCAGCTACTTTCTTTACTACGGCAAATAATTGCTCAGAAATTACCGCACTTTCAAATCCTTCGTGTGGCCAGGGACTATCCGTTTCAATCATCAAACGGTTTAACGACAAATATTGAGCAACATATTGCGTTTTATGATTCCATAAAATATCAGGTGTTAGACTCGCAAAATATGGTGTAGATAAAAATTTCTGAAAAGATTTTTCATCTGTCTTAAACCAATGAAAATGGGCTCGTTGGATATTATGTTTTTGCAGTAATTCAAGCGCAATATCCACATCATTATGCACAATATGTAAATTTAACGGCAAATCCCATTTTTTCGCTATAAGAATAAATCGCTCTAGTAATTCAATATAAGATGCGTAATCCAAATTTGAATTTTCACGTTTAGAATAATGTGGCAACCCCACCTCGCCAATCGCAGAAATTAAAGAATGATGTTCATCAATCCATTGAAATAATTCTTCTTGCTCTTCTAAATTCAGCAATAGCTGCTCAGGATGAAAACCAGCTGCAATATAAAGTTTCTCGGGATAATCCTGTTTTAAATTCAATAGTTTTTTAGCACTTTTTAGATTCGTACTTACTGCAAGCATACCTGTAATTTTTGAATCACCAAGTGTTTTCTGAATATTATCATCAGAGAGTTGATCCAAATGAAGATGACTGTCAAATAGCATAGTATTTTCCAATGAAAAACCGCACAAAAGTGCGGTCAATTTTAAATTTATTTTATACCCCTTTCCAGATTCTAACTGGGCCAGTATCCACATGAATAAAATTACTTGTCGGATAATATCCTACTCCACCATTACTCAGATTTTCTGCAGCAGCTTTTACTTTAGCCAAAGGCACACCTGCAATACGAAAATCAATGGCCTTACCTTTAATATGATAACTATTACTTGCTACTCCGCTACTTTGACGATGACGCATTGCATTAGTTGCAGCAGAACGATACCCACAAATTACTTCAATTTCAGCATTACGTAACCCTAAATTACTTTGAATGTTATAAAACTTGTGGAACAGATTTGGATCCATTTTACAAACTTGGTTTGTTCGTTTATCGCGCATAAAATGATCTAATTTTTTTAATGTGGCACTAGCGAAACCTTTTTGAGCAGAAAACTCTCCACTTAATCGCTCTCCCGTATTAATGTTACGGAACGTCAAAATACGAGGCTTAGGTGTTGAAACCATTGCTAATACAGAATTTGGTAAAACTGATGCGCCTAAAACAATACCACCGAGCGAGAGCCATTTACGTTTCTGTTTATCAATCTTGTTCATCCTCTCTCCTTTCTATTTTTTGATGGATTATCAGAGATATTTTTTGACGACATTCCAGTTAATTCCACTGAAATTCATCAATCCATCATATTTATAAATATCTGGTAATGCCTGGATTTTTCCATTCTCAACCCAAGACGTCACATAGTATATAAATACTGGGTTTTCTGAACGAATTGGGGCAGAAACCGTTTTTTTACTCTCTAAAACATTCTTTTTACGTTCATCAGACCAGCCTGCTTCCTTCAATAAAATGCTAGCAAGTTGATCTGATTTTTCAACACGCACACAACCAGAACTTAATGCGCGATCTTTACGGCTAAACAGTCCATGATTTGGCGTGTCATGCAAATAAATGGCATCTGAGCTTGGCATATTAAATTTATAATTACCCAGTGCACTATCGCCAGCGGCTTGTCGAACTCGATAAGGGAATTTATTACCAATAGATGCCCAATTTATCGAATAAGGATCAACCACATTTCCGGCACTATCCAAAATAGAATAATTATGAGCTGCAATATAACTTGGATCTGCTTTCATTTTTGGCAATAAATCTTCATTAATTAAGCGAACGGGCGCATTCCAAGGTGGATTCACAACAACACTACTTAATTTACTATACATCACCGGTGTACGGCGTTCATCCTTACCAACAATAACACGAGATTCCAAAGTTAAATTACCATCGCGATAATACTGCAATTTATAACTTGGAATATTTACAAAGATGCCATTATGAAAATCAGGAATTACTCGCAAACGCTGTGCATTAATTGCAAGTTTCTGCCCAACCTCTGATAAGCCTGATGCAGATACCATTGATGATAACGCTTTAACAGTTTGATGATATAAGTGATTATCACCCGATAAACTTTGTACAAAACCTAAAAGTTGACCATTTTCTACCGCACTTAACCAACGCTGAATATGCTCATCTGAAGGTTGTTGAACTTGATAAGCACTAGATGAATACAACCAACGTTGAGCTTGCGCGCCTACATTTTGAGTATAATACAAATAATCTAGCAATATATCGCTCAATAAAACATCATAAGCTAACCCGCCTTGTTGTTCGATCAACTCAAAGGATTCTAAGGATTTTGCTGAACGTTTAGAAATACCGCTAGCCACCATCGCGGCATAACCCTGTAATAATTGGCGAGCCGCAGCATTATCTTTCCATAATGGTGTATATTTACGTTCTGCATATAAACGAGCTAACAAAGGCTTAAACTGTAAAGCATGCTCTCCTATTTCATGGGTTAGCGACATTTCTAAAATCGCTTGCTTTTCCTGGGCTAAGCGAGCTTGATCTAATTTAATTTCCTCTTCAAGCTTTTGTTTTTCTTCTGGAGATAAATGCGAAACATCAACGCCATGAAGTTGCGCCGATTGTCCATTTTTTACAAAATCTGCTAAAGCGCATCCTGAAGTCATCATTGACAATGACAACGCAAATACTGAGAGCTTTGCAGTGCTTTTAAACATAGCCATTCCTTAAACATTCCCTAAAACAACCGCACTTTATTTAAGTTCTAAAACAAAGTGCGGTTAAAATAATTTTATTTTTTCTCATCTACTGTTTCTGTTGGTTTCTGAGTTTCTTTGCTAACATCTTGCTCAGTTGAATTCAACATAACAAAATCCGCAGCCATTTTTTCTGCTTCTTTTAAGAAGAAATCTGGCGCTTCATAATCTTTCGGTAAATCATCAATATCATTTAATGCTTTTTTACCTTCTCGTTTAAAACGCTCATTAATATCTTTTAAACGTCTTGCATCATCCTTATCATTTTCAGCTTTACGCGTTTGATAATTCAATGATAAGAATTTGCGATCACGGCGCTCATTACGAATTTTTAAATCTTCATTCAATGCAATAAATTCAGGATCTTTAGCAATACGCTCAAGATGCTTTTTATTTAATACATCAACATCTTTGCGAGCATTGCCAACTTCAGTATAAGTTGCAGATGGAATTTTATCCCATGGCAATGCATTATCTTCCTTATCTTCGCCGTACTCTTTGGCATCGATAATTTCAGGGAAATTAATATCTGCAGCAACGCCTTTTAACTGAGTTGAACCACCATTAATACGATAGAACTTTTGAATCGTATACTGTAATAAACCTAATGGTGTTTGATCTAAATCATAGGTAAAATTTAATGAGCGACTTTGCTGAACCGTACCTTTACCAAAAGTATTCTGACCAATGATAATACCACGATTGTAATCTTGCATTGCGGCAGCAAAAATCTCAGATGCTGATGCACTATAACGATTAATCATCACCAATAAAGGCCCTTTATATTGCTGTGCTGAATCATCATCTTCATGTACCCGAATACGCTGATAAGCATCTCTTACCTGAACTACAGGTCCATCTGTAATAAACAGACCACTTAATGCAACAGCCTCTGTTAATGCACCACCACCGTTCTCACGCAAATCAACAATTAAAGCATCCGCCTTCTGATTTTCTATATTAGTAAGTAATTTTTTTACATCACTTGTTAAACCGATATAAAAACCAGGAATTTTAATCACTGCAATATTTTTACCATCAATTTTATTCATGGTTAATTTTGCAGCTTGATCTTCAATACGAACTTTATCACGTACTAAAGTAATAATACGGGATTTTCCACCTTTAGACGGTTCAATTTCCAAACGCACTTTTGTGCCTTTTTTACCCTTAATTTTCTCAACAATATCTTCTAAACGCCAGCCAACGATATCTTCAATCTCACCTGTTGCTTGCCCCACACCAATAATTTTATCTCCAGGATGTAATTTTTTGCTTTTTTCAGCTGGTGCGCCAGGAACAAGCGATTTGATGCTTGTTTCATCATCTTCTGATTGTAAAGTTGCCCCAATCCCCTCAAGAGAAAGATTCATGCTTTCATTAAAACTTTTCGCTGTTCTTGGTGCAAGATAACTTGTATGCGGATCAATTTCGCGAGCAAATGCATTTAAATAAGTTTGAAGAATGTCATCTGCCTTAGTTTGAGTTAAACGTCGAATGGCCAAATTATAACGTTTGGTGAGTTTTGACTTAATTTCTGGCCATTTTTTATCTTTTAATTTAAGATTGATAACGTCATTTTTTACTCGTTCTTCCCAAAGTTTATTGGCTTCCTCTTCGTTTTTTGGAAATGCTGCTTTTTCACGATCAATTTCAATTTGATCCTGGCCATTCAAATTAGGCTCTTTATCTAATAAAGACAACGCATAAGCATAACGTTCATAACGACGCTTCATCATTACATTATAAATATCAAAAGCAGCAGAAAGATCACCTTGATTCAACTGATCATCTAACTTATCATCATATTTTTGACGAAGTTCATCTACATCAGATTGCAAAAAGGTGTTATGGCTAAAATCAATATTTTTAATATAACGATCAAAAATCTTCTCAGAAAAAGCATCATCCAATGAGATCTTTCGATAATGCGATTGGGTTAATCGAGTCGTTGCACGCTTAGTCGCCAACTGATTCTCTTCGCTTGCTGTTGGAATAGTAATATCGCTCAGTTTTAATTTAGGCTGCACAGCCAAAGCAGGCACAGAGCCGATTAACAATGCCGATAACAATGCGCTAGTAATCACATTTTTTGAAATATTAGATCTCATAACCTTTCCCGAGTAGAATTAAATCATTATGCAAATAAACGATCTGCAGCTACGCTCATAACCAAACCGTTTTCAAGCTCAACACGTGCTGAATCTTTTAGCACTTCCACTACTGTTGCTTTTTTCGCATGATCGCCAGCTTTCACTTTCACCACAGAACCAACAGAAATTTGTGAAAAATCAACCGCACTTAATGACGGCTTATTGAAGTGTTTAGCATTTTTATTTGCAGGTTTACGTGGGCGTTGTTTTTGTTGGGCTTTTTTCGCTGCAGCCTCTGCTTTACGTTTTTCAGCAACACGAGCTTTAGCATCTGCAAGCTGTTGAGCTGCATGGGCTACATGTTCCGCTTCTAATACTCCGGCTGGATTACCTTGTAAATCTACGCGCACAGCACCTTCGCGACAGCCATGCAAATAACGCCAATTTGATGTGTATTGACGAAGAGCCTGACGCAACTGAGTTTTGCTTACACGCTCATCATCTTCTAATGCTTCCGCTAAATCTTGGAACAAACCAATTTTTAATGGTTTTGCTTCGCCTTCTAAAATAAAGCAAAGAGGGAATTTTTCAGCTAAATACGCAATAATATCTTTGGTATTGGCTAATTTTTGTGAATTTACTTGCGAATCAGTGGTCTGAACGCCAGATTGAGAATCAGTCATGTTAGTTATCCTAGGGTAAATATAAACCGACTTAGTTTATCGCACTTTTTACAAAATTTACAATAAATCAAAACATTGTGAATAAATTTCGCGCAAAAATAGTCAAGATCACTTCCCATATATACTTAAACAAGGCTAAAATGCTCCGTTTTTAACAACCGAATAAAAGATAATCTTTCGTGCAAGAATCAAACCTAACACAAAAATCATTTCAAATTATAAAATGCGAAGAATGTGATGCTAGCGTAGAAACACCTTTAATATTAAATAAAGATGAACAAGCTGAATGTCCACGTTGCCATCATCATTTAGCGACAGGTGGGCGTTGGTCTGTTCATCGTTGCGCTATGGTTGCTTTATCGATCCTTATTTTGATGCCATTTGCCTTGAGTTATCCCCTATTAAGTCTTCATTTATTAGGTGTCAAAATTGATGCATCTATTTGGGAAGGTATTTGGAAAATGTCAGTGGCAGGCTATGAATACACTGCCTTTATGGTGTTTATCTGTGCCGTTGTGATGCCAATTACCTTTGCAATTTTAGTCATCATGCTCTGGATTGCAAAAATTTTGCATATTAAACCACGTAGTGTTTTGCTTTTTTTAGGTTATATAAAACCTTGGGTTATGTTTGATGTTTATTTAGTTGCGCTAGGCGTAACGATGTTCAAAGTACGTGAATATGCAACACTGGAAATTAATGTTTATTTAATTCCCTTTATTTTCACCGCACTTTTGACAACCTTACTTTTTATCAAATTAAACCTTAAAGCATTATGGAAAGAGTTTTATCCAGAAAATGAACCAGCTTATGATGCAAACAACATTGAATTATGTGATGCTTGTAACTATACATTTTCAAAAAATGGGATTCATTACGATAAAAAGAACAACCCACGATGTCCGCGCTGTTTATCGCCTGTTCATATTTCAGATAATATTAAGTTACAACGCACTTGGGCAAGTTTAATTGCTGGGATTATTATGCTTTTCCCTGCAAATTTATTACCCATATCAGGCATTTATTTAACAGGTTCGCTCTCTGAAGATACATTAATATCCGGAGTTATTTCTTTTGTGAATATGGGCAGTTATTTTGTTGCTTTCGTGGTATTCTTTGCGAGTATTTTTGTCCCAATCAGTAAAGCTGCAATTTTACTTTATTTACTAAGTTGTGTTCATTTTAAATGGCGACACTCTATTAAATGGCAAATACGTTTATTGCATATTGTGCATTTCGTTGGGCGCTGGTCTATGCTCGATTTATTTGTATTAGCCTTAATGATGTCTCTAGTAACACGCGGTGAAATTATTAATTTTACCGTTGGTCCTGGCGCATTTTACTTCGGCGCTGCCGTATTTTGCAGCATGATTTCAACCTCACAATTTGATAGTCGATTAATTTGGAAAATTTATGACAGAGAAAAATAGTTCTTCAATGAAAGATCAACATACAGAAATGACAGCGGCAGTACGAAAAACTCGTCGTATTTCTCCATTTTGGTTACTTCCCTTTATTGCATTATGTATTGGGGCAATTTTATTCTTCCAAATTGTTAAGGAGCGTGGCACAAGCATCACGATTACCTTCACCAATGGTTCTGGTATCGTTGCGGATAAAACACAAGTTCGCTACCAAGGTTTGCAAATTGGTGTGGTGAAAAAAGTAAATTTCACAGATAACATGCAAAAAGTGGAAGTTGTTGCCAATATCAATCCTGAAGCGTCAAGTATTTTGCGTAAAAATACAAAATTCTGGCTTGTTCAACCAAATGTTTCACTTGCAGGAATTTCAGGTTTAGATTCTCTCGTATCAGGCAATTACATCACTCTTCAACCAGGTGATGGCGATCACGAAAACGAATTTATTGCGGAAGAACAGGGCCCAATTGCCCAAGTTTCGCCTGGAGATTTATTGATTCACTTAATTTCTGATGATTTAGGCTCAATTTCTATCGGTGCATCTGTCTATTTTAAAAAATTACCTGTAGGAAAAATTTACGATTACCGCATTAATAAAGACAATAAAGTGCAAATAGATGTGGTGATTGATAAAGCCTATGCACAGTTTGTGAAAAAAGATTCACGTTTTTGGAACATCAGTGGCATTAACGCTAACATTAGCCCGTCAGGCTTAAATCTAAATGTAGAAAGTTTAAATTCGGTTGTACAAGGTGCCGTTTCTTTTGACTCTCCAGCTGACAGCCCAAAAGCAGATGAAAATAGCCATTTCACGCTCTATACCAATTTAAAAGCAGCAAAACGTGGGATTGAAGTCAACGTAAATATCCCTGCATCTGCGGGTCTAGTTGCAGGACAGACCGAAGTTTATTCTCAAGACAATCCTATCGGGATTCTTTCTAAAATAAGTGCGGTTGAAAATAACGATGAAATTTTAGAAGGCAGTTTATTGATAGATCCAAACCAAGCCTCCTTATTTAAAGCGAATAGCAAAATCGTACTTCGTAATAAAAAAACGGATCTTGGTAATTTAGCAGATCCAAAAAAATTCTTTCGTGGCGAATATTTTGATGTCATTGCTGGAGATGGTGAAACTAAGCATCAATTTGATGTCATTAAAGAAAATGAGTTATTACTCAATACACCTAATACATTAGTTTTAACACTCACTGCACCAGAAAATTATGGTGTAAGTGAAGGGCAAAATGTGTTTTATAACAACATGCCAATCGGACAAATTGTTTCACAAAAAGTGGATGTAAATGGTGTGCAATTTAAGGCAGCAATTGCATCCGAATATCGTAATTTAATTCACGAAAACACACAATTTGTCGCAGCAACTAACTTTGATATCAGCCTTGGATTAGACGGATTGCGTTTTGAGTCCGCTACACCAGAAAAATGGTTACAAGGTGGCGTACGAGTACTAACAAAACAAGGTCTGGGAAAAGCTAAAAATAGCTATCCGCTTTATCAAAATATTAGTAATGCTGAACATGGGATTATAGGAAATATTCTTACGCCAACGATAACCTTACACACCCAAACATTACCAAGCATTGATAAAGGATCTCTCGTACTATATCGTCAATTTGAAGTGGGGAAAATTTTAAATATTAAACCTAAAACTAATAGCTTTGATGTAGAGGTTTATATTTATCCCGCCTATCAACATTTGTTGACAGATAAAAGCCGATTTTGGGTAGAAAGTGCGGCAAAAATTGATATCACACCTAAAGGAATTAGCATTCAAGCGACACCACTTGCTCGTTCATTAAAAGGTGCGATTAGCTTTGATAATAGTGGTTCGGGCAATAATCGAACACTTTACGCGAATGAAAGTTATGCAAAATCCATCGGGCTTGCCATCACCTTAACAGCAGATGATGCAACCAATCTGAGTAAAGGGATGAGTCTGCGCTATTTGGGTTTAGATGTGGGGCAAATTGACAGTATTCAGCTTGATGCAAAATCTAAACGCATCACTGCAAAAGCGTTAATAAACCCAAATTATATGAATATGATTGCAAAAGAAGGTTCTAACTTTACGATTATCTCACCACAAATTTCAGCAGGTGGAATTGATAACCTTGATAGCTTATTACAACCTTATATCGATATTGAAATTGGGAATGGTAAACCAAAAACACAATTCAATTTAGCTCAAACAGCTCCACAACGTAATAAATTTAGTAATGGTACGCCATTTATTTTAGAAACACGTGATGCAATGAATTTAAGTGAAGGTTCACCAATTCTTTATCGAGGCGTAGAAGTGGGTACCGTGAAAAAATTTGAGCTTAACAGCCTTGGTGATCGCGTCTTAGTGCATATTGCAATCATACCGAAATATAGTCATCTTGTTCGACAAAATACAGAGTTTTGGATTGCATCAGGTTATGACTTCACCTTAGGCTGGAAAGGTGCGGCATTTAACACAGGAAGTGTTCAACAGTTGCTAAAAGGTGGTATTTCTTTCTCTACACCAGCAGAAAAAGAAATTCAGCCACAGGCACAACCAAACAAACGTTTCTTGCTCCAGATAAAACGTCCAGAAGAAGTACAAACTTGGGGAAGTGGCGCGTTACCGCAATAAATAAAAAATGGATTAAACGGTAAAAGGTTTAATCCATTTTTTATTATCGATTTAAATAGTCCAATAAATTTTTCCACTGTAATTGCATATCTTTTATACCCAACTCATACATTGCCTGCAATTTATTGGGATCTTTTTCAATACGCTTAATCTTCAAATCAACAGAAGGTCGAATAACAAAAATATCGCCTTTTTCTGCTAGCTTAATCACATTTTCAACTTGTTGATTATACATGGCATAACGCTGATTTACGGCATCTGCAAAATGTGGATAACGTCGATAAAACCATTTGGCAATCCAAGCCATTGGCTTAGATTTTCTATACTCTAAAGTACGGGTAAGAATGACAATGATTTTATCGTATCCTAACTTCTGCATTTGTTCAACAGGAATAGAATCCGCAATAGCACCATCCAAATAAGGAATCCCGTCTATCTCAACAGGACGAGAAACATAAGGCATAGCGGAGGTAGCACGCAACACCTCCATTTGAGCCAAAGGATCTATTAATTTGACATATTCTGCTTGTGCAGTTTGTAAATTAGTTACAGCCACATAAAAATCTATATCTGATTCTTTAAAGGTTTTATTATCAAACACATCATATTTGAAAGGTACTTCATAAAAAGCAAAATCTTTATTCACGATATTGCCTGTGCTCACCAAACTTTTAAAACTGATATAACGCTTATCTGATATAAATTTCTTGTTGTAACGAATTGCCCGCCCTTTTTGCCGAGAAGGATAATTAACCCCAAACAATGCACCTGCAGAAACAGAAATGATACCATCAACCCCAAAATCTTTATCTAAGAAGGTATCTAGTACACCCGCGGTGTACATGCCTCGCATCGCCCCACCTTCTAATACTAAGCCAATTTTCATTGATTTTTTAACTTCTTCCATTTGAAAACAACACATAAAAATATTGCGTGCCATTACTGAACACGCAATTATTTGAATAATCTGGATTAATCCCGTTTCCGACTCAGCAACCACCAAATCATCACGATAAATAGTAAACTTGGCATTAGCGCACCAAAAACAGCAGGCATGTTATAAACAACGCTCATTTGCCCAAAAATTTCATTTACAACATAGAACAAAAAGCCAAAACAGATGCCCGTTACAATCCTTGCCCCCGCCGTCACACTGCGTAGTGATCCAAAAATAAAAGATAATGCCAATAACATCATCACACCAACAGACACAGGTTGAAAAATTTTCCGCCAGAATGTGAGTTCAAAGCGACTCACATCTTGGCCTGTTTCACGTAAAAATGAAATGTAATTATACAAACCTGAAATAGACAGTGATGTAGGACGTAAAGAAACAGCGCCTAATTTATCTGGCGTTAAATTTGTTTCCCATTTTTCCGATAAGCGATTACTTGTCGTGATTTCATCTTTGCTAATCATAGAATGATTCACTTGACGTAAAGTCCATTTACTTTCATCTTCCGAATAACTTGCTTGGTTAGCATGTTTCAACTCCGTCAAATTACGATCCTGATCAAAAGTATAAATATAAATATCGTTTAATTTTGCGTCATCCGTCACACGTCGAACAAATACAAAATTATTACCATCTTTTGCCCAAACCCCATTTTTCATGGAAAGCATTGAACCACCAGAAAGCGCTCGAGCACGCATATCACGTGCGAACTGTTCTGTTTGCGGAATTCCCCACTCACCAATCACCATGGTTAACAACACTAATGGTAATGCGGTTTTCATCACTGCCATACCAATTTTAAAACGAGAAAATCCAGCGGCTTGCATCACAACGAGTTCACTTCGACTCGCAAGATTACCTAAAGCCATTAGCGCACCAAGCAATGCTGCCATAGGAAAGAAAGTTTCAATATCTTTTGGAATAGTTAAGCCAGTAAAAGCTACTGCTTGCCAAATATCATAAGTACCTTTACCCACGCTACGAAATTGTTCCACAAATTTGATAATGGCAGAGAGCCCAACCAATGTAAGCAAAGTGGCAAAAATTGATCCAAGAATACTTTTTCCAATATAACGATCGAGGGTATTCATCATTTTGCTTATCCTTTTCTACTGAATAAATGGCGGAATTTATACATCACAGCGCTATCCCAACCATTTAACACGATACCAAGCAACAAAAAGCCAATATTCACAAGAGGCATAAAAATAGCAGCATCTAATTTTCCTGCTGCCCCCGCAGATTTAAAGGAACTTTGTAATAAGAAATAAATTAAATAAAGTAAAAGTGCGGGTAAAATTTTGGCAAATCGACCTTGTCGAGGATTTACACGACTTAATGGCACAGCAATTAACGCCATGAGTGGAACCGCCAAGATTAATGTAATACGCCAATGCAATTCAGATTTCGCCGAAGGAGAATCTAAACCGACAAGTTGAGACAATGTTAATTCTGCGACTTCATCATTCGTATTTTCTGTTTCCTGATGACCTAAATAGGCTTGATATTCATCAAAATGCGTAATGCGGAAATCAGGCAAAACAGATGTGCCTTCAACTCGTTGCGTATTTTGTAAATTCAGAATTTGATCGCCATTTGGCAGTGATTTTAATTCGCCTTTTTCAGCAGTCACGACAGATGGTTTCGTTTGCCCTTTTGGCGCAGTTTGGAACAAATACACGTCATTAATTTGATTTCCCTTGATACTATCAATAAATAAAACAAAATTATTGTTATTTGTTGACATGAACTGACCAGAAGAAAGCGCACCCATTGTTGGATTCGCCTTAGCATCTTCTACGATTGCCGCTTGTTTTTGAATTGACCAAGGCGAAAGCCACAAGACGTTATAAGCAGCAAGTCCCGCAGTAATCAATGAAAGCATTAATGCCACACGCACTAAAACACGCTGTCCGACACCACAAGCACGCATCACCGTTATTTCACTTTCAGCGTAGAGACGACCAAAAGTGAGTAAAATCGCAATAAACAAACATAATGGCAACATTAATTGCGCCATAGCAGGCATACCAAGCCCAAGCAAGGAAAATACCAAATCAGCTGGTACTTTACCATTAGCCGCAGATCCCAGTACGCGCACTAACTGCTGAGAGAAAAATATCAGCAATAAAATGAACAAAATGGCGACTTGGCTCTTAAATACTTCTTTCGTTAAATATCGAATTAAAATCATCTTATTTCGTTTGTTTTTCTAAATCTAGAATGGGGGAAAACTGGATAAAATCGGTCGCGTATGATACCTTATTTTCGCTGAATTAAACAGAAATTTAAGGACATCAAATGAAATATCAAGCAAAAAACACCGCACTTTCTCAAGCCAGTGATTGCATTGTTTTAGGCGTATATGAGAACAATGAATTTTCAAAAAGTTTCCATGAAATCAATCAATTAACCCAAGGCTATTTAAACGACTTAGTAAAATCAGGTGAGCTAACTGGCAAATTAGCCCAAACTATTTTACTTCGAGATCTTCAAGGTCTTGCTGCCAAACGCGTGTTAATCGTTGGCTGTGGCAAAAAAGGAGAACTCTCCGAGCGTCAATATAAACAAATCATCCAAGCTGTATTAAAAACCTTAAAAGAAACCAACGCGCATGAAATCGTTTCTTATTTAACTGAAATTGAATTAAAAGATCGCGATCTTTATTGGAATATCCGCTTTGCCATTGAAACGATTGAACACACCAATTATCAATTTGATCATTTCAAATCTCAAAAAGCAGAAGCCTCTGTTTTTGAATCTTTCATCTTTAATACGGATTGTGATCAAGCACAACAAGCCATTGCTCATGCCAGTGCGATTAGCTCAGGTATAAAAGAAGCTCGCGACATCGCAAATATGCCACCAAATATCTGTAACCCCGCTTATCTTGCTGAACAAGCAAAAAATTTAGCAGAAAATTCTACCGCACTTTCATTGAAAGTTGTGGATGAAGAAGAAATGTCAAAACTTGGAATGAACGCTTATCTTGCCGTCTCAAAAGGCTCTGAAAACCGTGCTTATATGTCTATTTTGACATTCAATAATGCACCAGATAAAAATGCCAAACCCATTGTACTTGTAGGCAAAGGATTAACCTTTGATGCAGGCGGTATTTCACTTAAACCGGCCGCTGACATGGATGAAATGAAATATGACATGTGTGGTGCAGCCTCTATCTTCGGCACAATGAAAGCCATTGCAGAGTTGAACTTGCCATTAAACGTTATTGGTGTTTTAGCCGGTTGTGAAAATTTGCCTGATGGCAATGCTTATCGCCCAGGCGATATTCTCACTACCATGAACGGTTTAACCGTAGAAGTGCTCAACACCGATGCAGAAGGCCGCTTAGTCCTTTGTGATGCCCTTACTTATGTTGAGCGTTTTGAACCTGAGCTTGTTATTGATGTTGCAACCTTGACCGGGGCTTGTGTGGTTGCCCTTGGCCAACACAATAGTGGCTTAGTTTCTACAGATAACGATCTTGCCAATGCATTACTCCAAGCGGCAACAGAAACCGCTGACAAAGCGTGGCGTTTACCATTAAGCGAAGAATATCAAGAGCAACTGAAATCACCTTTCGCCGATCTTGCCAATATTGGCGGTCGCTGGGGTGGCGCAATTACAGCGGGTGCATTTTTGTCTAACTTCACGAAAAAATATCGCTGGGCACATTTGGACATCGCCGGTACAGCTTGGCTACAAGGAGCAAATAAAGGCGCAACTGGCCGTCCTGTTTCTTTATTAACCCAATTTTTGATTAATCAGGTTAAATAAAATAGGCATGAAAATAACCGCACTTTTAAAAAGTGCGGTTATCCAAGAATACCGAGGAGCGTATTAATTTGAAAAACGGTGAATATATCGATTATTCACCGTTATCAATAACATTTAACAATCAATAAAACGCAATATTCACATCACTGACACCGCTTTAATTTGAACATAAACATCTTGCCCAACAGCAAAACGCAGTTCATTTTGCGCCCATTTACTGATACTTGCCCAAATCTTATGTCCATCCACCAGCACCGCAATATCCACTCGAGAATCTTGTATCTCAATTTGTGCAACTTGGCCACGTAAAATATTACGAATACTTGTTTGTTCTGGCTTTTGCAGAGTGATAGAAACATCTGAACTATAAATACAAACTCGCACTCGCTCGCCTACATTCGCGGGCACTAGATGAATCCAAAGTGCTTGTTCGCCTAAGAAAAGTGCGGTCATTTTATAAGGAGGATTATGCAAATGAACGGGCAAGGCAAGTACACTACTCTGTTCGCTTTCTCCTTTCCAAGGGGCAAAAATAGCACTATTCCAGATTTTTTCTACGCTGTCATAGGCTTTCACGATGCCGTTTTCCATCAGTACGACCCGATCAGCTAAACGTAACAGTTCGTCTAAGCTATGTGTAACATATAAAATCGGGATATTAATTTCTTTAGAAAGACATTCCAAATATTGCATTAGCTCGCGTTTACGGGGAACATCAAGGGCAGAAAGTGGTTCGTCCATCAGTAAAATATCAGGATCAGTCAGCAGCGCCCGCCCGATTGCCACACGTTGTTTCTCTCCGCCAGAAAGCGTAAGCGGATAACGCTTTAATAAGTGAGTAATCCCGAGAAGATCGACAATATAATTAAAATCATCTTGCGAGACATTTTTCATGCCATAGCGCAAATTACCTTTCACGGTGTAGTGAGGAAATAAACGCGCATCTTGGAACACATAGCCAATTTTACGCAAATGAGTCGGCAATGATTCTTGGGTTTCCATATCCACTAAAGTGCGGTCATTTAAACGGATGAATCCTTCGTCTGGTTGTATCAAACCACTCACGAGATTAATTAGCGATGTTTTGCCTGAACCAGACAAACCGAAAATTGCGGTTACGCCTTGATCTGGCACTTGTATATTCGCTTGCAAGGCAAGTTGCCCGAGCTGTTTTTTCACATTAATCTGCAACATTTCCTTGTCCTAATTTTTTCTGCATTCGCTTGCTCAACCACTCTGACAATAGCAAAGAAATCAATGAAAGAATGATAGCAAATAAACATAAGCGAGCAGTTTGTTCTTCCGCTCCCGGTGTTTGAATAAAAGAATACATCGCAAGTGGAATCGTTTGAGTTTCGCCTGCAATATTCGATACAAACGTAATGGTCGCGCCAAATTCTCCTAATGATCGTGCAAAACCAAGAACGAGTCCAGCTAAAACCCCAGGTAAAGAAAGTGGCAAGGTTATTGTAAAAAATACACGCCAAGCGGAAGCACCGAGTGTTTGCGCCGCTTGCTCCAATTTAATATCAATATTTTCTAAAGAAAGTCGAATCGCACGAACAACCAATGGAAAGGCAACCACTGCTGAGGAAAGCACCGCCCCCTTCCAACTAAAACCAAAAGATAAGCCAAACCATTGATATAAATACTTGCCAATGAAACCATTTCGTCCCATTGCCACAAGCAATAGATAACCGATAACTACAGGAGGCAACACTAAAGGCAAATGAATTACGCCAGTAATCAGGGATTTGCCATAGAAGTTTTTGCGCGCTAAAAGCCACGCAACAAAAATGGCTAAAGGCAAACTCCAAAGCATAGAACTGACGGCGACACTCAGGCTTAAATTAATCGCTGAGATTTCTATTGGAGTCAGATTGAAAAATGAAAAAAATTGGGTAAGCAAAATGAATCCTTATCTGAATAGCCTCTCTTTAAATCCCTTGTTTATGGGAATATCCCATATTGATGAGAGGTAAGGTGCTCTATAATAACAAAAGGGCAGAAATATCCGCCCTTCATGACTATTAAGATTCTATCTTATTTTGCAGAGAAACCATACCCTACAAGCACTTTCTTCGCAGCATCTGATTCTAAATATTTTAAGAAGTCACGAGCATCCGTATTATCATGATCTTTCAAAATAGAAACGGGGTAAACAACTGGTTTATGGCTATCCGCAGGGAACACTGCAACCGTTTTAACTTGTTGGCTAATTTTTGCATCAGTGCTGTATACAATACCGTAAGGTGCTTCTGCACGTTCCACTAAAGCTAATGCACCACGCACATCTTTTGCACGCGCTAAACGATCTTGCACTTTATCCCATAAATTTAATTTAGTTAATGCTTCTTCTGCGTATTGACCCGCTGGTACGTGCGCAGGATCGCCAACAGATAAATAACTATCTTTTAATGTATTAATCCATTCGCCTTTTGCAATATCCACAGAATTTACCGCACTTTTTGCTGGTGCGATTAAGACTAAATCATTGCCCACTAACACTTTTTCAGTTTCTTTCACGGTTAAATCTTTTTCAGAAAGATATTTCATCCATTTATTGCTTGCAGAGACAAAAATATCTGCTGGCGCGCCTTCTTCAACTTGTTTTGCTAAAGTTGAAGAAGAAGCGAAAGAAAACACTACTTCATTTTTCGGGTTTTGTTTTGCGTAATCTTTTGCGACTTGTTGTAAAGCATCTGTCATTGAAGCCGCTGCAAATACAGTCACTTTAGCAGATGCTGCAAAAGAAAAGCCTAATCCAGCGATTAAAAGTGCGGTTGAAATTTTAGTTAATTTTTTCATGAATCATCTCCTATGATTATCGATATATAATTTATTATATATCAATTTTAATATATAAAGAAAGTAGCACATATAAAAAATAACTAATCATTTCAGGTGGTTCGCCGTATATAAAAAGGTATTTACTGATTAAATTTATCTTCTGTTTTCTTCAAATTACCATTTTCATTTTCTTTCGCTGACATAGGCACGCAGCTACAATTAGGTTGATCTAATCCCCATTCTTTAATGAAATTATCATATTTTTCAAGTGCACGTTTAAACCAGCCTTTTGGTTTCTCAATTTGTTCTGTCATAAAGTTCCTCGTTCTAAATATTGTTTAATTTCTAAACGTAGGCATTCTACGCCTTTTCTCTTGTTAATAGGAAGTTGTTTTTTTGTTAAATAAGCAGAAATTAATGGAAAATTTTCTTTGCCCGCTAATTTTAATAAACGCCTTATCACAGGAATGCTCGAAAATAAAGTGCGGTGGAAATTAGCGAAGTTTTTTAAGCTCACCCAATCTAACTCATCAAGCTGCCAATCAAGCTGATTTTGCTGAAAATTTATGGATAGCGGATGAAAAGATAAAGGGATATTACGCTGAAATTGTTTGTACGCAGTCTCAACTAAAGCCAATCCATCTTTAGAAATACCTTTAAGGGCAATCGCTGAATAACAACCACTACTCGCTTCTTGGTGCTCACCTAAATGTACCAAAACAAAACCGCACTTTTGCCAAAATTTTGCCAGTTCGTCGGTGTAGCCAAAACTCACCGAAAGAAAATCAACTTCTGAATTTTCCATAAATTTCATTAGATTTTGACCAATACCCTGTTTTTGCCAATTTGGCTGAACCGCGATACGAGAAATACGTAAAGATCGTAATTTACAGGCGTAGGATAAATTTTCATGGAAACATAATGCCTGTGGAACAAGATTCCCCTTCGGGCGGCGTTTGCCTTGTTGAATTTGAATAATCAACTCATCATCTGTCATATTTCCTTCTTCTAATGCCCAAATGGCACCGAGCAAATTCTGTTGATATTCGGCAAAATAAAAACGTTGATTTTCCCCATCAAGTAAACGGCGAAGATCAAGTGGCGACGTTCGATAATGCGCCAATGTCATTAAGCCATAAAAATCTGCAATATGATGAGGTTTTTGCACTTCTCGAATTTGATAAGGGAGATGAGGTCGAAAAGGAAATTGCTGAAACTCATCTTCAGCATTTAGTAACAAAAGATCATCAATAAAATGTTCTAACGGATCATTTTCTTGCCAACGTAGAGGCTGTTTAAGCTCAAAATGCTGAAAAGTACGGTGAATTTTTCGTTTAAATTTTAATTCGAAACCACGTCCCGTTCCTTCGTAGCTATGAATTGTTGTGCTGAAGACAATATGTTGAAAATATTGAGAATATTCTTGCAATAACGGCAATGGGATCATCGCTGCTTCATCTACGAGCAACCAAGCGGATTGACTAAAATCTGGTTCATTTTGTAACCGAATAGTCAGTTCATCTGGGGCGATAAATTCTATCTCTCGTTCTGAAAATTCAATAACCGAATACACCGCACTTTTATTCGGTGCGGTGAGATAAACTGGCGCTTGAATTTGATTAGCGAGCATCCCCAATAATGCGGATTTTCCTCTTCCCCGCTTGGCGGTTAGAAAATAAATATCCTGATCGGCCTGTAAAATATTCTCGATAATTTGTTGTTGCGCTAACGTAGCATTTTTATGAAGTTCGTTAGAATAAAAAACCGTAGGAAATTCAACCGCACTTTCCTCTCTCAAAATGGGGAAATGATAGCGTTCAATGCACTGTTTGAAATGATCAATAAAATTAGGCGTGGCGATTGTTGACTGATTTCCATTCCAACGTAAACTATCTTGATCAAGTTGCAAAGATAAATTTTCCCAATCAGATAACACTAAACAAAGTGTACCGCCTATTTTCAGTGTTCCAGCGGCAATAGCTAGCGCTTCAAGATGAATGCCATTTCGTCCATCAAATAAAATATGTTCAAATTCTTGTCCGAGCAAATTCGTTGCTTTAGAAAAAGCAACGCCGCTTTCACCAATAATGAATACGTTATCAGGCACAAGCGGCAAAGTTTTTCTGATTAAAATTTGAAGCTGGCGAAATGGCATCTTTTATTTTAAATAGGCAATTAAGATCGCACCAATAAAACTTACGCAAGCAAGCCAAAAGAAAATACTTTTGGGTTGAGAAACTTTTTTACTGAAAAATTTTGCAGCAAACACGATATACAAAATCAGTAATGCGAATTTAGCTATCAACCACCATTCAATACCAAAAGCAAAGAGATATAAAATGACGACACCAGAAACAATCAACAAGGTATCTGATAAGTGCGGTAAAATTTTTAATAATTTTATCGAACGCCAGTTTTTGCCAGTAAGCTGCATTGCTCCACGAATCACCAACAAGGCAAAACTTAAAAAGGCGAAAAAAATATGTAAATAAACTAGCATAATCACTCCCAAAAAAGTAAGAAAAGTGCGGTCAACATCAACCGCACTTTCTCAATATAAATTACTTCGCAATACGTTTATATTTAATACGATGCGGCTGAGTCGCTGCATCGCCTAAGGTTTTCTTTTTCCACTCTTCGTAGTCTGAGAAGTTACCTTCGTAGAATGTCACTTTGCCTTCATCACCGTAATCTAAAATATGCGTTGCGATACGGTCTAAGAACCAACGGTCATGGGAAATCACCATTGCACAGCCTGGGAATTCTAAAATTGCATTTTCTAAGGCACGCAAGGTTTCAACGTCTAAATCATTGGTTGGTTCGTCCAATAACAGCACGTTTCCACCACGTTGTAGAAGTTTAGCTAAGTGTAAACGACCACGTTCACCACCCGATAATTCGCCCACTCGTTTTTGTTGATCTACACCTTTAAAGTTGAAACGCCCTACATAAGCGCGGCTTGGAATTTCAAAGTTGCCGATAGTCAGAATATCTTGGCCGTTAGAGACCTCTTCCCACACGGTTTTCTTATCATCCATTGAGTCACGGAACTGATCAACAGAGGCTAACACCACGGTTTCACCCATCGTAATTGTGCCGTTATCTGGCTGTTCCTGTCCAGAAAGCATACGGAATAAGGTTGATTTACCTGCACCATTTGCCCCGATAATCCCTACGATTGCACCTTTTGGAATACTAAAAGATAAATCATCAATTAAAGTGCGGTCGCCATAAGATTTGGTTAAGTTTTGCACTTCAATCACTTTATCACCTAAGCGTGGACCAGGTGGAATAAAGAGTTCGTTAGTCTCATTTCGTTTTTGATATTCGCCAGAGTTCAACTCATCAAAGCGCGCCATACGTGCTTTGCTTTTCGCTTGACGGCCTTTTGGATTTTGACGCACCCATTCCAACTCTTTCGCAATGGATTTTTGACGCGCATTTTCAGCTGCTTGTTCTTGCTCTAAGCGTTTCTCTTTTTGCTCTAACCAAGAAGAATAGTTGCCTTCCCAAGGAATACCCTCGCCACGGTCAAGCTCTAAGATCCAGCCCGCTACGTTATCTAAGAAATAACGGTCGTGGGTAATTGCCACAACAGTGCCTTCATAATCATGTAAGAATCGCTCTAACCATGCCACAGATTCCGCATCCAAGTGGTTGGTTGGCTCGTCTAATAAGAGCATGTCTGGTTTTTCGAGTAATAAGCGACAAAGTGCTACACGGCGACGCTCACCACCAGATAAATGTTCGATTTTGGCATCCCAATCAGGTAAACGTAACGCATCAGCGGCGCGCTCTAATTGGTTATCTAAATTATGCCCATCATGCGCTTGAATAATGGCTTCAAGATTGGCTTGTTCTGCCGCTAATTTATCAAAATCCGCATCTGGATCCGCATAAAGCGCATACACTTCATCTAAACGAGTCAGTGCATTTTTCACGTCAGAAACCGCTTCTTCCACTGCTTCACGAACAGTTTGTTGCGGTTCTAATTTTGGTTCTTGCGGAAGATAACCGATTTTGATTCCTGGCTGTGGACGAGCTTCCCCTTCAAATTCTTTATCTACGCCCGCCATGATGCGTAAAAGGGTTGATTTACCCGCACCATTTAAACCTAAAACCCCGATCTTAGCGCCAGGGAAAAAGCTTAAAGAAATATCTTTCAAAATATGACGCTTCGGCGGCACTACTTTACCGACACGATGCATCGTATATACAAATTGAGTTGACATATTTATCCTTTATCTAATAAAAAAGTGCTGTCATTTTACTTGAAGTTTCTTTATTTGCCTAACAATAGGCAAATAATAGATAAAAAAAACCACCCGAAACGGGTGGCAGGAAAGTAGTTTAGCTATATTTATGATTATTTTATTTAGGAACTTTATGAATATCAAGCAATCACTTGACGGGAGCTATGTTACTGAATATTCAGAGACGAGGGAAATGCTATTGAGAGTTTTTTTGATTTACATCAACATTTTTGACAGAAAAATTCGTTTTTGCGTGTAGAATAAACAACTTCTAATGCTAGCGTTCAAAATAATTAGGATTTTTTGTGAAAACGTATTCATTATTACTCGGTCTATTCTTTAGTTGCAGTGTTTTAGCTCACCCCCATGCATTTATAGATATGCAAACCACGCCTATCATAGAAAATAATCAACTCACCGGCTTATCAATGAAATGGACTCTGGATGAACCAAGTTCGTCCGCAGTTATTTATGATATGAAACAGGCTAAAACAAAAAATGATCAGCAAAAACTCATCGATGATGTCATGGGAAATATTGTGAGTGAACATTATTTTAGCTATCTATATGACGCTCAAAACAACAAAATCAAATATTCTTCACACCCCAAAAATTACGGGGTAAAAATCCAAGGATTACAGCTACAATATTATTTTGATGTTCCTCTCGCACATTCTCAAAAGTTAGAAAAAAACGCATTTAGCTTACAAACTTACGATCCCACTTATTATGTGGCGATGACTTACGCCTCAAAAAGTGCGGTAGATTTTTCCGCACTTCCGAAAAATTGCCAAGGAAAATTAATTGAACCTAATGTGGATGAAAAAATCCAAGCCTACGCATCTTCACTTGATAAATCCCAAAAGAACGAAGATGATTCCTTAGGCGTAATGTTCGCGCAAAAAATAATAATTCAATGTGAGTAGAAATGAAAAAAAATAAAACTGGGCTCGTGTTATTAGTGATTGCACTTGCCTTACTTGGCTATTTTTCCCCTTGGTTTTTCTTACATATTGCTGCATGGCAAAAAGATTTTAATCAACTTATTTCGGAAAATTTACATCAAATTCAAAATAATAGCATCAAGGCAGGCGTCACGCTTATTTTGGCCAGCTTTGTTTACGGCGTACTCCATGCCCTAGGGCCAGGACACGGCAAATTTATTATCGCCAGCTATCTTTCTACTCATGAAAGTCAATTAAAACAAAGCACTATCTTGAGTTTACTTTCTTCCTTAATGCAAGGCATTGTCGCGATTACAGCAACCACATTGCTCGTTGTGGTACTTAATCTATCATCACGTTATTTCAAATTAAGTCAGCTTTGGTTAGAACGATCTGCCTTGCTATTATTGATATTTCTCGGCTGTTATTGGATTTGGCAAGGCTTACGTGCCTATCGTAAAAAATCTAAATTAGCCATTAAATCCCTAAATCCCCTCCCCCTATACGAAAAAAGTGCGGTGAAAAATAACCGCACTTTTCAACCAAACACTTGTAGCTGTGGACACCAACATTTGCCAAGCCCTACGCAAACTGCACAAGCAACTAATCTAAAATCACAATTTCTCGTGATTCTAACAATTGGCATGCGACCATGTAGCGGTGCAATTTTCGTTTTATTTTTAGCTTATATGCTTGATCTTTATGGCTGGGGAATTTTAGCTGTATTGGCCATGTCTTTCGGCACAGGACTTATGCTGTCAGCCTTCGCAGGAATTGTACGTTATGCGCGAAATACCGCGATTCACTTAGGGCGTTGGTATAGTTCAGAACATACGAAAGGAAAAAGCGAAAGTATCGTGAAATTAATCGCAGGTGGAATAATGCTATTTTTTGCCTTGAGTTTGTTATACGGCACAACCATCTCAACTGGCGGAAGCAAAATCCTATTTTGAAGTTAAAAATAAAGCCCATCAACATGATGGGCTCAAAATCTTTTGGTTGCTAATTTAGAATTTGTAAAAGGAGACAAACAAACTCTAAACCAAAAGAAAAATTGGCTCCTCCTGCTGGACTTGAACCAGCGACATATGGATTAACAGTCCACCGTTCTACCGACTGAACTAAGGAGGAATAAACTTTGTATCACAAGGAATAGGGCGCGAATTTTAATGAGCTTACAATACCTTGTCAAGAAAAAATCTATATTTTTTAGCACGTAATACATCAAATCATTTTAATGATAAACACTCACAACATCTTCCCTTTATTCATCATGTAATCCTTTACAATTCTTTACAAAAAAACAATATTCTTATTCTTACTTTTATGACAGAATGCGCCAATTTTGTTTTAAATTTAGCCTTATTAAAACAAAATAAAAATAATTCAGTAACCCACAAAAGAAATTTCTATAAATTTTAATAACTTAAGACTACCCCATGAACAACATTTTTAAAATTATTTGGAACAAAACCACTCAACGTTTAGAAGTTGTATCAGAATTGGCAAAAGGTGCTGTAAAAGCATCTTCTACTTCTACTAGTCATCAATCTAAATCTATAACAATTAAATCGACATTAAAACTATCATTACTATCCCTTTGCTTGGGATTCACAAACGAAGCGATGGCTTTAGCAAATATTGATGGAAACACAACTTTTCACGCTGGTAAAGGCGAAGTGCTTAGACAAAACGGAAATGGTAAATATGCTGTTGGAGTTTATGATAAAGCATCAGCCTCATTCGCTTTTGGCTATGCACAAGCGGGACGAAAAGATGAAGAGGGCAACGAACCAGCCTCAGTAGGAGGTAAGCAACTTGCTATCGGTAATGATAACCTTACCGCATCTGGTTGGAATTCTATCGCTATAGGCTCCAATAGTAACAGAAAAGGTGGTTCACAAGGTATGGGAACAATAGCTATTGGTGCAGGAATGCAAGCAATTGGTCGTAATGTTGTTTCCATCGGTACTGACTCGGGAAGTGGTGGAAAGTACAATGGCTATGATGATGCCGTTTATCTTGGATCATATTCACGAATTAACCCGAAGGGGCAAGGTCAAGCTGACAATATAAATACGTCAGCTCTTGAAAATACATATACTACCGCTGTAACAAATTATAATCGACAAAACAATGAAACAAATCTCAATGCTATTATTAACGCAGGTAGAGCAATCAACAATGTTGCATTAAATAAAGTAGATGCAATGACTATAAAATCTAATTCTAATACAAATAATAAATTTAATGTAACAGAAAGCACTATAACTCCTCTTAATGAATCAAAAGATAAAACAACAGTTTCCATCCTCTCTATAGGAGGAAAAAATGGCGATAACAAAATGTATCGCCAAATCCAAAACGTGGCTGCAGGCCGTATGTCAGCCGATAGTTTCGATGCTGTAAATGGATCACAACTTTACTATGTAAGAAATTATACCGGTTGGAATATTGGTCACAACTCAGACAATAAAGATACAGTAACAGGTCGCGTGAATAACGATCACACGGTTATTTTTAAAGCAAACGGTAATTATGTAAACGTATCAACGACTTTAGACTCCACGAATAAAAGTACCGTTAACATTGGCGTAAATACCAGTGATATTAGTGTAACTAAAAATAACGAACGCATTACAGCTGTAGCAGCCAATAATCCAACAAATACAGTTGCAACAAATACAGTTGCAACAGCTACAAGTGTAAAAACAGCATTAGAGACATTCAATGAAGTTAAAGCTGATAAAGTAGATATCATGGGATATTCGCATGTTAATTCCAATGGAAATACTAGAGATGAAGCGTTATTAAAAGCTGATGGTACTAAAGCAACATTCAATTATGAAGGACGAAATAATAGTAGCATCACCAATGCATCGGATGGTCAAACAAAAGACAATAATGGTAAATATGCCGAAGCAAGTGGGGCACAAGCAGATCGCTCTATAGCTTCGGGTGTCTATGCAAATGCTTTTGCTAAAGATTCTATTGCGATTGGTACTGGAGCAAACGTTAATAACTATTGGGGAAGCCAATTTAGTGAATCAATTAATGGAATTGCCATTGGTAAGCTTGCTCAAGTTGAGGGTTCAGCTGGCGCAATTGCTTTTGGTGCAGGCAGTACTATTCTTCGTAATCTGTCATACAATGTGGGTTCTGCAAATGCTATTGCGATTGGTAATAATAGCAAAATTACAGCTGCAAGCGGTGCAATTGCGATTGGTAACGACACCAATATTACTGCAATAGATACAGGTGTTGGTAATGGCGCAGTGAATGCAATTGCTATTGGTAATGGTGCAACAGTTGAACGCAGAAATTCCATTGCTTTAGGTCAGGGTACGAAAGCGAGCGCTGAAAGTTCAATTGCTTTAGGTAACGCAACAAAGGTAAGCGGTACAAATACAGTTGCTATTGGTACAAGTGTTACTGCAACAAAAGAAAATACCGTTGCTATTGGTACAAATGTTACTGCAGCAAAAGAAAATTCTGTTGTTATTGGTCAAAATGCAAGCGCAACGATGGAAAGGGTTGTCGCCATTGGTGCTTACGCAAAAGCAGATGGGGATAGAACAGTTGCAATTGGCCCGGAAGCGACAGCCGGTGCCTCAAGATCTATTGTAATTGGTGGCTTGGGCGATGATGCAAAAGATAATCAAGCAAAATCGGAAAGTGGTGCAACTCAAGCTATTGTAATTGGTAATGGTGCACAAGCGAAAGCAGCTGCAAGTTATTCTATTACTTTAGGTAATAGTGCTAAAACAGAGGCTGTTACAGGGATTAGCATTGGTGACCGTGCTAATGTTGCCTCTGGTGCAAATTCTGGTATTGCCTTAGGTAAAAGTGCAGTTGCTAATAAATCTGGCGATATTGCTATTGGTGAATCTTCAAGTACATCGGCTAAACATACAGTAAGTGGCCTCAAAATTGGTGACGCAACCTTATCTACAGGCGTTGCCGCAACCGATAATGGCACTGTAAGTTTTGGTAATAACACTATTAAACGCCAGATCCAAAATGTTGGGGCTGGTGAGATCTCTGATACATCGAGTGATGTAATTACTGGTTCACAACTTTATCATGTAATTAAAGCAGCTGATGAAATTGCTAAAACGGAATATAAGTTCAAAGTAAATGGCAATGACATTAAAACAATGAGTAACAAAGGCACATCAGCAGTTAATAATGTTAATAATACGCTTGATTTCAAAGCTGGCGATGGATTAGATGTTGCATATGAAAATAATGCAGTAACTTACAAATTAAATGCTGATTCTAAGAACTCAATTATAGAGGCTAAAAACGCAGCAAAAACTGTAACTACTAAACTTAACGAGATCAATCAATCTGTTGCACGTGCAGAAGCAGCTGCGGGTAATGCAGCGAACTCAGCGACAGAAGCAGACAAAGCGAAAGTGGCGGCAGAAGCGGCTCGTGATATTGCTAATACGAAGGCGGGCGAAGCGGCAACCTCAGCAACAGCGGCAGCGGGCTCAGCTAAGACTGCATCTGATAAAGCGGCTGAAGCAGCAGGTTCAGCACAAACTGCAACTGACAAAG